>CAJXTZ010000012.1 GCA_913061345.1 uncultured Erythrobacter sp.
GAGATCATGCCTAGTCTCGTGGGCTCGGAGATGTGTATAAGAGACAGGGGTTACTGGCAACGTCCCGAAGATACCGAAGCCACCATACAGGATGGCTGGCTGCACACGGGCGATGTCGGCCATATCGACGACAAGGGCCGGATCAAGATCACCGACCGCAAGAAGGATATCATCGTCAACGACAAGGGCGACAACGTCGCGCCGCAAAAGCTGGAAGGGATGCTGACCCTTCAGCCCGAGATCAGTCAGGCAATGGTGTCGGGAGACAAGAAGCCTTACATGGTCGCGCTGATCGTGCCCGACCCAGAATGGGCGGCGCTGTGGGCGCGCGAGAACGGCGAGGCATTCGATATGGCGGCCTTGCAGGAACTTCCTGCTTTCCGATCATCCATCAAAGCCGCGATCGACCGCACCAATCAGGATCTCTCCGTGGTCGAGAAAGTACGCAAGTTCGTTTTTGCTGACGAGGCGTTCACCGTGGATAACGACATGATGACGCCGACGCTGAAAATCCGCCGCATGCAGATCCGCGAAAACTATCAGGATCGGCTCGAAGCCCTGTATTGACGACCCTCGCGTCAATTGGGCAACGCACGGTAAACCTCTTTTAAAGGCTCTGCCTCTAACCCACCGGGCCTGTCGCAGCGCGCACGCGCGTTGCCGGGATCAAGGACTGTTCCAGCGCAACGTGCGCGGCGGGACAAACAGGGGAAGTGTTATCATGGGTTCTACTGTCCGCAGCCATGCGCCGCATGGCCGTTTGCGCACGGGTGTTGCCAGTTTGCTGGCTGGCGTATCGATTGCTGTTGCCATGCCGGCAGCCGCGCAGGATGCAGCGATGCTGGAACGGCTGGAGGCTCTGGAAGCGCGCTTCCAGCAACTCGAAACCGAAAACGCACAATTGCGGGCGCAGGTCGATGCGCTACAGGGCGACATCGCGACCGACGAGGCAGGAACTCTCACCCTTTCCGCCCCGGATGCCAGCGGTCCGGCGGCCACCGCACAAGATGGCATTCCCGGCGGTACGATGGTGGCGAGCAACGGCAACAGTTCGAGCGGCCCGGTCGATACCGTCACCGAGGTCGATGATCCGCGCGAGATGCAGGTGGCGGGATCGGAGAATTTCGTCGGCACCAACCCCACTTACGCCTATCGCGTGCTGGATCACGCCGAAAACGTGAACACCAAGCCGCTTATCCAACTGGCCGCGTTACAGGAAGGCGAACTTTCCGACCGGGTCACGCTGTCAGGGCAGGTCACGGCGATTGCCAATTACCAGTGGACCGATACGCAGGACAAGTTCGGCTACCTGATGCGCCACCCCACCAGCGCCAACCAGCTGGGCGATCACGTTTCCGAAGCGGTGCTGCATTCCGCCACGCTTGCGCTGACCGCCCGCGTTGCTCCGCGCGTCACGGCCTATGCCGAGTTTCTCTACGATCCCCAGCAGAGCTTTGGCCAGGGGACGATCACCGCGCTTACACGCAACCAGGTGCAACTGCGCCGCGGCTGGGTAATGTACGGCGATCTCGATACGCTGCCGGTCTATGCGCTTCTAGGTAAGATGGATGTGCCTTTCGGACTGAATGACACGGTCAGCCCTTTCACCAATTCCACCAACTGGCACGCTTTTGCGGGCCTCGCCTACGGGGCGCAGGCCGGGTTCGTTGCAGGCGGGCTGCACCTGCGCGGTATGCTGATACAGGGCGGTTCGCAGTTCCGCGCCGCGAACAACCCGGTGCTGGGCACATCTGTCCCCTCGCGGGCGAACAATTTCGCCTTTGACGGGCGGTATACGCTGGGCCTGGGCGGCGAAGGCAATGCGCTGATGGTGGGCGCCAGCTACCAGCACGGCACCGCCTATTGCCAGGGCTACCCGGTGTTCCACTTCAACCCGTGTGCTGACAACAATCCGGGTGTCGCTGCCTATGGGCGCCTGACCTATGGACCGGTCACACTGCTGGGCGAATATGCCACCACGACGGATGAATGGGCGGGGACGCAGGTGCCCGATCCGCGCAATCCGCTAAGCCAGTTCAGCGCGGTGAAGGCGCAGTCCTTTACGTTCGGCGGGCGCGTGGGCTTTGGCGAGGAACTGGCAAGTTCCCAGCGCCGCGCCTTCGCGCTTTCGGCGGAGTTCTCGAAGTTTATCTCGGGCGAGGATGGAGCGCCGTGGGAACGGCAGAACCAGATCGTGCTGGGCGGATCGTGGTTCGCCATGCCCAACGTCAACCTGTTCGGCGAATTCGTGCACGTCGACGGCTTCGTGCCGCTCAACTTCCTGTCGGGCGGGAATTTCTCCGATGGCAGCACATGGTCCGAGCAGGGCGTGGATACGAACGTGGTCCTCGCCGGGGCGCAAGTGGCGTTCTGATCGAGCGTGCCGGGGCCTAGCGCGATATAGCAGGCCCCGCACTTCGCCGTTCAAGCAGCTTCGATCTCGATCTTTTCCGGGTAGAAGGCCGGTTCCTGCGTTGACCATGCAGGCGCCGTAGCTGCCGCCTCGCTCAGGCTTTGCAGCAGCATCCGGCGGCGTTGCGGGCGAATCTGAGGCAGCGCGGCTGCCGCGCAGAAGGCTGCCGGAAGGAATGGCCGCACCGCAGCGCCCAGCAGGCGCTCGTACAGGAATCGGTAAGCGGAAAAGCTTTCCAGCTGCTCCGTTGCAAGATCTTGCGCGGAAATGCGCATCAGCGTGCCCATCAGGCTTTCGATCCCGTCGAAACTATTGCCCTGCGGTATAACCGCGCGCAATTGCCGAAGTTCGCGGTATGCAAGGTATTGCCCGCGAATGGCGCGTTGGTCTGCAGCAGAGCCGCTCCAGCTTTTGAAGGCATCGCCCCGTGCCAGCGCGATATCCAGCGAACGTTCGATAAAGCGTTGCTCATGCTCATCAAACCCTGCGAATTCGCGCATTTCTGCGATCGTCAGCGAAAATGTCTTTGATTCGTAGCCCATTGCGACCCTTCCTTTGCGGACAGAATGAAAGGTGTGCGCGCCTATGGTTAATTATTGGTGTGGATGGGTATTTTGTTTTTAAAGTGTTTGTTTTTCGAAGCCGCCTCCGCGGCTTCGTCCTCGCTCGACGCGCAGCAAGCTGCGCCCGCTGCGGGCGGCCCTTCGGCCTTGCGGTCCGCTGGGCGCGGACCGTTTTCTGCACAAAGCTATCTGGCTGGCAAAAGTCTCGGGCGCGAAGCGACCGCAAGCGCGAACGCGCGCCCGAGCTTATGCGAGGAAAGCCAAGCTGCGCGGACGCGCAGCGCCCGTCGTTTGAGGAACAATCAAACTATATCAGCCCAGCCAATGGAGAACTGGGATCGGCATATTTGCGCCGCCCCATGCGGCCCGCCAGATAGGCTTCGCGGCCCGCTTCTACAGCCAGCTTCATTGCGCGCGCCATGCGGATGGGGTCTTTCGCCTCTGCGATCGCGGTGTTCATCAGAACGCCGTCGCAGCCCAGTTCCATCGCGACGGCAGCGTCGGATGCCGTGCCGACCCCCGCATCAACCAGCACCGGCACTTTCGCACCCTCCACGATCAAACGGATCGTCACCCGATTCTGAATGCCGAGACCGGAGCCGATCGGCGCACCAAGTGGCATGATCGCAACCGCGCCTGCTTCTTCCAGCTGCTGCGCGGCGATTGGATCGTCGGTGCAATATACCATCGGCTTGAAGCCTTCCTTGGCCAGCACTTCGCAGGCGCGGATGGTTTCCACCATGTTGGGATAGAGCGTTTTTGCCTCTCCCAGCACTTCCAGCTTCACCAGGTCCCAGCCGCCCGCTTCGCGCGCAAGACGCAGAGTGCGGATGGCATCATCGGCGGTAAAGCAGCCTGCGGTGTTGGGAAGATAGGTGACTTTCTTTGGATCGATATGGTCCATCAGCACGGGCTGGCTGGGATCGGAGATATTCACGCGGCGCACGGCCACGGTCACAATCTCGGCCCCGGCAGCGTCTACCGCGGCGGCGTTCTGGGCAAAGTCCTTGTACTTGCCAGTGCCCACGATCAACCGGCTGTTGAAACGATGACCGGCGACTTCCCAGCTGTCGTCATCGGCGCCGGAGCCTCCACCCACGAAATGCACGATTTCCAGTTGGTCGCCCTCAGCCAGTGACACCTGTTCCAGAGTAGAGCGTGGTGCGATCTCGCCATTGCGCTCAACCGCAACTTTCTCCGGCTTCAAGCCCAGTTCGCGCACGAGATCGGCGATGGTGGCGGCAGGAGTTCGACGAGTTTCGCCGTTGACGGTAAGGGATTTTGGCTGGGTCATCACCAGCGCCACATAAGCCCTGTCAGGCGTGACGCAAGTTGAGGATGTGCCCCGCAGCAACAAGCGTGACACCGATCATGGTGAGAACGGCCTCCTCGAACCCATGACCAACGGCCAGTGCGCCGCCCATGAAGGTAAGGCCGGTCATCGCCACCACGAAAGGCTTGGCGCGGCGATGGCGAATGGCGCCGATGCCGATAGCAACGCCCGCGATAATGGTGGCCAGCAGCAGGCCCCACCGATGCAGATCCGGCTCGAGCAGGAATGTGCCGCCCAGCCCCAGGCCGGCCACCAGCACCAGGCCCAGCACGCAATGCACGAGGCACAGCGCTGAAAGCATGACGCCAGCGCGATCGAGGCGACCGCGAATCCATGGGGTGATCGAAGCCATAACGAGCATGTATGTAACGTCATAACATTGCGCAAGGGGGAATGTTGCAACATTCGTCCCGCCGCACGGCTACCAATAAAAGGGATGCTTGCGATCCGGTCGGTAAAGTTGCAGATCGCGACGGTTATGGTCGTACAGGCAATCTCCGCTGATCCATCAGGCGTCCAGCCAGGCGCTCGCCCACTTGCCCTAGCCCGATGGCTTTTCGCCGTGGCCATGCTGGTTCTCATCATGGTCGTCGTCGGCGGGATTACGCGGCTGACTGAAAGCGGGCTGTCGATTACGGAATGGAAGCCGGTGACAGGTGCGCTGCCCCCGCTAAGCGAGGCCGACTGGCAGACCGAGTTCGATCTGTACCAGCAGACCGGCGAATACCAGAACGTGACGGGGCCAGCGGGAATGGACCTGGCCGCATTCAAGTTCATTTACTTCTGGGAATGGTTCCACCGACTGCTGGGACGCGTGATCGGTCTTGCCTTTGCCCTGCCCCTGGCCTGGTATTGGCTACGTGGGGCAATCCCGCAAGGCTACAAGCCGCGCCTCGTCGCCCTGCTGGCGCTTGGCGGTATGCAAGGTGCGTTCGGGTGGTTCATGGTGCGCTCCGGCCTTGGCAGCGAGATGACCGACGTTTCGCATTTCTGGCTCTCGATCCACCTGCTGACAGCCTTTGTAACCCTTGGCGGGCTGGTGTGGACTGCGCTGGACCTGCGCGAAATCGATGCGCACGCCAAGACCATTCCCGCCCGCTTCACTGGCTTGTCGTGGATCGTCGGCATCATTCTATTTTTTCAACTGCTGCTGGGTGCATGGGTGGCCGGATTGAACGCGGGCCTCGCATCCGACACCTGGCCACTAATGCAGGGCCAGCTTGTGCCGGAAGCGGACTGGTCGCGCGGCGCGTGGTGGACATTTACGCACGATCCCTTCTGGCTGCATTTCCTCCATCGCTGGTGGGCTTGGATCGCTGTGGCGGCATTGGTGGTGATGGCCCTTCGCGTGAAGCCGCTGAACCGGCGCGCATCCATCGCGATTCACAGCGCATTCGGCATCCAGATCGTGCTGGGCATCGCCACCGTCATGACCGGTGTCGACCTGTGGCTTGCCGTTGCGCACCAACTCGTAGGAGCGCTGCTTGT
The DNA here is from genome assembly GCA_913061345.1 of uncultured Erythrobacter sp. The sequence continues at coordinate 5,798 of CAJXTZ010000012.1, forward strand.
GGCTGCTTTTGCCTGGGGAGCGCATGTGGTGGGCAGCGCGCGATCTTGACCCAGCCCGATACGCGGCAGGCAGCGCTGGTCTGGAGTCCGTTCGATACGACGGAGAACGCCATGGCTGTCGCCAAGAGGTTGCTCGAGGAGGGGCTGGTCGCCTGCGCAAATATCGTGCCGCCCATGCAATCGGTCTTCCGTTACGAAGGAAAAGTGCAATCCGCCACCGAAGTGGGTGTATTGTTCAAAACGCGCGCCGACGTGCTCGATGGAGTCACTACAAGGCTGGCCGAGTTGCATCCCTATGATACACCGGCGATATGCGGCTGGTTGGCAGACAGCGCGCCGCCCGAAACGCTTGGCTGGTTGGCAGATTCGTTGTCCGAAACCGGCGAGGGATAATTCTCACGGAACCCTGCGGTATTATTTTACCTCTCTCGAGAGGCCCGGATTTGCTTGACTTGCAGCCCCCGAAGCGACAAATGCCGCGCCTTCGCTGCTTCGAAAGCCGGTAACGCGCCTGCGATTCGGACAGCGGCGATCCATTCGCACTGATTTTTTGAGGAATAAAGCCATGAAGGCTCTGAGCAAGACCACCCGGTCGATCAAGCCGGCAGAGGTCGAAAAGAAGTGGCATATCGTCGACGCCGAGGGACTCGTCGTCGGCCGCCTTGCTTCGATCATCGCCAACATCCTGCGCGGCAAGCACAAGCCGAGCTTCACCCCGCACGTCGATTGCGGTGACCATGTCATCGTCATCAATGCCGACAAGGTGAAGTTCACCAGCAACAAGGCTGCCAAGAAGGTCTATTACAAGCACACCGGCTATCCCGGCGGCATCAAGGAAACCACCGCCGAGAAGATCCTCGAAGGTCGCTTCCCCGAGCGCGTGCTGGAAAAGGCCGTCGAGCGCATGATCCCCACGGGTCCGCTTGGCCGCGCGCAGATGAAGGCGCTGCACCTCTACAACGGCACAGAGCACCCGCATGACGGCCAGAAGCCCGAAGTGCTCGACGTTGCCTCGATGAACCGCAAGAACAAGGTGTCCGCATAATGGCTACCGAAGAAAACAACACCGCAACCGATCTCGCCGATCTGAAAGAAGTGGTTGGCGATGCACCTGCGGCCGATACTGCCGGTGGTGACGATGCGGCTCCCGCTGCCCCCACAATGCCGCTGCGCGAACAGGAAATTGACGCGCAGGGTCGTGCCTATGCAACCGGCCGCCGCAAGGATGCTACTGCTCGCGTGTGGCTGAAGCCCGGCACCGGCAAGGTCACCGTCAACGGCAAGGACCAGGAAGTCTATTTCGCCCGTCCGACGCTGCGACTGGTGATCAACCAGCCGTTCACGATCTCCGACCGTGAAGGCCAGTATGACGTGGTCGCCACCGTTTCCGGCGGCGGTCTGTCCGGCCAGGCCGGCGCGGTGAAGCATGGCATCAGCCAGGCCCTGACCCGTTACGAGCCTGCCTTGCGCGCCACCGTCAAGGCCGCTGGCTTCCTCACCCGCGACAGCCGCGTGGTCGAGCGCAAGAAGTACGGCCGTGCCAAGGCACGCCGCAGCTTCCAGTTCAGCAAGCGCTAAGTATCGAAGCGCTACTCGCGCTTCCCAAGAGTTTCCTCGACGGAGGAAAATGCGAAGGGCGGCTCCCACGAGGGGTCGCCCTTTTTTTGCAAGGTGCAAACGGGCGGATTCGGCTCGCAGGTTTAGTGAACCGGTTCGCCCAGCAAAGTGTCGACCTCGTCCAGCAGCTGATCGATAGAAAGCGGTTTGGCGAGATAGCCGCTCGCGCCTGCACGGCGGATACCTTCCTCGTCGCGCTTACCGGCATAGGCAGTGATGGCGAGAATCGGAATTTGCGCGGTTTCGGGGTTGCGCTTGATCTCGCGGATCAGCTTGCGCCCCGAAACGTGGGGCAGATGAATATCCATCGTGATGAGATCGGGGGCGAAGTCGCCCACTGCATCCAGCACGCGTGCGCCATCGTCCACGAGCATCAGCTCGTACCCGCGCTGGTTGAAAACCGCCTCGTAGAACATGCGGTTCAACAGGTCGTCTTCGACGATTAGGACTTTGGTTGTCATTCCGGCACGTTACGCTGAAACCAGCAAGTCCGATCCCGTCGTTGCGACCAAGTGGTCCGATTAATCGACAAACCGCCGGAAAAGGCAGGTTCGATGGTAAATCTGGAATAACTGGCATTGGAAAAGCCGTTCAAATTTCTCGAACAGCGTGGCCCTTTATTAATGAACCGGCGGATCGGTTCGCGGTACCCGGCCCACTGGTGCCACAGGTTCACCCGGCTTGCGCGGCGGCATTGCATCTTCAGGAACATCGCGGATCATCATGTCGCGCGTCCTGACGTCCTCCAGATTTCGCACCTTTACCTGCAGAGACTCGCCATCCCAGCGCAGTTCGTTGAAGCTGGGCGGAGTGGAGCGGACGCGCTGCGACAGGGTGCCCGCACCGATCATCCGGACTTTTCCGTGGACCGTTTCCTCCATGATATCGAAGGCGTCATGCACATGGCCCGACAGCACGGCCAGCACCGGGCGCTGCGCCAGTTCGTTCAGCGCCTTTTGCCCGTGCATCGTCAAGGCGGTTCCCTGGGTGCCAACTTCGCGCAGCGGGTGATGGACGGTAACCAGCGCCTGCGTTCCAGCGGGCAGAGCGTCGAGCGCAGTCAGGCATCGATCCAGCGCCGCTTTTGTTACCCAACCTTTCGACCAGTTCAACCGCGGCTGCCACCGGCGCACCGTCTTCAGCGGAATTATGGCGAGGCCGGGCAGATCGATTTCCCGCTCCACCTTGTCGGAGATGACGCGGATGCGCTTGTAAGGATTGAAGAACCTCTCGATCGGGTTGAAATAGGGCAGGTCATGATTGCCCACTTCCACTGTTACGGGCGCTTCCAGCGATTTGATCCACGCGGTTGCAGCATCGAATTCGCGTTGCCGGGCGCGCATCGTCAGGTCGCCGGTAATCGCTACGGCATCAGGTTTTCGCTCTGAAATCTCGCGCTTCACCCAGTCCAGCGCGTGATTGTCCTCAAGCCCGAAGTGAATGTCGGAAAGGTGGAACAGCAACTTCGTGTCAGTCATCGGTACGCACCGCTAGCAGGTCCACCTCGCAAGTCGACAGCTGGAAGCGCGTGGAGCGAGCGGCGATGGTCGGTTCCCCATCCAGCAGCACGCCAAACCCGCCCTCGTCAGCCCCGGAAAGTGTCAGTGCCTGCTCGCTGCCAATATGATCGTGCGGTCCTTCGCGAAAGTCGTGCTTCGCAAGCGCAAACAACTGGTCGAGAAATTCAGCAGTCGTTTCGGCATGATAGGCGTTCACCTCGATGCTGCCATCGCGAGGCTCCAGCAACACCAAGGGGTAGCCTTCTCGCCGACCCAGCGGCGGTTCGATGCATCGCAGACGTTCGTCATTGAGTGTGCGCGCAAAGGCTTCGCGCGTTTCCGCCGCCATTGTGAGAACATCGAGACTACGCATGGCTTCGCGCACCTCGTTCCAACTGGTGCCCGGCCCCGCCAGCAATCCGGCATAGGCCGTGCCCAAAGGGCTGGAGATGACCCCGGGCCTTCGCACGACCAGGTTTCCACTACCGGCCAGGCTCAGCACTTCAGCCAGCTCCATCTCGCCGAACAGGCGGTGGTAGAGAAGGTTCATCGTTCCGCCCGGCAGCACCAGTACCTGGCCGCCCCAGCCCGCCAGCGCATCGAGCGCGGCATTCACCGTACCGTCGCCGGCGAAGATCGCCACCAGATCGAGTCCGGCGGCGTCAAGCATTGCAGGCATTGGCAGATCGTCGGTTGGAAAACTGGTGCTGTAAGCAACGCGCAGACCATAGTCGGCGCAGCTTTCGCTCATCCGCTCCAAAGCCTCGCGATCGTTGGAACCGCTTGCGTCATTGTGAACCAGCCAGAGGGGCCGTGCTTTTGCCATGATGTTTGAAATCGCCAAGGTGGCCTGCCAGTTCCCGTCAGATACGACGCGTGACGATTGACCATGCTGCTGTCAGGTTAATGAGGAAATAACCGCCGTACAGCCAAATCCAGTGCAGGGCGCCAGTCTTCGCCGCGTAAAGGGCACCGCACAAAATGATGAATTCCAGCGTCAGGCTGGAAGTGCGGGCAATGCGCAGCGTACGCGGAGGTATTTGCTTCACCATGCGATGCCCGCTGACAATCACCGCCTGATGGCAGGCGAAATTGCCCATTCCCATGAGAAAGGTGATTATCAACGCCACGCCTGCGCTCCTGCACGATTGGCGTTGGCGGTGCAATCGGTCGTTGGTGGAACCCGGTAGCCTCTTAGTCGGGTTCCAGGTCTGCTCGTCGACAGGAGAGGCGCGCAGGTCGACCGGTAGCAGCGCAGCCTCGCTGTCCGTTCTACACAGGTAATCGCACCGCAGCCGTTCCAGTCCCACCGGCTGCGGTGCGACCCTTCATAGACAAGGAACTACGGGGCTACAGGAGGAGAACCTGATGAAACCCCTATCAATAACCCGTGTCCTTGGTGTCGCCGCACTAGCGCTGACAACAAGTGGCGTCCCCCTCGCTCCGGCCGTTTCGGCGCAGAACGTAGAAAGTCGCACCACCGGCGTTACCCATAGCGACCTCGACCTGACGACGCAGGAAGGTGTGGCAGAACTCGATCGCCGAATCGACCGCGCTGCAAAGCAGGTTTGCGGCATGAACGATGTCCAAGTCGGCACCAGGGCTCGCACCCGTGAGGCCAGGCAGTGTTATCGCGATGCCAAGCGCAAGCTCGAACGCCAGTTCGCGAGGATCGTGAACGACGCCCAGCGCGGCGGCTGACAGCTTTCAAAGGCCATCACGAAAAAGGGGCGCCTTCGCCATTTGCGAGGCGCCCCTTTTCGTACCGGTGCCGAAAGGCAAGTTCTAACGACCTGCCATTGCCTTCACCTTTTTCAGATAGGTGCGACCGATCCGCAGTTCCTCGCCATCGGCAAGTTCTGCGCACCATACCCCCAGCCCTTCGTGCTTCAGACCAGTGATGAAATCGCGGCGCAGAATCGTAGAGCGGTGGATGCGGATGAATTTCTCCGGGTCCAGCTTTTCTTCGAGTCCGGCAATAGTCTGCAACAACAGATAACTGGTTTCCCCGACGTGCAGGCGCACATAGTCGCGCTCTGCATCTATCCGGTAAACTTCGGACGCTTCGATCCGCAACAGTTCGGAACGGTGCGGCACCCAGAATTCGCCGAGCCACGCATTTTCGGTCTGGTCGGAGCCGCCATCCTTTCGGGCAAAGGCGCGCTCGATGGCCCGCTCCAGCCTCTCGGTTGCGACCGGCTTCAGGACGTAGTCGATGGCTTCGAGATCGAAGGCCTCCACAGCGAAATTTTCATGTGCGGTTACGAATATGACCGCAGGCGGCGTTTCCAGCTTGCCTGCCTCGCGCGCTACCTGCAGCCCGTCCTTGCCGGGCATGGTCATGTCGAGCAGCAAGAGATCAGGATTGAGTTTTTCGGACAGGCGCAGGGCGGCTTCGCCATCGCTCGCAGTGCCGATAACGGTCAGCCGGGGTATTTCGGAACACAGTACCTGCATCCGCTCGATTGCCAGCGGCTCGTCATCGACGATAAGTGTTCGGAGAGCCGCGTTCTCGTTATCGTTCATGGCGCTTCATACTCCCCATTTCATTGAACCTGCGATAAGTCACGCTGCCGCCCTTTCGTTGATGCGTCGCAGCGGCATGCGCAGGTGCGTGGCATAGCCGCCGGGCACCTTACCGGAGACGACGGTCGCCTCGTTACCGAACCGTGCTTCCAGCCGCTCGCGAACATTGGTCAGACCGATGCCGAAACCGGGCCGCGTGTCGTCGCGGTCTTCCGCGCTTTGACCATCGTCGGATATGGTGACCACCAGTCGGTCGTATTCCTCACGCGCCGACAGCGTGATCGTGACCTGACCCGATGATGGCGCGACGGCGTGCTTCACCGAGTTCTCGATCAGCGGTTGCAGGATCATGCCCGGAATCAGTGCGTTTTCCAGATCGGCAGGAATATCGTAGTGCGTATGCAGCCGCATGGGGAAGCGAACGGCCTCGATCTCCAGGTAAAGTTTCTGCAGATGAATTTCTTCACGCAGCAGCACGTCGGACGTGGTGTCATCGGCCAGGCTGCGACGGTAGAACGTGCTGATCATCTGGATCATGCGCTCTGCCATTTCGGTCTTGCCGGTCAGCACCATCGCAGACAGTGAATTGAGCGTGTTGAACAGGAAATGCGGATTTACCTGGTAGCGCAGCGATTGCAGTTCCGCAGCCTTCGCAGCGTTGCGGAACTTCTGCTCGCGCCGCTCTGCATCGCGGGCTTTCTCCCCGGTCAGAAGCGCCAGATAAAGGGCACACCATGCCAGCAGCATGAAATAGCGGCTGTAGGTGATTTCGATCAACTGGGTCCGCGCGCTGACGGAAACCAGTTCGGTCAACCCTTCGAAAAGCTGAGTGCTGCTCTCTTCTTCGTCCGACGAGAAACCTCGCGTCTGCACGAATTCCTGCAGGACCTTCTCGTCCAGCGCAGCCTGCGCATCGGCGAATATCACCCGGTTCGCTTGCGCGCTAAGCAATGCAGCAGGCAGCGCGAACACCAGCGCAGCGGCTATTTTCGTCCATAGCGGTCTGCCGTCGAAGGCGCGCAACACCACCCACAGACCCAGCGTGATGAGGATGCCGACGCCTACCGAAAGAAGACGGAGCCAGAGCAGTTCGTCTGCCAAAGGCATATCAAGCAGTTCCGCCCGTGTGGAAACGAGGACGAAATAGGTCGCCCACAAGCCAACGACAGATGCGAGCACCGTCTTGAACGGCAGGCGAGACGTGTGTCTTTCGGGTTTTGCAGCAAAATCCATCCTGCCGGTTTACCCGACAGGCGTAAATCCAACCAGCCCGCACAGCGGTTTCCATCGAAACCGGTGTGCCATTGGTCGATCAGGACACCGCGTTCGTGCTGGGACGGGCCTTATTTCGCGGCCAGCAACCCTTCCTCCCGTATCTTCTCTCGCCAATGCAGCGGGGCCAGCGTGTGGACGTTGTTGCCCTGCGAATCCACGGCCACTGTTACCGGCATATCCTTCACGGTGAATTCGTAGATGGCTTCCATGCCAAGTTCCTCGAAAGCGACGACTTTCGATTCCTTGATCGCGCGCGCCACTAGGTATGCAGCGCCGCCCGTCGCCATGAGATAGGCGACCTTGAAACGGCTGATAACGTCTACTGCGTCCGCGCCGCGTTCCGCCTTTCCAATCATCGCGAGCAGACCCTGGTCGAGCATCATCTCGGTGAACTTGTCCATGCGCGTGGCCGTGGTGGGGCCGGCAGGGCCGACCACTTCGCCCATCACCGGATCGACAGGGCCGACGTAATATATCGCACGGCCCCTGAACTCGACGGGCAGTTCCTCACCCGCATCAAGCATGTCCTTGATCTTCTTGTGCGCCGCATCGCGCCCCGTCAGCATGGCGCCGTTCAGCAGCAGGCGATCGCCATGTTTCCAGCTTGCGACCTCCTCGGGCGTGAGAGTGTCGAGATTGACGCGCTTGGCCTCGGCGTCGGGCTCCCAGTGAACATCGGGCCATGCCTCCAGATCGGGCTGCGGCAGGTAAGCCGCTCCGCTGCCATCCAGCGTGACATGCGCGTGGCGCGTGGCGGCGCAATTGGGGATCATCGCCACGGGTTTGCCCGCAGCATGGCATGGCCAATCCAGAATTTTCACGTCGAGCACGGTGGAAAGGCCGCCCAGCCCTTGCGCGCCGACACCCTGGGCGTTCACCGCGTCGAAGATGTCGATCCGCAACTGCTCGATATCGCTATGCGCGCCGCGTTGCTTCAGCTGGGCCATGTCGATCGGGTCCATCAGGCTCTGCTTGGCCAGCTTCATGCAGTGTTCCGCTGTGCCGCCGATGCCAATGCCCAGCATTCCGGGTGGGCACCAACCGGCTCCCATCGACGGGATCTGTTCGAGCACCCAGTCGATGATATTATCGCTGGGATTCATCATCTTGAACTTAGACTTGTTCTCGCTACCCCCGCCCTTGGCCGCCACATCGACACCCACGGTATCGCCGGGCACCATGTCCACCGAGAGGACGCAGGGCGTATTGTCGCGTGTGTTGCGCCGGGTGAATGCGGGATCGGCCAGGATGGAGGCGCGCAGCTTGTTTTCGGCGTGGTTGTAGGCGCGGCGCACACCTTCATCGACAACCTCCTGTAAGCTTGAGGTTGATTCGAGGCGACAGTTCTGACCCCATTTGAGGAACACGTTCACGATGCCGGTATCCTGACAGATAGGCCGGTGCCCTTCCGCACACATGCGGCTGTTGGTCAGGATTTGCGCAATCGCATCCTTCGCTGCGGGGCCCTGTTCCGCCTTGTAGGCCTCTCCCAGCGCGTGGATGTAATCCATCGGGTGGTAATAGGAGATATATTGCAGCGCATCGGCCACCGTCTCGATCAGGTCCTCTTCACGAATGGTGATCATGTCGCTCATCGTTTCTGCACTCCTCTTGGTCGAGTTGCCCATAGGCATTGGGGGCCTATGTGGTCAAAGGCGTTTCATTGTCCATCGCCACTGGTGAACGAACCGGGTGAGGAATTGCAACAACGCGGGCATTGCCCGCCGCCCCGGCAGCCCCTAAGGCGATTTTCGTCCAGCAAACACGAGAGATTGACGCAGTGATTTCCGACCCGCTCGATTCTGCCGAAGCAGCCAATATCGCCCGCAGCCCCGCGCGCCGCGCGATGATCGACAGCCAGTTGCGCACCAGCGGCGTCAACGCGCCCGCCGTCATCCGCCGGATGTCGCAGGTGCCGCGCGAGGATTTCGTGCCCGCCGCCAGCAAGGGCGTGGCCTATGTCGATCGCGCCATCCGCCTCGAAAACGGCGCATGGCTGCCTGCTCCACTGGTGCAGGGCAAGATGCTGGAAGAAGCCGCGCCCACCGGCAAGGAAAAGGCTATCGTGGTGGATGCAGGCTCCGGCTACCTCGCCGAACTGCTGCGCCCCATGGTGGCAGAGCTTACCGTTATCGACCCTCGCGAAGCCACCGGCAAGGGCACGAAAGGCAAGGGTGCCGACCTGCTGGTAATCGATGGCGCGGTAGAGGAAATTCCTGCCGGTCTGGCCAGGCGCCTCGCCGATGGCGCGCGCGTCGTGACCGGCATCGTGTCCGGCGGTGTGACGCGAATTGCCGTAGGCCGGAAGGGCGACAGTGGTATCTCGCTGATGCCTGTCTACGATATCGGCATTCCGCAACTTAGCGAATTCGACAAGCCCAGGGGCTGGAGCTTCTGACCATGCGCCCCGCTTTTCGGCTGGCAACCGCATTGGCGGGCGTGGCCTTGTTTGCTTCCCCTGCCTCGGCCGACACGCTGAAGGAAGCGCTGACGCAGGCTTATTTCGACAATCCCACGCTAGAAGCCGCGCGCGCGCAACAACGCGCGACCGATGAAAATGTCGTGATACAACGGTCGCAGGGTCTCCCCTCGGTCAACACCACCACAACCTATTCCGAATTTCTGGTCCAGAACTCCACCAGCTTCATCGCGCCGGAACGCCAGATCAATACGGGCGTCGATCTGGCCGTTCCGCTATATCAGGGTGGGGCAGTGAAGAACGGTATCCGGGCGGCGGAGAACCGGGTGGAAGCGGGCCGGGCAGACCTTCGCGGTACCGAAAGCACCATTTTCACGCAGGTCGTCTCGACCTATATGAACGTCATCCTGAACGAGGCACTGGTCGGTCTTTCGGCCAACAACGTCGAAGTGCTGTCAATCAACCTAGAAGCCACCAGCGACCGGTTCGAAATCGGAGACCTGACACGCACCGACGTGGCGCAGTCGGAAAGCCGCCTGGCGTTGGCGCGTGGCGATCTGCGCACGGCGGAGGCGAACCTGCTGTCGGCGCGCGAGAACTACATCGCGCTAGTGGGAGAAGCGCCCACCGATCTGCAGCCGCCACCCCCACTTCCGGGCCTCCCCGAAAGCCCCAACATGGCGGTACAGGTGGCGTTGGAGAACAATCCCGATCTTATTGCAGCGCAGGAGCGGGCCATTGCAGCGGGCTTCGATATCGAGGTTGCAGGGGCCGGTCGTCTGCCCACCTTCAGCGCTTTCACCAATGGCGGCTATCAGAACTTCCTCGGTACGCTGGGCGCCGTTCCGGGCACCACGGCAGACCAGACCGCTACCAGCGCCACGGCCGGTATCCGCATGACCTTGCCGCTGTTCCAGGGTGGCCGCGTCGCGGCGCAGCAGCGGCAGGCCACGGCGCAGGCGCAGGCGCAGCTTGAGCAGGTGATCGCCACGGAACGCAACATCATCGCCCAGGTGCGTGCCGCCTACTCCAGCTGGCGTGCCGCCAGTGCGATTATCGCCTCAAGCCAGGCTGCGGTCGACGCTGCCGCGTTAAGCCTTGAGGGCGTTCGCGCCGAGAACACCGTGGGCAACAGGACGGTTCTCGACATTCTGGATGCGCAGCAGGAATTGCTAAGTGCGCAAGTCCAGCTCGTGACCGCGCGGCGCAACGCCTATGTCGCCGGTTTTTCCCTGCTTGCAGCAATGGGCAGGGCGGAGGCGCGCGACCTTGGCCTTGGCGACGAGGGCGTGCTTTACGATCCCATCGACAATTACGATCGTGTGCGCGGCATCATCTGGGATTGGCAGCGCGACCCCGAACCTGCCGCCACCAGTTCGCGCACCGTTGACATCATGGCCCCGGATGGGGAAGTTGACGGCAACGAGCCGCTGGAAGAATTCGATACGCAAATCATCGATTACTCTGATACGGCACCAGGACAGCTGGATACCCAGGGGAATTGAATGCGGCAGGAAGGCGAACCATCGGTTGAGGAAATTCTCGATTCGATCAAGAAAGTGATCGCGCGCGATGCCAGCGAGGCTGCGCAGGCCAACAAGGCACGCCGTCGCGAAGGTCTTCTGGCCCGTCAGGAGACGGAAAAGTCCGAAGAGGACGATATTCTCGACCTTGGTGTCATCGGCTCCGCCCTGAACGAGGATGAAACCGAGAGCGATCCGATCGAGGTCAGCGACGAGAGCGAAGAAAAACTCACCACCGATCGCGCCGCCGATGCCATGCGACAGTCGCTCGCCGCGCTTGCGATGCTGTCCGACCCTCCTGCCAAGCCACAGATCGTACGCTCTGGCGAAACATCGGTGGAAGGTTTGGTGCGCGAGATGATGCGCCCGATGCTGGCCCAATGGCTGGACGCGAACCTGCCCGAAATCGTCGAGCGGCTTGTGAAAGCCGAGATCGCCCGCATCGCCGGAAAGAAGCCCTGACCAGCGAGCGGGACATCGAAAAGGCCGAACGCGCTCTTGCCAAGATAGGCGGGGAGGCAATCGAGCGTCACATCTTCATTTGCGCGATGGCGGAGAAGGAGAAGTGCTGCAAACGCGAAGTTGGGGAGCGCGCCTGGAAATATCTCAAACGCCGTCTCAAGCAGCTCGGAATCGCTGGAAAGGGCGGCGTGCAGCGGACCAAGGCTGACTGTCTGCAGGTTTGCGAGGCAGGGCCCGTCGCGGTCGTCTATCCCGATGGCGTATGGTATCGATCCTGCACGGAAGAGGTGCTAGAGCGAATTATCCAGGAACACCTGATCGGAGGCCAGCCGGTAGAAGAGTTTCGCCTCAGGCCAAAGCGCAATTAGCGCTCCGCACCCTCTTTCCAGCCCAGCGTGCGGCGATCCCTTGGCTGGGCCTTGCGCCCGCCATTCGGGCGTGCGGCATCCGGGTCCAACTCATCCAGATCGTGCTCTACCGCATCGTCATGTCCGGTGCCGCTGGACAGGAAAACCAATCCCATCAGCGCGCTCATCAACAGCATCGAGAAACCGATGCCCAGCGCCGCAGCGATAAAGAAGTGCGGAGAAACCTCGTCCACTTGCTTGTAGATCACTGCCAGGGCGATGATCACCGTTGCCAAGGTGATACCCATCATAAGCCGCATCAGGCGGCGGTATCGCGCCCATGCAAAGGCGGCATTTTGCGGATCGTCGAGCGGGGAAGGCTTGGCCATGAGACGCGCCATGCCCGTGCCAGATTGGTAGAGCAAGAGGTCAATAGGCCATGATTTGCCCAGACTCGCCCTGTCGTGCCACAATCGCGGTGGGCCCCGGCGGCGAACAACACATGAAGGAGAGCGAGAATGTCCATTTCCAAAATCGTCACCAACCGCGACCACACCATCGTTTCCTGCACACCACAGGATAGCGTCCAGCTGGCTGCCACTTTGCTGGCCGACAAGAAGATTGGTGCGTTGCCGGTGATGGATGGCGATGGCATCGCGGGGATCTTCTCGGAACGCGATCTGCTTTATTGCGTCGCGCGTGACGGGGCGGAAGTGCTTCCGCGCCCGGTTGGCGAGGTCATGACGTCGCCCGCTATCACGATAGAACTGGAGACCGATGCGCTGAAGGCGCTTTCCTTGATGACGCGCCGCCGCATCCGCCATCTTCCGGTGATGGATGGCAAGAAGATGGTCGGCTTCGTTTCCATCGGTGATCTGGTGAAATACCGCATTGAAATCATCGAGGCCGAGGCGGAACAAATGCGCGAATATATCGCGACCGCTTGAGGGTAGGGCGCAAGGCCACTACATCGGTTGATATGACCAGTTCACTTACACTCACGCAAGCCGCCGCCTCTCGCATTGGCCTGATTGCCAAGAAACAGGGCAAGCCTGCCGTCTTGCGGCTGTCCGTAGAGGGTGGGGGCTGCTCGGGCTTTCAGTACAAGTTCGATTTGGATGATGCTCCGGAAGCCGACGACGCGGTTAGCGAAACAGATGGCGTCAGGCTCGTCGTCGATCCTGTAAGCCTTGACCTGGTGGCGGGTTGCACGGTGGATTACGTCGAATCGCTGGGCGGCGCTGCTTTCCGCGTGGAAAATCCGAATGCCGCTGCCGGTTGCGGCTGCGGCAGCTCCTTCGGCATCTGAGTACATCCGTGCGGATCGCCAGCTACAACATCAACGGTATCAAAGCGCGCCTGCCGCGCCTCAAGGAATGGCTGGAAGAAACCCGCCCGGCCGTTGCCTGCCTGCAGGAAATCAAGACCCAGGATGAAGGCTTCCCGGCGTCCGAGTTCGAGGACGTTGGCTACAAGGCAATCTGGCACGGCCAGAAGAGCTTTAACGGCGTCGCCATCCTCGCCGATGGCGAAGCTCCGTTAGAGACGAAGCGCGGCCTCGGCATCGATGGCCCCAAGGAGGGCGAGGGCGAACAGGCCCGCTATTTTGAAGCCGACGTCAACGGCGTGCGTATCTGCAATCTCTACCTGCCCAACGGCAATCCGCAGCCGGGGCCGAAATTCGATTACAAGCTGGCATGGATGAAGCTGCTGCGTGAACGCATGGCTGAACTGTCCGCGCTGGAACAGCCCACCGTTGTACTGGGCGATTACAACGTCATTCCGGAAGACAAGGACGTCTGGTCGGTCAAGGCCATGGAGAACGATGCGCTAATGCAACCAGAATCGCGCGATGCCTATGCGCGTTTGCTGGGTGATGGCTGGACCGACGCAATCGACACGTTCAACCCGCGCGGCGGCGTGTGGACATTCTGGGACTACCAGGCAGGTGCCTGGCAGCGCGATCACGGATTTCGCATCGATCATCTGCTGTTATCACCCGAGGCGGCGGATCGCATGACCGCCGCCGGTGTCGACAAGGAATATCGCGGGCGTGAGAAAGCCAGCGATCACACACCCGTGTGGGTCGAGCTGAAAGACTAGGTTTATGGTCTGTTGTTTCGAGGCCGCCTGCGCAGCTTCGTCCTCGCTAGACGCGAAAGGGCCTGCCTGCGCTCGTGCCGGAAGGGCCAAGCAGTGGCGACGTGTTGAAACTGTCGGACAAACCTAGCGATAGAAAACGTGGTTATCGATGGTCGCGCGGGCCGTCATGCGACCGGCCCAACGCGGGCGTACATAGGTCGCGTGGAAGTACAACGCATCGTGCGCAGGGCTTTCCCAAAGGTCGCGATGGGCGATGCGGGCAATGGCCTTGGCCTTCATCCATGCGTGCGAACCGTGATTGGGAGCAGGAATGCGACCGCCGCGAACGAAGGAAAACTGCGCACGCTGGGTCACAACCGAACAATAGTCGTCGGGAAAGCGCGAGCTTTCGGCGCGGTTGATAACTACGCGGGCAACGGCAAGCTGGCCGTCGAGCGGTTCTCCGCGCGATTCAAAATACACGGCCTGAGCAAGGCACATCATATCGCGCGACATTTCACCGCTGGTGTCAATATCGCCCACAAGCTCGCGCAGGGACGCGGCGTCGCTTTGGGCTGTAATGGAAATTTCCGGAACTTCAGCTTCTTCGGGAAGTTCCTGCACTACCTCGTTCATCACGAAGCGGACTTCGGGTTCCGCGGCAGATGCAGCGAAAGCCGGTGCAGATTGAGTCCGGGCCGTTTCGAGCGAATCCTGCTTTGCCTGGTCCTGGGCAACGGCATCGCTACCTGCGGCGCCGAAGAATGTCGCAACCAAAGTTGCAGCCAGGGCGGTAGCCCCGACGCGCTTGCTGATGAATTTCATGGATCCCGTTACTCGAGGCGGTGAGAGACCTGAGCAGGCTGGCGGACGCGGTGTAATCTCACCGTCTGTCGCCCACACCCCGTTTCGCAACGGACCTGCCGGTCATCCCCCGTCTGCGCGCTGAAAGCCACCGCCGAATTGCGGTGCCTAACAACCTACGCTGTCGGAAAGTCCGTCGCCAAATAGGCTATCAAACTTCAGAGTCAACTATTGTGCGCTGCAACATCGATGAAGCGTTCCGCGTTGTCGATATCCAGTTCAACCACCCAAAGATCGGGATCCTGTCGCCCCCTGCGCTGGCAGAACTCATGAAAATCCATAGGGTTTTCAAGGTTTTGTTCTTTGGAAATCGTCCATTTTCGCGAGCCATCCACTTGCGGCATCCGCTCGTAAGCGCGTGCTAAAGTGGAGCGATTACAACACACTACCATCAAGGTTCCGGCAGTGCGCTCTCCCTTTGAAAGAACCATGCCGAACCCGCCAGCCGCCTCTACCGCGCGGATCAGACCGCTCACTTCGAGATGCGCGGGAATGCGATCGTCCACCATGCGATCAACCTCGCAGCCGATAGCCATCGATGCCCGAAAGCGCGATGTGCGAACGCATGAAGGTGCCCGTACCCCGTCCGATCTCGTCGCCGTCTTCGTCCGTCAGATGGGCTTCGGCAATAAAGATCCGTCGCTTGCCGCTGATCCACTTGCCTTCAGCGATAACCCGACCTTCGCGCAGAGGCTTGGTAAAATGAAGGTTGAAACCTGTAGTGAGCAGAAAACGATCGGATACCAGCGAATTGGCCGCGTAAAATGCGGCATCGTCCAGCATCTTGAAATAGAGCGTGCCATGGGTCGCCCCCGCAGCGTGGAAATATCGTTTCTGCGCCTGGAAGGTAATACGGGCGCGTCCCGCTTCGATAATTTCCAGACCTGATTCGAACAACGCGTTTACAGGCGCCGAGGAGTAGAGACTTTCCAAGGCGCGAAAGTGCGCTTCCTGTGCGCTGTCATCCGCCGTTCGGGCCGAATCAGGCAGCGTCACGGTCCGTCGCATTGGTCAGCACGCTATAGAGAGCCTCGCTATCGGTGGCATCGCTAAGCGCATCGTGAACACGTTCGTCCCGAACGAGCCGCGAAATCGCCGCGAGGGCGTGCAAGTGGGTGGCGCCGCTGCTGGCAGGAGACAAGAGACCGAAGGCCAGGTCCACGGGCAACCCATCTGCTGCGGCAAAATCCACAGGACGCTCCAGCTTCAGCAGGGCGGCCACGGGACGTTTAAGTCCGGGCATGCGAGCATGGGGAATGGCCACACCGCGGCCAAATCCGGTGCTGCCCAGATCCTCGCGTTCCTTGAGATGTTTCAGAACCAGCGATGCATCGAGAGCGAACGCCGCGGCGAACAACTCGCCAAGGCGGCGCAGGATACCGTCCTTCCCATCGGCCTGCGTCACGCAAACCGACTCGGGCGTCATCAGAAAAATCGAATCCATCGCTTCAGAAAACTCGTGCTACCCTGTGGCGGCCCGCAACGCCATCTGGCGCCCGGTTCAAAAACCCCCGTCTCCGGTTTTACCGCCACAGTCCAGCTTACGTGCTGCCGGCGATCAGGACGGTTCGACCCATCCGATCGAGCCGTCTTCGCGGCGATACACCATATTATGGCGTCCGGTTCCAGCATTTTTGAAGAACAGGGCATTGGTGTGCCGCAAATCCAGCAGCATCACGGCGTCGGAAACGCTGACGTCGGGCACGTCGATACGCGTTTCCGCGATGATGGGGGGCGATTCTTCGCCGGCTTCTTCCTCGGTCGCGGGCTCTTCGGATGCGAAGATGGTGTAGGCAGCCTCTTCTTCCTTGGCAGAGTGAGCCACCTGATCATGCCGGTCTTTCAGACGACGCTTGTAGCGCCGCAGCTGTTTCTCGATCTTTTCGGCAGCCTGATCGAAGGCGACGTGCGCATCCTGCGCCTGGCCGTGGCTTTTCAGGATAAGCCCATGATTCACATGCAGAACGATATCGGCGGCAAACCCACTGGCGGGCGCCTTTCCGAAAGTGACCGAGGATGAAATCGCGCGCTTGAAATGCTTGTCGACTATTGTCTCAAGTCGGTCGGATGCATGCTCCTGTAACGCTGAACCTGTATCGACCTGGTGTCCCGACACGCGAATATCCATGAGGCGTTGCTCCTTTTGTTTTCGTTCGCTTCTCTACCCCATGTGGGACGTAAGTCTCACGAGGTCCAGAGGGGAGATTGCAACGATTCCAGAAAGGCTTTGTGCCGGGCAATCTCAGCCGCGCTGGCAGCATGGGGGCGCGGTGCACGGTACTCCCCTGTTTTCGGGACAAAACGTGTCGGTGCAGATTTTTCGGCAGAAGTGTTGTCGACAGCCAGTTGCAGACCGATCTGCCGCCCGCCGGTTAATTCGACATAGACCTGAGCCAGCAATTCCGCGTCCAGCAGCGCGCCGTGCAGCGTGCGGTGGCTGCGGTCCACGCCGTAGCGCGAGCATAGTGCATCGAGCGAATGCTTGGCGCCCGGATGGCGGCGACGGGCCAGCACCAGCGTATCGATCATCCGATCGTTGCCGACACACGCAAGGCCGCATTCCTCAAGCTCGAAATTGAGGAAACCGAAGTCGAACTGGGCATTGTGTGCCACCAGGGGTGAATCGCCGAGAAATTCCAGCAGGGCGTCCACTTTTTCCAGAAAGCGTGGCTTGTCCGAAAGGAACGTGGCGGAAAGGCCGTGCACTTTCTCGGCCTCGGCAGGCATGTCGCGATCGGGGTTGAAATATTCGTGAAAGCTGCGCCCGGTCGCCACGCGGTTGATCATCTCTATGCAGCCGATCTCAACCATCCGGTCACCTGTCCTGGGGTCCAGTCCTGTCGTTTCGGTGTCGAATATGATCTCGCGCATGGCCGTCCTATCGCCTGTGAGCGGCTAGCTGTGCAAGTCGGCTTGCAACTTGTCCACCAGCGCCTTAACCTGCGCCCGCGTTTCATCGAGCGGCGTACCGGTATCGATCACGTAGTCCGCACGCGCGCGCTTTTCGGCATCGGGAAGTTGAATATCCTGAATCTGTGCAAACTTTTCCTCAGTCATGCCCTTTCGGGCCAGCACCCGGTCGCGCTGGACTTGCGCCGGAGCGGATACGACCACGACCGTATCTACCAATGACGCGGCCCCTTTCTCGAACAACAAGGGGATGTCGAACACCACCATCGACGCGCCTGAATTGGTTTCAAGGAACTGCTCTCGCTGCCTGGCGACTGCGGGATGCACGATCGTTTCCAGCCGAGCGAGCGCATCGGCGTCACCGAATACGATACTCCCAAGTTCATCGCGCCGCACTCCTTCGGGGCCGGTACTACCGGGGAAAGCCGCTTCAATCGCGGGAAGCAAGCCGCCCGCTGGCCCTTGCATCCGGCGCACCTCGGCATCGGCATCGAACACCGGCACGCCTGCATCCTCGAACATCTGCGCTACCGTGCTTTTGCCCATGGCGATCGATCCGGTCAGGCCGATGACAAGGGGTCTGGCGTTGCTCACCGCGTCAAGATCCTGCGCAATTCCACGTCGTTCTCCTCCCTAGGCGGGGCCATGCCGAAGAATTTCTCGAAAGCGACGGCAGCCTGCCCGATCAACATGGATAGGCCATCGATATTGCGAAAGCCTTTCGTCGTGGCCGTTTGCAACAAGGGCGTATCCAGCGGAGCGGTGACAATATCGTAGATGATGCTGCCCGGCGGCACGTGGCTGAAATCGAATTCCAGCGGCGGCTGGCCCAGCATTCCCAGCGGGCTGGCGTTCACGACCAGATCGAAACAGCCTTCACGGTCGTCGAATGCGAAATCGGTCGGTTCGGAAAAATGCGACAGGGGGACGGCATGATGATCGCCGCCCGGATCGAGTTCGTCGAGCATCGCACGCGCCTTGTCCGGATTGCGCCCGGCCAGCACGATGGTAAAGCCCTGCGCTGCAAGAACCCGGACAATCGCCCGCGCCGCACCGCCTGTGCCGAAGATGCGGGCCATGCGAAACAGGTGCTGACTGGCCAGATAGGGGCGAAGTGGCTCCAGAAAGCCCGCTCCGTCGGTGTTCGTGCCGTACAGTGTGCCATCATCCCTGGAGATCACGGTATTCACCGCTCCAACAGCGCCGGCCAGATCGTCCATTCCGTCCAGCAACTGCATCACCGCCTGTTTGTGAGGCATCGTGACGTTGCAGCCTGCCCAATCCGGGTCTTTTCGCCGCGCCGCGATATAATCGGACAGTTCCCCGACGGTAACGTGGCATGCGCGATATTCGGCTTCGTAACCGAGCTTTTGCAGCCAGTGATTATGAATGAGCGGCGATTTCGAATGTGATATCGGATCGCCGATTACTTCAGCGTAACGGGGAGCATCGCGAGTCACTCCGGCATCTCCCCCAGATCGCGCAGGGCGCCCAGGACGGGCAACAGTGGCATTCCCAGGACGGTAAACTGGTCTCCCTCGATATTCGTAAAGAGCTGCGGGCCGAGCGCTTCAATGCGGAATACACCGACGCAATATCCGACATCTGGCCATTCGGCATCGAGATAGCTCTCGATGAAGCGATCCGAGAGATTGCGCACCGCCAGGTCTGCACGGGCTGCGTGCTGCCACACGATCTTGCCACCGCGTGCTATGGCAGCTGCGGAATGAAGCTGCATCGTGCAGCCGGAGAAGGCACGCAAGTGGTTTGCCGCCTCTTCGCGGTCCGCCGGCTTGTCGAACCGTTGACCGTCAACCACCACCAGCGAATCGCTGCCGAGCACGGGACGCCCTTCTTCTGAAACGGCAAGCGCCTTCGCCTCGGCAAGCTTTAGCGCCACCTCGTCCGGCGTGGCATCCTTCAGCGTGGCTTCCAGTGCGCGCTCGTCTACTTCTGCCGGCCACGCCTCGAAGGCAACGCCTGCCGCTTCCAGCATGGCGCGGCGCGATGCGGATTTCGACGCCAGAACGATCATGCCCGTACAATCATATCGGCTTCGTTCCGGACTGCGGGACGCGGTCGTTTTCCCGTCGAACCTCGCGTTCCTGGTAGAGCTTGATGATCGCCGCTGCGGTCTCCTCGATGGAACGCCGGGTCACGTCGATCACGGGCCATCCATTGTCAGCAAACATGCGGCGGGCAAAGGCGACCTCCTTGCTGACCTTGTCCTCGTTCACGTAGGCGGTCTCGGTTTTTTCGTTGAGCGAAAGCAGGCGATTGCGCCGGATCTGGATCAGCCGCGCAGGTGCCGTGGTCAGGCCTACCACCATTGGATGACGCAAACCGAACAGCATTTTCGGCGGCGGGCTTTCCACAACCAAAGGGATATTGGCCACTTTGAAACCACGGTTCGCGAGGTAGATACTGGTTGGCGTCTTCGACGTACGGGAAACGCCCGCCAGCAGGATATCGGCCTCCTCCCAGTCGTCCCAGCTGATGCCGTCGTCATGGGCAATCGTGAACTGGATGGCATCGACGCGCTCGAAATACTCGGCATCCATCTTGTTCTTGCCGCCGGGGCGACCGTGCGCTTCCTGGCCCAGCCGTTCTTCCAGCGCCTCGACAACGGGATCCAGTGCGGCGACATGGGGCAGGGCGAGCTGGCGACAGCATTCCTCCAGCCGCATACGCGTGGCGTCGTTGCTCAGCGTATAGAGAACAAGGCCGGGGTTGGCCTTGAAGTCGTCGATGATCCGCTCGAGATGCTGGACGGATCGCACCATCGGCCAGAAGTGGCGCTGCACATCGGCATCGCCGAACTGCGCCAGCGCCGCCTTGGCAAGCATTTCCAGCGTTTCGCCGGTCGAGTCAGAGAGAAGATGAAGGTGCAGTCTGGCCATGTGGATAAGGTCTGGCATAAACCACGGGATCGATCTGCGGACAAGCTGTCGATGAAGTTAGCCCCCGATCCAAACCGGTTCGATGAGACGGGTCATAGACAGATGGGCCTACTTCTGAACAGTCTGGGGATAGCGGGGAGAAGACTCGTTTGACTCGCCAGCGAGCATGAGTCGCTTGACCGGAAATGGGTTCTCAATCCGGCACAATTCAGGCAAAGACGCGCTATCCCCGAAATCCACAGGGCCAACAACGTCCTGAATCCTTTATAATATATATATTTATTGTTTGATTGGACTCTTCGATGCCCGGATGTCTCCTCGAAACGCTTGCCGGTCAGCGGACTGCAAGACGCCCGGTCTGGCTCATGCGGCAGGCAGGACGCTACCTTCCCGAATACCGCGAATTGCGCGCGCAAAAGGGCGGGTTCCTCGAACTGGTCTACGATCACGAAGCTGCCGCCGAAGTTACGATTCAGCCGATCGATCGCTTCGGTTTCGATGGTGCCATCCTGTTTTCGGATATCCTCATCGTGCCGCATGCGCTGGGTCAAGACCTGTGGTTCGAAGCTGGCGAGGGACCGCGACTTGCACCTCCGCTCGTCGATGGGGTCTGGGAAGGCCTGGAACGTGCCTTCCATCACTTTGACGCGATCTATCGTACCGTGGCGGCTGTGAAGGCGCGATTGGGGCCTGAGACCACCTTGCTGGGCTTTGCAGGATCGCCGTGGACCGTGGCGACGTACATGGTGGCCGGACAGGGTTCGAAAGATCAGGGCGCGGCACGCAAGCTGGCCTACCGCGATCCCGGGGCCTTTGCCTCGCTCATCGACGCGATCGAAGCTGCGAGTATCGAATATCTCATCGGACAGATCGATGCGGGCGCAGAAGCTGTGCAACTTTTCGACAGTTGGGCCGGTTCGCTCAGCCCGGCGCAGTTCGAAACGTGGGTGATTGCACCCAACGCGCGCATCGCTGCCGCGATTCACGAGCAGCGTCCCGGTATTCCAGTGATTGGTTTTCCCAAGGGCGCAGGCGCGAAATTGCCTGCCTATGCCCGCGAAACGGGTGTGGATGCGCTGGGGATCGACGAGACGACGGACCCCGTCTGGATCAATGCCGAATTGCCGGACGGTATGCCGGTGCAGGGCAATCTCGATCCCATGCTGCTGCTGGCTGGTGGCGTGGCGATGGAGAAGTCGGCCCGCGATATACTTTCCGCATTCGAAGGGCGTCCGCATATCTACAATCTGGGCCACGGCATCGACAAGGAAACCCCGATCGCCCATGTTCAGCAGCTCCTTCGGATCGTGCGCGGATGAGGGGATGACGCAAGGCTATTCGGGCCCTAGATACGCGCTATGCAGGATGTGCTCTCCATGACTTATCTCTGGCTCAAGGCCGGTCATATCATCTTCGTGATTTTCTGGATTGCCGGACTGTTCATGCTGCCACGCCTGTTCGTCTATCACCAGGAAGCGCCCGAAGGCTCTGACGAAGCTGCCAGATTCGCCGATCGTGAACGCAAGCTGCTCAAGATCATTCTGCTGCCGTCGATCATCGTGGTCTGGGTACTTGGTATCGCGCTCGCCATCGTGCTGGATGCGTGGTCGCAAGGCTGGCTGCATGCGAAATTGCTATTGGTGCTGATCCTGTCCGGCTATCACGGCTACATGGCGGGCTATGCGAAAAAGCTGGCCCGCGGAGAGCGGCCGTTCTCGGGCAAGAAACTGAGACTGCTGAACGAAGTGCCCGGTGTGGCGGTGGCGCTGATCGTCGTGCTTGTGATCGTCAAACCGTTCTGAATACCGGGCGAGTTTCGGCTTACCGACGATTTGCGAATTGACCAGAATTGGCGAAAGCCATATCTGCATGGTTCTCAAACGGCAAAGGCGCGCCGATAATTCGCGCCACAGGGTCTGCTTTCCCCAAGCCCATATTGACCTGCCGGTACCCCAACTATCTGGAATATAAAGAAAATGCATCTTAAAGAACTCAAGCAGAAGGCACCGGCAGAGCTGGTTTCCATGGCCGAGGAACTGGGTGTCGAAGGCGCCTCGACTCTGCGCCGACAGGAACTGATGTTCGCCATCCTCAAGGAAGTGGCGGAAGAGGGCGAGGAAATCCTCGGCATCGGCACAATCGAAGTGCTACAGGACGGCTTCGGCTTCCTGCGCAGCCCCGAAGCCAACTACCTCGCCGGGCCGGACGATATCTACGTCTCCCCCAACCAGGTCCGCAAGTGGGGCTTGCGCACCGGCGATACGGTGGAAGGCGAGATTCGCGCGCCCAAGGATGGCGAACGCTACTTCGCGCTTACCAAGCTGAAGGAAGTAAATTACGAAGATCCGGATGCGGTTCGCCATCGCACGAATTTCGACAACCTTACGCCGCTCTATCCTGATAGTCGTCTGAATCTCGACACCAAGGATCCCACGGTCAAGGACAAGTCGGCCAGGGTTATCGATCTTATTTCACCACAGGGTAAGGGCCAGCGCGCCCTGATCGTGGCGCCGCCGCGCACCGGTAAGACCGTGCTTTTGCAGAATATCGCCAAGGCCATCACGGACAACCATCCGGAAGTCTTCCTGCTGGTGCTGCTGGTGGACGAACGTCCCGAAGAAGTCACCGACATGCAGCGCAGCGTCAACGGCGAAGTGATCTCCTCGACTTTTGACGAGCCGGCATCACGGCACGTGCAGGTTGCCGAAATGGTGATCGAAAAGGCCAAGCGCCTGGTGGAGCACAAGAAGGACGTTGTGATCCTGCTCGATTCAATCACCCGGCTCGGTCGTGCCTACAACACCGTGGTTCCCAGCTCCGGCAAGGTGCTGACCGGTGGTGTTGATGCCAATGCGTTGCAGCGCCCAAAGCGTTTCTTCGGTGCGGCGCGCAATATCGAGGAGGGCGGCTCGCTTTCCATCATTGCGACCGCTTTGATCGATACCGGCAGCCGCATGGACGAGGTAATCTTTGAAGAGTTCAAGGGTACGGGCAACTCGGAAATCGTGCTGGACCGCAAGGTTGCCGACAAGCGCATCTTCCCAGCTCTGGATGTCGGCAAATCCGGCACGCGCAAGGAAGAGCTGCTGGTGGAGAAGGATCAGCTTTCCAAGATGTGGGTGCTGCGTCGTATCCTGATGCAGATGGGGACAGTGGATTCCATGGAATTCCTGCTGGACAAGATGAAGGATTCGAAGACCAACGAGGACTTCTTTGAAACTATGAACCAGTAGAAATTCTAACTAAATAACTGGACACAAAAGAAAAAAGGGGGCTGCAAAGCCCCCTTTTTTCGTCCTGTATCCGGCACGATCAAGCCAAGTGCTTGGCAAAGAACTCTGCCGTGCGCCGGTCTGCCAGTTCTGCCGCTTCTTCATCCCTTCGTTTGCCAAACTCCGTGGCGAAGCCGTGGTCCAGGCCCTCGTAGTCGTGCAATGTCACCTTCGGGTGATCGTCCAACCCTTCATGCATGGCTTTTTGCGCGTCCTTGTCGACAAAACCATCTTCGGTCGGGATGTGCAGCATAACTGGGTGGGCGATAGCGTGCTTTTCACGCAGCAATTCGTCGATCCCGACGCCGTAGTATCCGACTGTCGCATTCACGTCGGTACGCGCTGCAGTCATGTAGGCCAGGCGACCGCCCAGGCAGTAGCCTACAGCGCCAACCTTGCCTGTCGCAGTAAAGGTGCGGGCGTAGTGAATCGTCGCTTCGATATCGCGAATGCCCTGATCCTGGTTGAACTTGCCCATCAAGTTCAGCGCAGTTTCGAATTCAGGCTCGATATCGGGATCGAGTTCGACGCCAGGTTCAAGACGCCAAAACAGATCCGGCGCAAGAGCAAGATAGCCGTCTTCGGCAAGTTTGTCGCACTTACGACGGATGCCGGCATTTACGCCGAATATCTCCTGAATCACGACGATCGCAGATTTCGGTGTTCCGTCGGGGCGCGCAATGTAGCAATCGAAGGCGTCGGGGCCCTCGAGGGTGGTAATCCGCACTGTCTCGCTCATATATGGTTCTCCCGGGCGTCAAGATTGGTCATACGACTAACTACGCGCGTATCGAGAAAGGTGTCCGAGATGAAGGTCAATATCGAGATCGACTGCTCACCAGAAGAGGCGCGTCGTTTTATGGGTCTGCCCGATGTTCAGCAGGCAAACGAGATATACGTGGAATCGATCTCGAAGGCGATGCAGGGCGTCTCCAACATCGAGCAGCTGGAACAATACGCCAAGCAGCTTGCTCCTATGGGCCAGATGGGCATGAAAATGTTCCAGAATTTCATGGAGAACGCTGCGAAGGGCGGTAGCGGCAAGGCCCCTTCGGCAACGCAAGATTCAGCGGACTAGCTCTTTCGCAATGAGTACTATCTTTGCGCTCTCCAGTGGGCGACCCCCCGCGGGGATTGGCGTTATCCGCATTACTGGGCCGAAAGTCCGAGATGTGCTCGAAACCATCGCCCGCGGCGTTCCAGCAGCGCGATATGCCAAACGAACTACTTTCCGCAATCGCTTGGGCGAAACACTCGACGACGGTCTGGTACTTTTCTTTCCGTCGCCGAACTCCGTGACGGGCGAAGACCTGGCCGAGTTTCACTGTCATGGTGGGCGCGCTGTCATAGCTGCAGTTGAGCGAGCGATAGGCGAGATCGATGGCTGTAGGCGTGCGGAGCCCGGCGAATTCACCCGTCGCGCCTTTGCCAACGGCCGCATAGACCTTGCTGAAGCGGAGGGGCTAGCAGATCTTCTATCGGCTGAGACCGAGTTTCAGCGACGCAGCGCCGTGGCAATGGCTGGCGGCGCATTGTCGCGGAAGGTCGAGGGTTGGCGCGAAGTGTTGTTGCGTCTGTCCGCGCAGGTCGAGGCTGTCCTCGACTTCGATGATGAGGATGATGTCGCAGGTCTGCCAGAAAGGTTTGCAGAAGACCTTTCCGAACTCGAGGGCAATTTACGCGATAGTCTGTATGCGCCGCACGCGGAGACATTGCGGGAAGGGTTTCGTGTGGCGTTGGCCGGACCACCGAATGCGGGAAAGTCGACCCTGTTCAACGCTCTTGTCGAAAGTGAAGCTGCGATCACGGCGGACATTGCCGGTACTACGCGGGATGTGCTGACGCATTCGGTAGCGCTTGCCGGGATACCGTTCACATTTGCTGACATGGCCGGACTTCGGGATGATAGCGATGATGAGATAGAGTCGATCGGCATATCCCGCGCAAAGGATGAAATCGCTAAAGCCGACCTTGTTCTCTGGCTGGGTGAAGAGGGGCAGGGGCCTGATGGATGCTGGGAGATCGCCGCTCAAATTGATCGTGACGATATGGAGAGCAAGCGTTCGCCGGATTTCAAAGTATCTGCGTTTACAGGTGAGGGAATGGAGACCGTGCGAAGTGCGTTGATCGAAGCGGCCCGTGCAATAATGCCGAAGCCAGGGAACGCAGCATTGAACAGGCGACAGCGGGATCGCTTGTATGAGGCGGTGGGCCATCTCGAGACCGCTCAAAAAGAATCCGATCCGTTGCTGGTTGCGGAGAACCTCCGCAAAACGAGGCAGGCTTTCGACGCGCTTGTCGGCAGGACCTCGACCGAAGACGTTCTCGATACGTTGTTTGGTCGATTCTGCATTGGCAAATAACCTGTTCCACGTGGAACAGATCGGTTACAGGCTGCAGTGATGCACGATCTTGATGTTATAGTTGTCGGCGGAGGTCATGCCGGATGTGAGGCAGCCTGTGCCGCCGCCCGTACCGGGGTGCGAACCGCCCTTGTCACTTTCGATGCGAATGCTCTCGGCGCAATGAGTTGCAATCCCGCAATCGGCGGTTTGGGCAAAGGCCATCTTGTTCGTGAAGTTGACGCCTTCGACGGTCTGCTGGGCCGTGCTGCAGACGCCGGGGCCATCCACTACCGCATGTTGAACCGATCAAAGGGCAGTGCCGTCCAGGGTCCGCGCGTCCAGGCCGACCGCAAGTTGTTCCGCCGGGCGGTTCAAGGAATTATCGCGCAGCAACAGAGCTTGGAAATTGTCGAGGGTGAGGCAAGCGAATTGCTTCATTCGGGCGAGCGCGTTGAAGGTATACGGCTATCTGATGGCTCCGAGATACGCGCACAGGCGGTGATCCTGTGTACAGGCACTTTTCTTGGTGGCACCCTCTTCAGGGGTGAGGAGCGCTTTGATGGTGGCCGGATCGGCGAGAACTCAGCGCAAAAGTTGGCAACGCAACTGCGCGCAGCAAAGCTACCGATGGCGAGGTTGAAAACCGGGACGCCGCCGCGTCTGGATGGGCGTACAATCGACTGGGCGCGGCTGGCGGAGCAGCCTTCCGACAGCGATGGCTGGACCATGTCAGACCTTTCCACGCGCAGGGAAAACCCGCAGGTGTTTTGCGCGATCACTCGCACCAATCGGCGTGCACACGACATTATCGCGCAGAATCTCGATCGCTCGCCCTTGTTCACAGGGGCTATCGATGCCGCCGGACCACGTTATTGTCCGTCCATCGAGGACAAGATTCACCGCTTTGCGGACAGGGATGGCCACCAGGTTTTTCTCGAGCCCGAAGGACTCGACACGCACTTTGTATATCCCAATGGAATAAGCACGAGTTTGCCTGTCGATGTTCAGCTGGCGATGTTACGCGAGATGGAGGGCTTGGAGCAGGTAGTGATGGAAGTCCCAGGGTATGCTGTGGAGTATGATCACATAGATCCGCGTGCTCTTGGTCCAGATCTCCAACTGAAGGCCTTTGCTGGTCTTTATTGCGCGGGGCAGATTAACGGTACAACCGGCTATGAAGAGGCTGCGGCGCAGGGCTTGATGGCAGGTCTGAATGCGTCGGCTGATATTCGTGGTATAGCCCTTCCCGCAATCGATCGTTCGAACAGTTATATGGCGGTGATGATTGACGACCTGACCCTGCATGGGGTCAGCGAACCATACCGGATGCTGACCGCCAGAGCAGAATACCGATTGCGTCTGAGGGCAAACAATTCAGCCTCTCGATTAACACCGATTGCTTTGGATACCGGCTGTGTAGAAGAACAGCGGCGTAATTGGTTTGTACGGCGAGAAGAGGATCGTTCCACGTGGAACATCGCTCTAGATCGCGTGGTGCCGGCCACTGAGCTACATGACGCGGGTTTACCGATAAAACGCGATGCCGGGCGCAAGAATCTTGCGGAGTGGTTGTCTCTGCCCGAAGTACAAATGGAAGACCTTGCGCGTTGGTTGCCAAATGATTGCGAGTTGAATAGCGAACTTGCAGGTGAGCTTATTGAAGACGCGGCGTATGCTCCATATCTTGCGCGTCAAGAGGCTGAATTGCGTGATTTGCGAAGTAGTGAAGCCCTGACGCTTGGTGCTGCGTTCCCCTTTGAAGACGTACCAGGCCTCTCGACCGAGATGGTGGAGAGATTGAGCGCAGCGCAGCCTTCCAATCTTGCAGCGGCGGGGCGATTACGGGGAATAACACCGGCAGCGCTTGCGGCGTTGCTTGTCCATGCGAAACGCAGAAACAAGGCGGCATGATAGAAACCGATACACAAGCTCGCGAATATTGCGCAGGAAAATGCGGTCCTGCCGCGATGAGGCGATTTGAGCAGTTCATACCCATGCTTGTTACTGAGAATGAACGTCAGAATCTCGTATCGAACTCCAGTCTAGATCACGTCTGGACACGCCACATCGCTGATAGCGTGCAGCTGTTAGAGTATGTTCCACGTGAAACAGGCGTATGGATGGATCTTGGTTCCGGGGCGGGGTTTCCCGGCCTGGTTCTGGCTTTGACCGAACCAGAATTACCCATAATTTTGGTCGAATCGCGAAAACGACGTATCGAGTGGCTTCGCCGGGTTTGTGTCGAGTTTGCTTTGAAGAATTGCAAAATATTTTCCGAACGCCTTGAACATGTCGAAACGCGAAAGATCGATGTGATTACAGCCAGAGCCTTCGCTCCGCTGGGCAAGCTTGTTGAGTTATCCGCGCGGTTTTCCACACGCTCTACTACCTGGTTGTTGCCGAAAGGGCGGAAGGGGGCGATTGAGTTATCAGAGCAACCTGCTGTGATTCGCGAGATGTTCCACGTGGAACAATCACTGACCGATCCAACCGCAGGGATACTGATTGGCAAGGGGAGGCCCACGCTCCAATGATCGTCATAGCTATTGCCAACCAGAAAGGTGGAGTGGGTAAGACCACATCGGCCATAAATGTCGCCACTGCCATGGCCGCGAGTGGCTGGCGAACCCTGTTGGTTGATCTCGACCCCCAGGGCAACGCATCAACCGGCGTCGGTTTGGGCGCCGCGGAACGGGATATGTCCAGTTACGACGTACTCGTCGACGATGTTCCGGTAAGTGATTGCGTGGTAGCTTCATCCATACCAGGACTGGATCTCCTTCCTGCCACCGTAGATCTGAGCGGTGCTGAAATTGAGCTTGTCGGCGTCGAGGAGCGAACCCATCGCCTCCGCCGTGCCTTTGCCAATCATCAGGGCCACGATATCTGCTTTATCGATTGTCCGCCTTCTCTTGGGCTTCTCACACTCAACGCCCTGTGTGCCGCTGATACGCTGTTGGTCCCCTTGCAGTGCGAGTTCTTCGCGCTGGAGGGGCTCAGCCAGCTTCTGCAAACGGTCGAGCAGGTGCAACAGCGGTTCAATCCCGATCTGGGCATCATTGGCATCGCCCTCACCATGTTCGACCGGCGGAACCGACTTACGGATCAGGTTTCGGATGACGTGCGTGAATGTCTAGGCGATCTGGTTTTCGATTCGGTCATTCCACGCAATGTGCGATTGTCGGAAGCGCCCAGTCACGGATTGCCTGCGTTGATTTACGACCATTCCTGCCCTGGTAGCCGTGCCTACATGGCACTTGCGCGTGAACTGATCGGTCGATTGCCCGAAGAGAGGAAAGCGGCATGAGTAAAGTCGAAAAAGCCGCTAACGACAGTGCCA
Source organism: uncultured Erythrobacter sp. (assembly GCA_913061345.1). The sequence continues at coordinate 35,179 of CAJXTZ010000012.1, forward strand.
CAAGGGAAACTGCCGCAACGCGAGTTCCGGGCTCTCGTCGCAAGCTGGGTAAGGGCTTGGGCGCCCTGATGGGTGATATGAAGCGCGAAGAGCCGCTGGTCGCGCAAGAGGCGCCAGCGCAGGAGGGAAGCGGCGGGTCACCCTCCGCCAGTTCTCAAGGAGAGGGCGCACGTGCCAACGGCCTCGCCATGCTGGCGATCGCGGATATCGAACCGCATCCGGATCAGCCCCGCACCCATTTCGACGATGAAGCGCTCGCCGAACTTGCTGCTTCCATTGCATCTCGCGGCGTGATTCAACCCATTATTGTGCGGCCGACGGCGAAGGGCAAATATCAGCTTGTCGCCGGGGAGCGTCGCTGGCGTGCCTCCCAAAAAGCGCAGATGCATAAAATCCCTGCGATAATTCGCAATCTTGACGAGCGCGATGTCATAGCACTGGCGCTTATAGAGAATATCCAACGCGAAGACCTGAACCCGGTGGAAGAGGCGCGTGCCTATCAACGCCTGGCTGAGCTGGAGGAAATGACCCAGGCTGAAATTGCCGGCCTGGTGGAGAAATCGCGCAGCCATGTGGCCAACCTTCAACGCCTGCTGTCACTTCCTGAAGGTGTGCTTGACCATCTTCAGGCGGGCCGGCTCGACATGGGTCACGGACGCGCATTGATCGGCTTGGAGGATGCGACCGAAATCGCCGACAGGGCAGTGAAGGAAAATTTATCCGTTCGCGATGTCGAGAAACTGGCGCGCAAGGCACGCAATGGAGGCGAAGCTCCGGTACGGCGCCAGGCGCGGCCTCCCCGTGACCCCGCGCGGGATGCCGATATCGCAGCGGTGGAGAACCACCTCGAGGAGTTCCTGGGACTGCCGGTGAAGATCGCAGCGGACGATGATCCGCGCTCAGGTACGGTTACCGTGCGTTTCCGCACGCTGGATCAGCTGGATCTGATTTGTCAGCGCCTGACGGGCGGCGGAATTTAGCGTTAATTCAATGACTTGCCTGATCCGTTAGTCGCGCGGCGCGACTTTCAGGAAGTTCGGGCCTACTCTACTGGAACTGTCTTACCGCTCGGCTGAGGGCGCGGAATGACGCGGCGGGCAGGGCGTGGGGTAGGGGCAGGGCGCTCCAACTCAACCCATTCTTCGCGGACTGTCGTGGTGCATTCCGACCCGTGGCGATGGCGATGGCGTCGATGCCCATGGTCTGCGCTATTGGCCGGCACCCAAATCGCCGGCTGGCCGTAGCTCGACTGGTTTGCAAAGCCGACGCCCCCTTCCATCTCGTATCGACGCAGGTAAGCATCACAATATCGGGCAGCCCAACGTTCGTTGGCATCGAACTCGTAGGCGCCACGGTGGTCACCGTCCGCACCATCGATCGCTGACCCGATGACGGCGCCAGCAACACCGCCGACGCCCGCGCCGATCAGCGTGCCGGCAAGACGGCTGCCATCGTCATCGATACGATTACCGGCGAACCCGCCGACAAGGGCACCGAGAAGCCCACCGAGCAGACCTCCGTCCAGATCATCATCCCGATCGGAGTATCGCGCATAACCACCTTGGTTGGACATGAGCAGACGGCAATCGGAAAGCCATGCTTCGCGCTCGGCCAGTGAATAGCCCAACATCCCGCCGGGCGAGGCGGCTATATCCATATGGTTGCGCTCAATATGCACCTCGTAGTCGCCGTCAGGTTCGCGCCAACCGTCATTACCGAGTGCAAGGACATGCCCATCGTCGCCAACGAAGCGCCCTTCTCCGACGAAGGTACCATCATATTCACTGTCCAGCACTTCTCCCTCGTGCGTGGTGTAGGTACCGTTCCAGGTACCGCGCCAAGAGTTCCCCTCCCGCCAATGACCTTGCCATTCACGATCGTGATTGCCCGAGGATTCCAGCACCTCACGGTGTTCGATCACAGGGCGGGGTTCGTCGCGGGCCAAAGTCGGGACAGCAAGCATCAGCGAGGCGGCGCTGGCGAGAAGCAGGGGAAAGCGGGTGGACATTGCGCGAGGTTCCTCATGCGGAATCGGGCTCATTTGCCCGGTTAACGCTATATTTACCGTAACAACGGGCGCAATTTCCACAGATACCGAATGGCTGTCCCGATCCGGGGCAAGAGGGCGGCCTAGATCCGGTCTGCCAGCATGGCGGCCAGCGCCTCTATCCCGTTGCGGTCTTCCCAATCGAAACGACCGATGTCGGGGCTGTCGAGATCGATCACAGCCGTGACCGCACCGTCTTTCACAATGGGAACTACCAGTTCGGACCGGCTGCGCGCATCACACGCAATGTGTCCCGGGAAGGTGTGAACGTCCTCCACCAGCTGCGTTTCACCCGACTGCGCGGCGCGCCCGCAAACACCCACGTTGATGGGAATACGGATGCAGGCCGGGCGCCCTCTAAATGGTCCGAGTACCAGTTCGCCTTCTACCATGCGGTAGAACCCGGTCCAGTTGCAGTCCGGTAGAAACTCTCCCAGCAATGCGGCGACATTGGCCATATTGGCTACGCCATCGGGCTCCCCCGCAGTCAGCGCGTCGGCGGCAGAAAGCAGTTCACGGTAGAGATGCGCCTTGTTGGCGTCGGGATCGGGGGCAAAATCGAACATGGGCACGCCCTTAGCGGGCAAAGAGATTGCCGCAAAGCCGGACCTCGCCTAATCTGCATTCATATGAGCACTTTCAAGAAAATCCTTATCGCGATCCTGGTCCTGTTGCTGCTGGCAGCGGCCGTCATCTGGTGGCTGTTCCAGGGCGAGCCTGCCACATTCACGCTGGAAGAGACGACAGGCATCGAGCCGACGCTGGCAACGCCCGATCCGCAAATGGTACCGACCGTCGAAATTGCCGAGCCTATCGGCTGGCCCGATGGGGCCGCCCCCCAGGCGGCCGAAGGACTGGTCGTTAATCGCTTTGCTGAAGGTCTGGACCATCCGCGGGTGATCTATGCCATGCCCAACGGCGATGTCCTGGTCACGCTGACCCGTGCGCCGGAAAGCGAAATGACCGGCGGCTGGCTGACGAACTTTATAGCAGGCATTCTGTTCAGCGAAGCAGGATCTGCCGGGGAATCGCCCAATCAGCTGGTACTGCTACGCGATACCGATGAAGATGGTGTGGCGGACGAGCGGCATCTCCTGCGGGAGGACGATCTCGATTCGCCGTCCGGCATCGCCTGGTCAGATGGCAATCTCTACATTGCCAATCACGATGAAGTTCTCCGCTTCGATTACGAGGAGGGTGCGGATACCGTTACCGGTGAACCGGAAAAGCTGGCCGACCTGCCGCCCGCCGGAAATCACTGGATGCGCAACATCATTCTCTCGGACGACGGAAATCGTCTCTTTGTCGCGGTTGGCTCGGCCTCGAATATCGGGGAAGGGGGAATGGAGATCGAGGAGGGGCGCGCCGCGATCCATGAACTCAACCTCGAAACCGGGCAGGCACGGCTGTACGGGGCGGGGCTGCGCAATCCCAATGGCATGGCGTTCAATCCCTGGACTGGCGAATTGTGGACGACCGTGAACGAGCGCGACATGCTGGGTTCCGATCTGGTGCCCGATTACATGTCGAACGTGCCGATAGGCGTCCATTATGGCTGGCCGTGGGTCTATTACAATGACGTGATCGACGAGCGGGTGGATGCGCCCATGCCACGCTATCTCACCGAGTATACGCGCACGCCGCAATATGCACTGGGCGCGCATGTCGCCGCGCTCGGCATGGTGTTTACCGAAGAGGGCAGCCGGATGGGTGAGCTTTTTGGTCAGGGCGCTTTCATCGCCCGCCATGGCTCATGGAATCGCATTCCTGCCTCGGGTTATGACGTGGTCTTCGTGGCGTTCGATGAGCGCGGGAATCCGGTAGGCGAACCGCGACGCGTGCTGGAGCCGTTCCTTGCCCGGGAAGGCGAGACATACGGGCGCCCGACCTGGGTGGAATGGGACCGGACCGGAGCCTTGTTGGTGAGCGACGACACCGGGAACATCATCTGGCGGGTCACCGCCCCCGGATCCGAAGGGGCCGCAGCTATCGAACGCAATACGGGTGAGCGCCTGCCCCCCCGCCGCCAGCTTACCGACGATCCTTCCCGCGCGTTCGAAGAAGGGGCAATTGACGCAAGCGATATCATGTAATCGCCCGCCGAAATTCAAAAAGCTACGAGAGCGGCTTGCCGTCACGCCCCGCCAGTTCGGTGATGAAATGCCAGGCGATACGACCGGAACGTGCCCCGCGACGCTTGGCCCATTCCAGAGCTTCTGATTCGTCAATCATCAGCCCGTATTCCCTTGCATAGCCGCGCAGGATTTCAAGATAATCGTCCTGGCTGGCATTATGGAAGCCTAGCGAGAGGCCGAACCGGTCTGCCAGTGCGAGGTTATCGTCAACCGCGTCACGAGGGTTGATCGGATCGTCCTGCTCGCTGCCGTGCCGCGCCAGTATTGCACGCCTGTTCGAGGTGACGGCAATACGCACGTTGTCAGGCCGTGCTTCGACCCCGCCGTCGAGCCAGCTTCGCAAATGACGCGGAGTAGTGGAATCTCCCTGCGCAAACCCGAGATCGTCCAGGAAAACGAGAAAGCTGCGCGTCTCGCTTCTCAGTTCGGCGAAAAGCATCGGAAGTGACGTCACGGCGTCTGTCGAAACCTGAACCAGCGCGATTTTTCCACCCTTCGCCTGTGTATCCGCGACAGCAGAGCGTAGCAGCGCGGACTTGCCCATCCCGCGCGCACCCCACAGCAGCATGTCATGCGCCGCTTGGCCATGCGCCAACCGCTCCACGTTGCGGACGACTGCGGCTTTTTGCGCGTCGATCCCGTGCAAGAGATCGAGCGCAGGTGCGTCTATTGTTGCGACGCTGCGCGCACCTGCGGCATCCCACACGAATGCAGGGCCTTTTGTCCAATCGGCCAGTTGTCCACTTGCGGGTGCGAGCCGTTCAAGCGCGGTAGCAATACGGGCGAGCAGTTGGGCTTGGTCTTCCATGGCCATCATCCCTATAGCCGAGATCAATGAGCGGCAAGCAATCGACCATCTCCCCCGACGCGGCGGGTATTGCACAAGCAGCGAAGATCCTGCGTGGTGGCGGCCTTGTCGTCATGCCGACAGAGACGGTTTACGGCCTTGCTGCCAGAGCCGACCGTGCCGATGCGGTGGCGCAAATATACCGGACCAAGGGAAGGCCCGATTTCAATCCGTTGATCGTGCATGTGACCTCGCTGGACATGGCGCGGCACGTGGCGCTGTTCCATGAAGACGCGGAACGACTTGCCGCACGATTTTGGCCAGGTCCGCTGACATTGGTGCTACCGTTACGGAAGGGAGCAGGGATCGCTCCGGCTGTCACGGCGGGTCTTGGCACCATTGCCCTGCGCCAGCCGGACCATCCCATTGCCGCGCAGCTTTTGCGCGAGGTTGCTCTGCCACTTGCCGCACCATCGGCAAATCGCAGCAATGCCGTGAGTCCAACGCGTCCCGATCATGTCTTCGCCTCTTTCGGAAAGCAGTCCCCGCCAGTGATCGAAGGAGGTTCTTGCGCTGCAGGGCTCGAATCCACGATTGTCGCCCTGGATCCTGAGGGCGGCTGGCGGCTGCTGCGCCCAGGGCCGATCGCAGCAGATGAACTGGAAGCAATGCTGGGTGCGCAGGCGAAGTCGCGCGGCGCGACTTTCGAGGCACCGGGCCAGATGAAGACACATTACTCGCCCGGAAAGCCCGTGCTGCTGAATCGCATGCAGCCCGAGAGAGATTGTTTCATGATCGGTTTCGGTGATATCGACGGGGATAGGAACTTGTCTGCCAATGCGGATCTGGCAGAAGCCGCCTCCCAGCTATACTCCGCCCTGCACCAGGCAGCAAAATCCGATCGTCCGCGTGTCTGTGTCGCGCCCATACCAACGCACGGTATGGGGCAAGCAATCAACGATAGACTGAAACGCGCCGCGACGTCCTAGCTTGCGGGCTCAACCGGAATGGAGGGCAACAAGGCTTCGATCTCCTGTCGCTTTGACACAGCTTCGCGGCAGGCGCGATCGTCGCCAGACAAGCAATCGTCTTCAAGCTCCGCCAGATCCTCCTGCAGATCGCCGAGCTGTTCTTCCCGTCGACGTATTTCCCGACCCCGTGCGCGGTCTGCCTCGTCCTCGCTAGTGGTGGCCCAATCGGCCACCTTCGCCCCGGCACGAATAGGCGCCGTCGCAACGTTAAAGGCAGTCTTTGCCACACATCCGTTCAATGCGAAGACCGCAAGCAGTGCCAAGGTAATCGAGGGTTTGAGCATTCCGTATCCGTTATGGGGCGTTCACCCATAATGGTCCTGCGAAACGCTGTTCGCAATACGTAATGCGGCTATTCGCCTCAAACGTCATTGAGGATCGGCAATCTCTAGTTCGTCCCGCAGATAAGTTCTCCCGAGCCGACAGAATCGCTTTCGCAGTCCGCTGATCCGCGAACGCGCACATTGCCCGAGCCGACGATGCTCGCGTCCACGCGCCCGTCCGATGCAAACTCGGCATCGCCCGATCCGGCGATGCTGACCTCGGCGTTGTCGACCTGGAGTGCGGCCATTTGCGCGCTGCCGCTACCCGCTACTGTAAGTTCGAGCCGATCAGTCCTGCCTGAGGCTTCTACCGAACCGCTGCCGGCCACGGTCACTTCCATGTCGTCTGCATCAATACCATCTGCGGCTAGCGCACCCGACCCGGCGATGACGATTTCTGCGCTGTTGGCCATGGCATCCGTGCGCATCGTTCCCGAACCTGCCATGATCAGCGAGCCGGGTGGAGGCATAGCGATGTTCACGGTAGCTTGGCCATCGTTGCCTCCCCAATCGCCATCTTCGCGATGGATCACAAGCGTACCATCCTCCAACGCAAAGCGCATTCGCTCAGCCGCTTGCCTGCTGCCCTCCACATCGATGGTGAACGCCTCGCCACTGGAGATCAGCACGGTGTCCGGAGCGGCGAGCACGACATCTGTAGGTGCACCGCCGCTCATATCGAGTTCGGCCAATGGAACACCGTCGCTTTCGAATTCGACATTCATCCTGTCGCATCCGGCAAGACCCGTCGCCGCTGCCAGTCCGATTACCGGCCCCGCCTTGCCTAAGAGTTTCCAAATGCGCATTCTCACCTCCTGTCTTTGCGTATTAATGTAGCAATACACTAACGGCATGTTGGCTGCAAAGCCGTTCGTCGAGCCGGCTTTGCAGCTGGCAGACGGAATGGCAGATGGGGCAGCGCGGTCGGCACACAGACAAGGGGCCGCTCGCGCCAAGCGAACGGCCCCTCGGTTTGTCTGCTTGCCTTTAGAGCGAAATCAGGCGTCTTCGGTGTTCTCGTAATACTGCGGCGCGTGTTCTTTCAGCACGTCGAGTATCTTGGTGAGCGCGGTCGGCTCGTCGGTCTTTTCCATTGCCGCCAGTTCGCGGGCCAGACGCGAGGATGCAGCCTCGAAAATCTGACGTTCGGAATAGCTCTGCTCCGGCTGATCTTCCGGACGGAACAGGTCGCGCGTCACTTCGGCGATCGATACCAGGTCGCCCGAGTTGATCTTCGCTTCGTATTCCTGGGCCCGTCGGCTCCACATCGTGCGCTTAACCTTGGGCTTGCCCTTCAGTGTTTCCATCGCTTCGTTCAGCGTCTTGTCGCTGGAAAGCTTGCGCATGCCGATGCTTTCGACCTTGTTGGTCGGGACACGCAAGGTCATGCGCTCTTTTTCGAACCGGAGCACGTAAAGCTCCAGTTGCATTCCGGCAATCTCTTCGTTCTGCAGTTCGATCACACGGCCAACGCCGTGCTTGGGGTAAACAACGTAATCGCCAACTTCAAAGGCGGTCGCATTCGCGGCCATGCACATTCCTTTCTTAACGGGTTCCGCAAGGAAAAGACTCTGAACGCCGCAAATCCACGCGACGTTCCAGATAGCCGTTCCTGTAGTTAAAAGCGGAGACCTGCCTTCCTATCCGCCTGCAAATCCGCAAGGATCATGCAGTTGCGCAAGTATATAGCAGTTATTCTTCTATATTGCGAGTCTTGCAATTCCTGTCTCTTATACACATCTGACGCTGCCGACGAAGAGGATAGTGTAGAT
>CAJXTZ010000013.1 GCA_913061345.1 uncultured Erythrobacter sp.
GCGTACCGCACGGTGCGTCTTTGTCGCCAAGCGTTACGCAGCGGCGCGCCGATACGAAAAGTGGTTTCACGCAAACGCTGGAATGCGCCGCCAGTTGCAGATGTGGAATCGTTCGTCATAGAGCCGCCAAGCGCCTTACATGCCAAGCGATGATGGCGCCACAATGAATAGACATCAGCCTTCTATCGACTGGCGGGCGAAATAGATGCGGATGGCCCGCGCCATCACATCGGCGAAACGTTCGCGGCCTTCGTCCGATGCGAGCCGCTCCGCCTCTTCCGGATTCGTGACGAACCCTGATTCGAACAACACGCCCGGTACATCCGGCGCACGCAAAACGGCCAGCGCGGCGGACCGTCGCGTTTGCGGATGAAATTGCAGCGCCCCCTGCCCCTCGCGCTCGATCAGGCCGGCGAATTCGTCGGACTGTTCGGACGTGCGGCGCTGCGACAGTTCGACAAGGATGGCGTTCACGGCCCTATCCTGCCCGGAAAGATCGATGCCATTGACGATATCGGCATCGTTCTCTCGCTCTGCGAAACGAGCAGCGGCTTCGGATGATGCGGTTTCCGACAATGTATAGATGCTCGCCCCTGCCACACCCTCTCGCTCACCAGCAGAATCGGCGTGGATCGAGAGGAAAAGGTCTGCGCCCATGGCCCGGGCGATTTCGGCGCGTTCTTCCAGCACGATAAAGCTGTCATCCTCGCGCGTCATGGCGACGCGGATACCGCCCTCTTCCAGCAGCCGGTCGCGCAATGCCAGCGCCAGCCCCAGCACGATGGACTTTTCGCGATAGGCGTCGGTCACTGCACCAAGATCGGGGCCGCCGTGGCCCGCATCTATAAGGACCAGCGGGCGGGAGGGGTCGGATGGCCCGGAAATCTTCGGCAGACCTATCGTTGCCTTGCCATCGGGCAAGTCCACGCGGACGACATAATCACGCCCCAGAACGGGAACCGGGATCGATGCGCCAATGGCATAAAGCGCGCCAACCAGCAGAACCGGCAATGCGAACAAAAGGCCAATCTGCAGGCGATACGACATGCGAAAAGAGATATGCCCTTTCTGCCACACCCGGAAGGGCGCAGTAACTATGGAGTGACCACAAGGGAATTTTGCGTGAATGCGCAACAAGGTTGCCGTTGCTTTCCCCGGATGCTAGCAAATCGGCAGCCGGTGCAATATTGCGAACCGGCAGTCCCGGACAGGTTTATTCACTCCTGCCGGCAATGCTTACAGGTTGATGCCGCGATGCAAAGTAAAAGCCAGCAAGCCACGATGCTACCGATCGGTCGCATTCAGGCTGCAGGGCTTCCAGCGCAGATGCAAACCCTGCGCCTTTTCTTCGCGACAGACACGTTTCGCACCCATGCTCGCCACCCGGCAAACCGCCGGACTGACAGGGTGATGATTTCCTTTCCCCGCAATTGTGGCGGGGTTCACACATATCGGCAATCCCCTCCCCCCGGTTCGGCTTTACGCCATCTGGCAGGCGCAGGGGCGATTGCCCGGAGAATAATACATGGCAACGCGCATGCTTATCGATGCGCGCCACCCGGAAGAAACACGGGTGGCGGTGCTCAAGGGAAACCGAATTGAGGAGTTCGATTTCGAATCTGCCGAACACAAGCAGATAAAGGGCAACATATACCTCGCGAAAGTCACCAGGGTAGAACCGTCGCTGCAGGCGGCGTTCGTGGATTTCGGCGGCAATCGCCACGGCTTCCTGGCCTTCAGCGAAATCCATCCCGACTATTACCAGATACCAGCGCAGGACCGGGAAGCGCTGCTGGCCGAAGAACAGGCCGCAGCAGAGGAAGAAGCCAAGCTTCGCGCCGAGGAGGATGACGAAGACGGTAATTCGGCCGACGATCAGGATGACGAGGAAGACGAGGACGAAGGCGGTCTCGAGGAAATCGACACCAGCGAGAAGGATGACGTCTCCACCATCGAGGATGGTCACGTTGAGAACGGCGAAGACGATTCTTCCGATGAGGACGAGGACGAGGATTCGGACGACAGCGACGACGACAATGACGATCAGGGCGGCAATGGCCGCAACCAGCGCCGTGGCCGTGGTCGGGGCCGTGCGCCCAAGGGGCGTCGCTCGCAGAACCGTGGCGGCGGCAGCCGCGCCAAGGAAATCGACGAGGCGCGCGCAAAGCGCCAGGCCCTGCGTCGCCGCTACAAGATCCAGGATGTAATTCAGCGTCGCCAGGTGTTGTTGGTGCAGGTCGCCAAGGAAGAGCGCGGCAACAAGGGTGCTGCTCTTACGACATATCTGTCGCTGGCGGGCCGCTATTGCGTGCTCATGCCCAATTCCAGCCACGGTGGCGGCATATCGCGCAAGATTTCCAATGGCGGGGATCGCAAGCGCCTGAAGTCTATCGTCAGCGATCTCAGCCTGCCGCGTACGATGGGTCTGATCGTGCGCACTGCGGGCCTTTCGCGTACCAAGACAGAGATTAAGCGCGACTTCGATTATCTTGCCCGTCTGTGGGACGAGATACGCGAACGCACGCTCGACTCTGCTGCGCCAAGCATGATTCATTCGGATTCGGACCTGATCAAGCGCGCCATCCGCGACATCTATAATCGCGAGATCGAGGAAGTTATCGTCGAAGGCGAAGCGGGCTACAAGGCCGCCAAGTCCTTCATGAAATTGCTGATGCCCAGCCACGCCCGGCGGGTGAAGAACTACAACGATCCGGTCCCGCTATTCCAGCGATATGGCGCAGAAGACCAGTTATCCGCAATGTACGATCCGATGGTGCAGCTGAAATCCGGCGGCTATCTGATCATCAATCCGACAGAAGCGCTGGTGTCGATCGACATCAACTCGGGTCGCTCCACCAAGGAGCATGGGATCGAGCAGACCGCGCTGCACACCAACCTCGAAGCAGCGAAGGAAATTGCCCGCCAACTGCGCCTGCGCGATATGGCGGGCCTGGTGGTGATAGATTTCATCGACATGGAACGCATCGGAAACGTGCGCAAGGTGGAACGGTGCATGAAGGATGCGCTGAAGAACGACCGCGCGCGTATTCAGGTTGGCCGCATTTCGGGCTTTGGCCTGATGGAGATGAGCCGCCAACGCCTGCGCACCGGCGTTCTGGAAGCCACCACGCGCGAATGCCCGCATTGCGACGGTACGGGCCTTGTCCGTACGGCAAGCTCGGCGGGTCTATCCGCGCTGCGCCTGATCGAGGATGAAGCTGCCAAGGGCAAGGGCACGGTAATTACCCTGCACGCTTCCACCGAAGCTGCAGTCTATCTGCTCAACGCGAAGCGCGCCGATCTGGCCGAGATCGAACAGCGTTACGGCGTCACCGTGGAAGTGAAGCCCGAGGGCGAGGACGAAGGCGCCAAGATGCGCGTCGGCTCTTCCGGTCCCAAGCCATCCGAAGCGCCGAAGTTCGAACCGATTATCGACGACGAGGACGATGACGACATCGAGGACGATAGCGACAACGACGACGAGACCGACGACAGCGACAACGATGAAAACGAAGGACGCGGCAGGAAACGCCGTCGCCGTCGCGGGGGTCGCGGTCGCAACAAGGGTCACCAGCAAGACGAAGACTCGAAAGAGAATTCCGAAAATGGTGATGACGACGGTGACGACGACAACAGCGAAAACGCTTCCGACGAAGACGACAGTGATGATGGCGAGAACAAGCCGCGCCGCCGTCGTGGTCGCCGCGGCGGTCGCGGACGTAATCGTAAACGTCAGGATGATGACGCTTCGTCAAACGACAACGACGAAAGCAACGCTTCCGATGGCCCCGCTGATACGGCGGTAGAAGGCAACAACGAAGAAGCTGCGCCCACAGAAGCTCCATTGGAAGAGCCAGCCAAGCCGAAGCCCAAGCGCACCCGTCGCAAGAAAGCAGACGCGGATACGTCCTCTGAAGCGCAGGCCGAAGTCGAAACCAACAGCGCAGCCAAGTCGAACGACTCAGGCGAGGCGGAAGCTGAAGCCAAGCCCAAGCCGAAGCGCACGCGCCGGAAGAAGGCAGAGCCTGCTGCGGAAACAGCAGATGCTACAACCGACGAAACCTCGGCAGAAGAAAAGCCCAAACCCAAGCGCACCCGCCGCAAGAAAGCCGATGCTCCGGTGAAGGCAGACGAAGAGCGCGCAGGAAAGGCCGACGCCCAGCCCAAGGCGGATAGCGGTGACAAGCCGGCGATCTCCGAAGAGCTGGCCAGCGATAGAACACAGGCGGTCGACAAGGGCGAAGCGAGCGAAAAGCCGCAGGGCGGCGATCAGTCCGGCGACGATGACAGCGTGAACGAGGATGGTTCACCACGCCGCGGTTGGTGGCAGCGCACCTTCGGCAACTGATCTTGGACAACCAGACCTAACAGTAACGGGCGTTGAGTGGCTCAATCTTTCGAGGGCCACTCAACGCCGTTCGAAATTTGCGGTCTAGGGTTTGTCGGTTCCGCGTTCGCGCAAGATCCGCTCCGCCATTTCCCAGTCCTGCATACGATCGATATCGATCGGCCCTTCGGCAAAGGGAAGCTCAACCGGGACTGTCTTGAGCTTCAGGAGGCGCGAAAGCACGCCGAGAAACTGCCGCAGTTTGAAAAGGCGTGACTTGTAGGCGAGAAACGCCAGCAGGCCGAAGGCGCCGATCAATCGTTTGGGTTTCTTCCCGAACTGACCGCCACCATCGAATATTTTGGCAGCGGAGAAGGCTTCACGCGTCATCAGGGCGTAAAGGTTGCAACTGGAAAACTCGCCATCGGCAAAACGGTGGAATGCGCGCTTTTCCTCCGGGTACTTTTCCAGCAGGTAGCGCGCATTGGTGAGCCCGATGGCCGCATCGCCCTCAACCTTATCGAGTTCATCACAGAAGTACTTCACGACTTCGGCATTATGCAGGCCATTGTCGCCTGTGGTTATCACCAATGGCAAGGCATCTGGAAATTGCGCGGCAATTGCGCTGACGCTTGCCCCAATGCTCTCGTGAGAGCCTACGAAAACCAGCATGTCCTCACCAGCAACGCCTCGCAGCAAGGCCCTCGCCTCGTCCTCTGCCCAGTCTTCAATCGCGATAAGGATTTTGCCGACCCGATTGCTCTGAGCCACCGCTTCCACCACACGGCGTAGCATGGGAACCCCGGCAAGGTCGATAAAGGCCTTGTGCGAAACACCGCCTTTTTCGGCCAGCGGATCGCGATTGCCTCGCGTTGCGGCAAGGACCAATGCGGTGTAAGTCCGGTCGTTCACGCGCTGACAGCCTTCAGCCTGGAGAAGGCGGGCGCAATTTCAGCCACCGCCGTCAGTGACGGCAGAGCATCGAGCTGCTGAAGCAGTTCGTCCGCCACATCGGTGGGCATTACGCCGGCAACGCACTGCCTGAATTTGGCCTTTATCTGTCCATCGCTCAACGGCGCGGCGGAACTACCGATGGGCATCGCCATGTCTTGTTTTCCTTTCCTCCCGCAGCGCAGATCAACTTCGACTTGCGTGGCAAATTCGCCTTCACTTTTGTCGACTGGATTGCGTTCGACCAGCGACAGCAAATCAATCGCACGTTGATCTGCAACTGCAGACTCTGTGAAATCCTGGAGTGAGCATTGGCCTTTGATGGCAATCATGACAAGAGCATACTCCAACGAAAACTTCGCCTTCGCCGGAGTGTCGGGCCGGGTGTACATCAAGTTGTTCAGATGGCTGACCGGCGCGCTCACACGGATGCGCAGCAGGTCGTCCGCATTGAAGCCCATCTCCTCCCGCAGGGCCAGCAGTGCATCCATCGCACGGTGTGCGCTGCCACAATTAGGGAAGCGTTTGAGCTTCAATCCGCTGGATAGGATGAGTAGTGGATTACCTGGATCAGCAGTGGCGAAGCGCATGGTCTGACCGTGCTCGATCTGCGTCAGGTTGTTGCGCAGTTGCTCAAAATCCGGCCCCACCATCAGGCGTTGCATCCCCCGCGGTCCATCGAGGACATCCATCCCGGCATCCACATGGTGCGCGGCCAAGCTGGCTGCCATCACGCCAGCTTTGGCTGCCAAACCTGCATGCAGCGGTTTGGTCATTGTGCCGAATTGCGACATAAAACCACCAGCCATGCTGGTTGCGATTGACAGGGCATGGGCGCTTTGCCGATGATCGAGCCGGAGTAGGCGGGCGCAGGCCGCCGCGGCACCCACGGCGCCCACGGTGCTGGTGGCATGCCAGCCGCGATTGCGGTGATAAGGGTTGAGGCCCTGGCCTACCCTGCCCATGATCTGAAGCCCCACGATGTAGGCATCGATGCAGGCTTCTCCGCCAGCATCCTCTTGTTCGGCGATTGCAAGGATGGCAGGAACCAGAACCGCGCTTGCATGGGCTTTCGCAGGGTCAAAATTGTCATCGAAGTCGAGCGCATGCGCCGCTGCGCCATTGATAAGCGCAGTCCAGGGCGCGGGGCGACCATCGCTGACAGAAACCGCCGTACAGGCCCCCTCACCCCATGCGCCGGTCATCCGAATCGCAGCCTGTGTCACCGGTTCGAAGGCGCCAGCAATCATCACCCCGACCGTATCGATAAAAGCGTTCTTTGCGGCCTGCACCGCAGCCTGCGGCCAATCATTATCGGCGTCACTCGTCCATGCAGCAAAAGCGCGAATCGGGTTGTCGTCTTGCATGGTGGGGTCTTGCATGACGGCCTATTGCAATAACCGCATCGATGGAACAAGTTCGGACCCGGTAGCCTTGCGCCCTAATGCCGGCGAAGCGTGGGCAAAGGCCAGTCCTTCGATGATTGGTGCAACATTCATGGCGCGATCCGCTCACCTTTCCAATCGAATACCTCTCCGCTGTTTGCGGGCGTGAGACCTTGCAGAACATCCAGCAGGTTCGCCGCGCAGTCATCGGGCGCGGTCAATTGCCCATCCGGCAAATTGTTCTGAAAGGGTTCGGAAAGCTGTGTATCCACGGTGCCGGGATGCAGTCCGACGGCAAGGGCCTGTTTGTGCGTTCGGCCAAGTTCAATGGCGAAATTGCGGATCAGCATGTTCAGCGCGGCCTTGCTGGCGCGATAACTATGCCAACCGCCGATACGATTGTCCCCGATTGAGCCCACGCGGGCTGAAATTGCTGCAAAACTCGCTGGCGTATCTCTGGGAAACAAGGGCAGGACGTGCTTCGCGATCAATGCCGGGCCGATGGCGTTAAGGTACATGATGCGCGCCATCGCATCAGGGTCCAACTGTCTCAAACTGCGTTCGGGCCCGATACCGCCTGGCAGGCTCAACACACCGGTTGCGACGATTACAAGATCGGGGATGGCCTCTCCCCATCCGGCGACAGCGCGCTGAATGCTGGTTTCGTCTTCCAGATCGAACGCAAAAGGAATGACGCCGGGCAAGTCTCCCCCAGCCCCGGCCCGCGATCCCGCCAGCACAGGCACCCCGCGCTGCGCCAGCGCAGCAACCAGCGCCTTGCCAATGCCACCGCTGCTTCCGAAGATTGCCGCCCTGTGCCAGCCCATGTGTGTCCTTTCCTACGTTCCCATCTCGACATAGGTGCCGGGGATGGACATCGAAACACCCTCTCTAGCCCGTATTCCCGCGGTTTTGCGCATCCTCTATTGAGGAACAGGTTTTCCAGTTCAGGACACTGTTCCAAGTGTTCCACATTAGAAGGAAAATCGGCATGAAATGAACACATCGGTAAAGCTTCGTCTTGCCCTTGCCCGCCTTATGGTTAGATAGGCAGCGACACGCTTTAGGACGAATAGCTCATGGCCACCTTCACTCTTCCCAAGAACAGCAAGATCCGCAAGGATGGCGAGGTCCACAAGGCCACCAGCGGTGGTTCGATCAAGAAATTCCGGGTCTATCGCTACGATCCCGATAGCGGCAACAATCCGCGCTACGATACGTTCGAGGTGGACGTGGACGAATGCGGCCCGATGGTGCTCGACGCCCTGTTCAAGATCAAGAACGAGATGGATCCGACATTGACCTTCCGCCGCTCCTGCCGCGAAGGTATTTGCGGCTCGTGCTCGATGAACATGAACGGCAAGAACGGCCTGGCCTGCACCACTGCTATCGAGGATGTGAAGGGCGATATCCGGATTACCCCGCTACCCCACATGGAAGTGGTGAAGGATCTGGTGCCCGATTTCACCCATTTCTACGCGCAATACGCATCGATCCGCCCGTGGCTGCAAACCGTTTCCACAACCCCTTCGGGCAAGGAGCGGCTGCAGACACCGGAACAGCGCGAAGACCTGGATGGCCTTTACGAATGCATCCTGTGTGCCTGCTGCTCTACCGCGTGTCCAAGCTACTGGTGGAATTCGGACAAGTTCCTTGGCCCGGCGATCCTGTTGCAAGCCTATCGCTGGCTGGCCGATAGCCGGGACGAGATGACCGGAGAGCGACTGGACGATCTGGAAGATCCGTTCCGACTCTATCGCTGCCACACGATCATGAACTGCGCGAACGTTTGTCCCAAGGGCCTGTCGCCAGCAAAGGCTATTGCCGAAATCAAGAAAATGCAGGCTGAAAAGCACGTTTGACGCAAGTGGAACGAGACGAAGGTTCAATTGTGCTGGCAGACCACCCCGATCATCCGGGTTGGCAAGAATGGCGGGTAGGCGGGGAAAACGCGTTCAATCGGACGGTCCTCGGCCTGATGCTGGTCCGTCTTGATGATGCCCAGCGCGCGCGAGTTCGCATTTTCCCGCGGGAAGTGTTGAGCAACGGCCATGGTACAATTCACGGCGGCGCGATCGTTTCCTTCATCGATGTGGCTCTGTTCGCTGGTAGCACCCTACTGTTGCATGAAAGCATAGAGAGCGGCGTAACCGTTGATCTGAGCCACCAGTTCCTCGCACCTGGCGATTTGTCGCGACCGTTGGATGCCGTCGTGGAAGTCATGCGGGAAACCGGACGGATGGTGTTCGCGCGAGGTCAAATCGTTCAGGATGATGACCTGATCGGATCGTTCTCCGGAATCCTGCGGAAAATTCGTCGCCAATGACCGGTGTCCTTGCCCGTTATGAACGCCTGATTTCAGCTGGTGAGCTTCGCCCGGACCCGGACCAGCGCCGCGCTGCAGAACGGCTCGACGCCTTGCAGAAGGATCTCGAAGCAGAACAATCGGGCGGGCTGCTGGGGCAATTGTTCGGGCGAAAGAAAATCCGGCCCCAGGGCGTTTACATGGTCGGCGGTGTCGGTCGCGGAAAATCCATGCTGATGGACCTTTTCCACGCCTCGCTCGATATCCCGGAAAAGCGCCGTGTGCATTTCCACGCGTTCATGCAGGAAGTCCACGCGGCTCTGCGCGAGGCGCGCAAAAGCGAGAGCGGCGATCCTATCCCGCCCGTTGCCGAGGCGCTGGCTGCGGATCTCAAGGTCTTGGCCTTCGACGAGATGGTGGTGAACAATTCCGCTGACGCCATGATCATGAGCAGGCTGTTTACGCAGCTTATTTGCGAGCAGAACGTAGCCATCGTCACCACCAGCAATCGTCACCCGCGCGATCTTTACAAGGACGGGTTGAACAGGGAGCATTTCCTTCCCTTTATCGACCTTGTGCAAACCGAGCTCGACGTTATCGAACTGGACGGGCCGACGGATTACCGCATGGAGCGTATCGGCGGGCTGGATAGCTGGCATTGTCCCCTGGGAGATAATTCGACCGAGAAGGTGCGTGAGGCGTTCTTTCGTCTGACGGATTATCCACCAGAAGATGCGGAACACGTGCCCAGTGCAGAACTGGACGTGGGCGGCGGGCGCATGCTGCACGTACCCAAGGCGCTGAAAGGCGTCGCCGTGTTCAGCTTCAAGCGGTTGTGCGAACAGCCCCGCGGAGCGCCAGACTACCTCGCCATCGCGCAGGCATACCACACGGTGATTATCGTTGGCATTCCGCAAATGGGCACGGACATGCGCAACGAGGCAAGTCGCTTCGTAACGCTTATCGATGCACTTTACGAAAACCGCGTCAAACTGTTCGTCACGGCGGCGACCGAACCGGAAGACCTGTACCCAAGCGGGGATGGCGCGTTCGAATTCCAGCGAACCATAAGCCGGCTCAAGGAAATGCAGAGCGCGGAATATATGGCGCTGGGCCACGGGGTCGCTGGTTAGGTAACCCCCAGGCGTGCCAGCGAACGGTCCAGCATGATCAGTTGCCAAAGCACTCGCGAATGGTCCGCCCTGCCCATGATGTGTTCCTCTGCAATGATGGAAATCCGCTGGTTGTCGAACCATCCGGTCCGCGCCAGCATCGCGCTCTTGGCGATGCCGCGTGTCTTGGTGGCCAGCGGACCGCGCAGCCATTGCGCAATCGGCGTCACGAAACCCTGCTTGGGCCGATACAGGATATCGTCGGGCAAATAGCGTTCCATCGCCTTCTTCAGCAACCACTTGCCCTGCCGCCCCTTCACCCGCAGCCCATCCGGCAGGCCTGCAGCGAACTCGACGAGGCGGTGATCCAGCAACGGCTCACGCGCTTCCAGACTGGTCGCCATGCTGGTGCGATCGACTTTGGTCAGGATATCGCCGGGCAACCAGAACTTGAGATCGACATATTGCGCCACATCCAGCCCGGTGCGCGCCGGAGCATTTTCCATCAGGTCCAGCAGCGGTTCTTCCGCGCGGTAGTCCCCCAGCTTTACTACAAGTTCTGAAGAGTAGAGCGCGAAGCGGCTTTCCGGCGGGAGAACCGACAACGCCCGGGCATATCCCCTTGCTCCCGATCCGGCGAGCGACAGCAGCGTCGTCTTCGCGCGTAACGGGCGCGGTGCCCAATCCGCCTTGGGATAGACGCGGCCAAGCGGTCCGAGCACTTTGTTGCGCAGCGTCTCAGGCAGCAGGGCGCGTAGTCTCTCTTCATGCGCGTGAAACACCTGTCGCCGATAGCCTGCCAGCGCCTCGTCAGCGCCGTCGCCGGAAAGGGCGACTGTAACGGTCTCCTTTGCCAGCTGGCACACGCGCCACGTTGGCAAGGCGGAGGCGTCGGCGAAGGGTTCATCGAACATGCCGGCAATGCTATCGATGGCGTCGAACTGGTCGGCGCTGACCGTGCGCGCTTCGTGATCCGTGGCGAAGAGGCGAGCCACTTTCTCGGCATGGCTTGTTTCGTCCGCACTGGCGACATCGAAGCCGATAGAGCAGGTCTTTACCGGGCGGCGGCTAGTCTCGGCCATGAAAGCCACTACGCTGGAACTGTCCACTCCGCCCGAAAGAAATGCGCCAAGCGGCACGTCGGATACCATCCTGCTGGTTACGCCCTGTTGCAAGTGATGCAGCAATTCTGCTTCCAGGTCTTTTGCCTTACCCTTATGCCGCTCGGCAAAACTGATGTCCCAATACTGCGATGGTCTGGACACGGGACTGTCATGCTTCAGCAACAGCGTGTGGCCGGCGGGCAACTTCTTCACGCCCTGCAGGATGGAGCGGTGATCGGGCACATAGCCCCAGGCCATGAAATCCTCGACTGCGCGCGGATCGACTTCGCGGCGCATCAGCGGGTGCGCCAGCAAACCCTTCAATTCTGATGCGAAAGCCATCGATCCGTCGGAAAGCTGGGCATAGAACAGCGGTTTGACGCCGAAACGGTCCCTCGCCAGAAACAATTCCCGCCGCTTTCGATCATAGATGGCGAAGGCAAACATGCCGTGCAGATGTTTGACGCAATCGGCGCCCCACTGCTCGTAAGCGGCGAGGATGACTTCGGTGTCGCCATCGGTCCTGAACGTTACATCGCGCGCCGCCAGTTCCTTGCGAAGCTCCCGGAAGTTGTAGATTTCTCCGTTGAAGCTGATCACCAGTCGCTCGCTTGCCGAATGCATCGGTTGCGGCGATCCCTCCACATCGATGATCGAGAGTCGGCGATGGCCCAGTCCCACTCCGGGCGCAGTCCAGACACCCGACCCGTCCGGCCCGCGATGGGTAAGGACGTCGGTCATCCGCTCGACGCGCGCGGGGTCCACCGGTTTGATCGTCCCGCAATGGAAAAGGCCAGCTATCCCGCACATTGGGGCGGATTAGTCCAGCCCCGCCACAGCGTCCATCCATTCCGGTAGCGGAGCGGTGGATTGAAGAAATGCGGAGAGGGTTTCCTGCGCATCCTGTGTCGGCGTGTCTTCGGCGGAAAGGATCAGCATGATCGTGGGCTTCGGCTCTGCAAACAATCGGTCCTGCATGTTCTCCAGTTTGAGACGCAGCCGACTGTTTCCGGTCCAGTCGCCATGCCGGAACCATGTGTAGGCAACCCTTTGGTGCGTGCCCAGAGCCTGGAGTCGATCGCCAGCAGCATTCGAGGGGGCATCTACAGCGGCGAGCCAGCGCCACTCGGTGCCCTCGGGCAAGGCACCTTCGCCAAATGAGCCTGCTTCGCGGCCGTCTTCCTGCGCTGCATAAAGCGCGTAGACCACATCCACAGCCATGCCCCGCTTGTCATGATAGCTCGCCACCAATCTATGATCGGCGCCGCTGGCGCGGGCTTCCCATGGATGGGCGTGCTGTGCCGACGTTCGTTCCCACCCTTCGATATCGGGTAAAGCGATAATTTCGGGAAGCTCCGCCACCACGCCTCTTGCCTGAGAGGACCACAAGACCACCGCAAGCGCGACCGCCGCCGTCGCAGCCAGCACGCTCCAACCGTTGCCGTTCAGGTGTTCGAGACGATCCGGCCAAGTGGCATTTGAAATCTGCTCGCCATCAATGAACGGATCGTCCACCTGCCGATCGAAATAGCGCCATCCCAGTCCAATCAGGGCTGCCATTACAAGCGCGAAGAAGATCCATCCGTAGAAGATATGATCGAAACCGGCAGCGAATGCGATGCCCTGTGATTGCGCGATATAGATAGTGCCCCATGCGCGCACGCCGTTCGCCAGTATCGGCAGAATCACGGCGACGGCCATGAATACAAAGCGGCGGGGCCATGACCGGAAACATACGTGGGATATCAACGTGCCAAGGGCGACCATCGCAACCAGGAATTTAACGCCGGAACAAGCCTCTGCCACTTCGAACAGGCCAGCGGGCGTATCGATGAACACACCATCGATGATTGCCGGAATGCCGCTTGCATGCGTAAGCGCGATGGTGATCTGTGCCGTGATCATCTGCAGAGCCGGCACCAGTTCTTCGCCCACCGGCACGAGGAAGAGGCCATAGGCTAGCGGGAACAACAGCGCCCATGCGACGCGCGGACCCAGAAGGGTGATGACAGCAGATTGCATGGCAGCCACCAGCCCCAGGTGACTAACCGTCGCCGTTCCGGAAATATCGCCCAGCAGCCACACGAACAGCGAACCGGCAACCAAGACAAGTCCGGGCCACCATGCCCGCGGTGTCAGTTGCGCCAGTTCACCAGCCCTTTGCCAGACGAGCCAACCTATGATCAGCGGCACTAGCAGGATGTGATTGTAGGTAGAGATGTCCCAGTATTGCCGGGCCATTTCGGCCCAATCGCCCGCGAACAGCGCGAACAAAGTGGCCCAGGCAAAGGTCAGACGCAGCAGTGGCCTGCGCCATGGCGGAGCAGTGCGTTCTGCGAACAGCGCCCTTTGCGGGGAGATTACATCAAGCGGCATCGCGCCGATTTCCCGGTTCTATGCCAAGCACGTGAGGAAGGTCTGCCAGCATTGCGGGCCAGCTCATATTGGCCAATACGAAGCGGCGTGCCTTCTCGCCCATGGAACGAGCATGACCTGGTTCGTCGCTAATTTGCAGCATGGCGTCGGCGAAAGAAGCATCGTCTTCAGCAATCAGGAAATGCGTATCGGGGCGCGCGTCAATTCCCGTGGCAGCGCCTGGCGATAGCACCACCGGGCACGCCATAGCCATGGCTTCCAGAACCTTGTTCTGCACTCCGCGGGCGATACTCAACGGCGCGACGACGGCATGCGCTCCTGCCAGCCATGGGCGCGTGTCCGGCACCTCGCCTGCAACATGCGTTCCGTGCAGCCCTTGCAGCGCCAACACCTCACGCGTTGGGGAGCGGCCTACGATATGAAACTGGGCGTCGGGCTTTCGCAGGCGCACAATCGGCATGATCCAGCGCGTCATTCGGCAAACCGCCTCGATATTCGGCGCGTAGTCCATCTGTCCGGTGAAAATGAAATGAGGGCCTTTTTTGCCGAGCGTTGGCTCTGGAAGGACTGCATCCGGGTCGAACAAGGCGCAGTCGATACCGTTGCGCAGCGCTCTTACATCGTATTTCCCCCCTGTTCTGCCGCGCAAGAATTCGGCTTCTGCTTCGCTCACCAGAAGGGTGACATCGGCGCGAGCAACAAGGCTGGTTTCCACGCTTTTCAGCAAGCGTCCTTCACGCCGGTCAATCCAGCTTCGAGGTCCGCTGCCTGCCTTTGCGTAAGCCTCGAACTTGGCCGAATCGACATCGACCAGGTCAACGACGAGGCGCCCTTGCCAGTCGGCGGGCACGAACTGGCCCATCTGGCCGGAAAAGACGTAGATCGCGGAGATATTCCGGCTCTGCAATGTCTGTTCGACCCACTGCATCAATCCGGCTGATCGGAAGGCCGATAGGCTAACCGGCTCCCCGCGAACGAGTGCCTCCAGACCTGCAACTGGCAGGCTCTTGCTACGGCGCGGCATGCACCAGGTCGCTGCAACCTCGGCAAGCAAAGGTCCGTTGGCTACGTCTGCATCCGTTTCCGCCAGGCATCCTACATGTACAGGAGCGAGCTTCGCCAACGCTTTCAGAATGTGGTGGGAGCGGATCTTGTCTCCACGATCGGGCGGGAACGGCAGGCGATGGGCCAGGAGGAGGATTTCACCGTTCACCCCAACCCCCTGGCAATCAGGGGGCCTATCCTGTTGGCAAGCGGCAGGGGCAGCTTTTTCCATAAAGCAATGCGCGACTGGTGCTGCGCGCTGGTGGGATCGACATCGCGCGGTTCATAACCCGGTGTCGTCCAGCTGGCGTACGACAGGGGCTGCGGATCGAAACCCCAGTTTTTCTTGAAGCTCCACGCGCCGCTTCCCGTTTTGCTGCGTCCAAAATCGAAGCGGTCGCAGCCCCGCCTGCGCGCATGCAGCATCAGTTCGTAATACATGCGATCATTCGCACGCAGGTGCCGTGCAGCCCATGTACCGCCGCCCCAATATGGCATTACGGCACCATCGTAATAGAGCGAAAGCACACTGGCGACAGGCGTGGCTCCGTCCCAAACCGTCAGAACGTCGGCGTCGAGCCGATCGAGAACGGCTTCGAAAAGGCTCTTGGGAAACACCGGCGTTCCCAGATTGCGCACGCTTTCTGCATAAACTGCGAAATGGCTAACCCGATCCAATCGCGCAGAGCCGGTGGTAACGCGCAAATCCCTGCGCAAACCCTTGCGGATTTCTGCACGCTGCTTGCGCGGGATTGCCTTGAGCTGCTCGTCATCATCATCGCATAGCGTGGTGACAAAACCGCAATGGCTGTCTTCGCGGACGTGCCAACCGGTTCCGGATGCCGGACCACGCAGTTCCACCGTCGGGCAGGACTGGCGAAGCGCAAATTCCTGTACCGCATGGCACAGGTTACGGGCCGTTTCCTCATCCTCGGCAAGCACGCCCCCCTCGACAGCAAAGCCGGAGGATGCAAGCGCGCGGCCGAAAATCGGAGAGTGAACTTCTGTCAGCGGCAACCACCCTGTTAGGCTGCCGCGCATTTCCGCTACAAGACCGCAGGCGCGTTGACCGGTCCCTTTCTCGATGGCGAGCAACCATGCTGGCGTGTGGAACACCGATCCGCCGTGCTCGGCCACGAAGCCTTCCACCCGCGCAACCTCGTCGGGCTGCTTCAGGTCGGCCACGCGAACGGTTTCGCGCATCAAGGCGAATGGCGCGTTCATCTACCCACCGCTTTTTCAAGCCGTAATCGCAGGTTTTCACGTTGTGCGATGGCGTCCATGCGCCCCCATTGGAACTCGCTTACCAAATGCTCCAGCTTGCCTGCCATCCGGTCGAGATTGGTATAATGGCGCAACCGAGAGCGGAGCGGCGCACCGGCAACGCGCGGTTGCCCAGGGTCAATCTCCCACGGATGGAAATAGAACACCGCTGGCCGCCCATCGGTGCGGTTCACCTGCCGAATGGCCCAGCGACTGAAAGCGTAAGGCAGCACACGGAAAAATCCGCCCCCGCCCGCGGCCAGTCTTTTTCCGCGGAACATGGCCGTGGTAACTGGCAATTCGACGAAATTGCTGCCCGTTACGGGCTTGAACGCGAACCGCGATGCTTCGGGCCAGCCATAGTGATCATGTGCCACGGGTGCCACGCTGGACGAGTAGGTATATCCCTCCTCTGCCAGCACATCGAACGCCCAGGGCGTACGTGCATCTATGGAAAAGCTCGGTGCGCGATACCCCACCACATGCGTGCCGCTGGCATCTTCCAGAACCTTGCGGGTGCGGGCGATGTCGGTCGCGAAACATGCGGGATCGAGACGAAACACCCGCTGGTGATCCCACCCGTGGCTGGCGATTTCGTGCCCGCGATTGGCAATTTCGTACAACAGTTCGCCGTGGCGCTGTGCCACCCAGCCAAGCGTGAAGAAGGTGCCTTTCGCCTGCACGGTGTCGAACAGGTCCAGTATCTGGCGGACATTGCGGTCCACCCGGTCATCCAGCGAACCCCACTGATCACGCTCGATCACATCCTCGAACGCGCCAACCTGGAACCAGTCTTCCACATCAACCGACAAGCCGTTGACGATGGCATCGGGCTTCGCCGGTTTGTGATCGAAATCAAGCGCGTTCACAGCGTTACAGCTCCCGAGCGCCGATCAGGCGGCCTTGCTCGAATCCATCTCGCTCTCGATCCAGTCGATCAGCATGGTCAGGGTCTGACGTATCGTGCGTTCCTGTTCGAAACACTTCGCTTCAACGCGGGCCACTTGCTCGCGCAGGGTTTCAATCTCGGGGTTAACGAACTCGGCGATTGCAGTATCGCGCTGCTCGGCCATCTCCACGATGGCCTGCTGCAACTCGGCGATCTGGGCGTCTCGTTCTGCCAGGTATTCTTCCAGCATTTCCTTGTCCACACGCGGCGTGGTGGGCATAGCTTTCACCGGCTCGAAATTCTTCTTGGCCTCCGGCATGGGGGATGGCGCAGCCTCTGGGAAAGCGCGTTCGGCTTCCATCTCGCCCAGCACGTTCTGCAACATGGCCGCATCGATCCTGTTGCGTTCTTCCACAGCGCCCAGCAGAAGCAGGCGATTGGCAATCTGGTTGATCCGGCGCGGAATGCCGCCACTGGCTTCGTAGAGCTCCGAGAATACACGCTGGTCAAATGCGGGATTACCGTCCCACCCCACCCTCTTGAGACGATGGACGATATAGGGTTCGATCTCACCTTTCTGCATGGGTTCCAGATGATGCGCCGCAATCACGCGCTGGCGCAGCTGCTCGAGGCCGGGATCGCTCTGGATCGTGACGCGAAACTCCGGCTGGCCCAGCAGCAGGGTCTGCAACAAGGGATGATTACCAAGCTGGAAGTTCGATAGCATCCGCAACTCTTCCAGCGCAGAGACGGTAAGGTTCTGCGATTCGTCCATCACCAACAGACAGCGACGGCCTTCGCGCGCTTCCTCGTGCAGGAAGCTTTCGATCTCGGTAAGGGCCGTGGCCTTGTCATGGCCTTCGATATCGAGGCCGAAGCTGCGCGCCACTACGTGGACGATTTCTTCGCCATCCAGCTTACTGGTCACGACCTGCGCGACTGTTACCTGGCTTTCGTCGAGGCTTTCCATCATGTGCGCAACCAGCGTGGACTTGCCCGAGCCGACTTCGCCGGTGATGACGATGAAGCCTTCGCCCTGCGCAAGGCCATAACCCAGGTAGGACAATGCCTTGCGATGGGTGATCGAGCGGAAATAGAATTCCGGATCGGGGGTAAGCTGGAATGGCTTGCCGGTGAGGCCGTAGAAGTTATCGAACATGGGCTTGTTCTCCTTGCTGACCTGGTCAGTCGAATGTGTAGCGCAAGCCCAGAAGGGCGGATGCGGCAGAATAATCGGGAAGATTGTCGCGGCTGACGCCATCAAGACCGATGGCGGCAACACCAGTCAGACCGCGCCAGATATTGCGATTGTACGCAATGGATGCAGAATAGCCGACGCCATCGCCCAAAGTGCCGGAACCGCCGTTGAACCAGCTGGCATATGCGCCGGCTGAAATTCCGGATTTCCTGTCCAACTGGCGCGAGACATTGGCAGCGACGTAATAGCTTTCGTCGATCACGCCATCGATATCGGCAAGAACAGTGTTCTCGGCGCCGATGAAACTGCGCCGATCATAGCCTGCGCCGATACCGAAGGACGTGCGCCTGCCCGTCACCGAATAGCTTGCTGCAATGCCGCGGTTGCGAAACACCGACGATCGTAGTGAATTGAGCTGCGCCAATGCGCAGTTGTTGCCTTCTGCACCGATGACGCAGCCGCCCAGATCGCCAGAAATCGGGTTGCGTGCAGCCTGGAAGTCCGATCCCAGCAGATCCAGCGCATCGGTAAGCTGACCACCGAAGCCGGTAATATTGTCGTAAACCGATACGCTGAGGCTGGAATTTACGTTGGGCGCATAGGACAAGGAGCCATAATAGGTTGTCGAACCGTAGCGGCGGCCAACGTGCGCTTCCAGCGAGGTACGGATGCTGGGGCGCCACATCACGCCGACGTCCCAGATCAAGCCGTCGGTTTCGTAAGCGATCTGGCGTGGGCCGCTTTCGTCAGTCACCAAGCGGCCGTCGCTGCCGATCACCGGCACGCCATCACCGTCAAGCAGCGCATCGCGGCTCGAAACCTCTACGTCCTCGTAGCCTACACCGCCAACCAGCGCGACGTTGGGAGATACCGGCAGCGTAACATCGCCGCGCACATGGCGATCCTCAATCCGCTGATCAAGGTTGGAAATGTCCTGACGGTTCCACCCCGCGCCAATCCCGATGCCAACGGGCGCGATCGTGCCGGGCGCAGCACCGAAGCGAATGGCGGCGTTATGGGTGACGCTATCGTCGAAGATATCGACCGGTGCCACACCCGGCGCCGTTATCAACACATCGGACGTTTCGACGCGGGTGTAACCCAAGCGATAGGAACCGCTGATCTCCAGCGGGCCTGACCGTGTCTGTATGGAAGGTCCGGCATAGATTGAGTGGATCTGGCTGCTGGCGTCATCATTCCCGCCGACAGCACCGATGGAAGAAAAGCCATTGCTTTCGACGCGTGTGCGAGACGCAAGTGCACCCGCTTCCAAAGTAATGCCACGGCGCAGAAGCCCTACCGAAGCGCGGGCGATGCCCGAAACCGTATCGCTGTCGACGGCATCGCCATAGCCGATCTCACGCTCGTAACGAAGCGATGCAGACGCGCTGGAGTTGCGACCTGCAACGGTAGCATCGACCCCGGCGGCAAGCTGCGTATAGGTCAGCACATCATCGCCGGGCTGCAATTGCGCGGTAATGACTTGGGAGGCTTCGATATAGGGGGCGATATCCACGCCCGACGTACGTTCCGCACGTTCGCCAACATCGACCTGATCCTGCATACCTGCATCCGGGCCTGCTTGCGCCTGAGCGTTTGCAGTATGCGACATTGCGGCCAATGCCAGCGCGAGACCGATGGAAATGCCGATTGGTTTGCGAAAGGCAATCATGCCTCGTCCCCGTAGTAGGCGCCGAAGCGACGCCCGCTGGGGCTGAAGTGCGCCGCGTTGAGAAGAAGCTTGAGGTCGGGGCAGGACGAAAGCAGCGTCAGTGCATCTTCCAGCGCGCTCTGGCCGGTACGGTCTGCCCGCACAACGACTATTGCCTGGCCCACATGTTCTGCAAGTTCCGCCGCCTGCGATGCAGCCAGCGCCGGTGGGCTGTCGAATATAACGATCCGGTTGGGCGCGGCGCGGGTAAGCCTGTCCAGCACTTCGGCCGTGCGATGGCTGGCCAGGTATTCGCTGTCCGACGTGGTGTGATTGCCAGCAGGCAGTACGTGCAGGCCAGAAATGTCGGTGGCGAGGACGCAATCTTCCACCTTCATGTCTTCTCGCGCCAGAATGTCCATGAAACCCGGACCCTTTGGCAGTCCCAGCATCTTCAGTAGAGATGGTTTGGCAAAATCGGCATCCACCAGCAGGACTTCGCTGTCCTTTTCCGCTGCGAGTGCAATCGCCAGGTTGACGGCGCAGTAACTCTTGCCCTCATCAGGATGCGGAGAGCAGACCAGCACGCGCTGCGCCATCGCGCCGGAGCCGGTTGCGCGCGCCTTGCGGACCGATTGCAGCACCTGGCGTTTTACGATGCGGAATTCTTCCAGCAGTTCCGTTACCTGTCCTTCGGGCTGGATCAAACCATGGCGGGCAAGACAATCACGATCAATCAGATGCTCGATGTCCGAGAATTCAACATCCTCGTAAACTGGCCCAGGCGCAGAAGTTGCTGTCGGTGCCGATGCGGGTTGGGAGGTCGCCTTAGGCTCTGGTTGCGACAATGTTCGGGAAGAACCATCGGCTACCGGCGTTTTGGGGGTTGCCCGACTAGGCCTGCGGTTAACGGGCTTTTTCAGTTCCTTGGGAACGGCAGCGGGCGTGAAACCGCCAAGGCCGAACATGCTTTCGGCACGTTCCAGCAGCGTCTTGGGCGGATCGGGCAATTTGCGGTGTTCAGTCATCGCGCGGTCCTCACGCCACCATGCCGCGCTGGACGAATTCGACGCCCATCAGCACGACAAACAAGACTCCAAGGCCACTGACCCCGGCTGCGAAATACTTAAGGCGCTTGGCGCGCAGTTCGCGCCCCGCCTCGGTGAAAGTGTGCGAGATCGTGCCGATGACAGGCAGGCCGAAACTACGTTCCAGCTGGCTTGCCGTGGCAAAGGTTGAGCCAAGTTTGCTGAGGGCATAGGCAGTGCCGGCCCCTGCCCCCAGACCCAAAATCAGGACGCCAGCAAGAAGAAGAGGGCGATTGGGTGCTGCCGGAGTGCGCGGCGTGCTCGGCGGATCGACGACTTCGAACTGCACCGCGCTGCGCTCTGTTTCCACCTGTCCGCGCAGGCGCAATTCCTCGCGATCCTGCAGCAACTGGTCATATTGCTCGCGCAGCACGTCATAATCGCGGCTGATGCGCTGCGCCTCGGCAGCCGCGCCGGGTTCGCGCATCTGACTGGCCGTAATTGAGGCAATTTCCGCACGAAGCGCCGCCGCGCGCGATTGCAACGATTGAACATTGGACATGCGCTCGACCCGCATGGACTGAAGCGTGCTGTATGCCGGATTGACGGAACCGCTGGAGGGGCCGGCGGCCTGCGCCTGCTCGCGCATTGAAGCGACGGTGCGACGAGCGGCAACCATGTCCGGATGTTCATTGGTCAGGCCGCGCGCCTCCATCGCTGCAAGGTTGGCTTCCGCCTGCGCCAATGACGCCTGCGGGCCGCCCGATCCGGGTGTAATAATCGTGCGAGGGGTGCTGGCGATCTGTCCTTCAAGCGCGGCGAGCGCGCCTTGCGAGGCGGCAAGGTCCGATTCCACTGCGCGCAATGCTGCGCGTGTCGCGGTAAGCTGGTTGGCAATCGCCTGAGCGCCGCCGATGAGGTCAGGATTGGCAGATTCGAAGGCAAGGCGCCGTTCTTCCGCAGCTTCGAGCTCGGCTTCGCGCTGGGCGAGTTGCTGGTTCAGGAATTCGATGGAATCCTGCATTTCCCCGCGTGCGCCGCCAAGGTTCTCCTCGCGGAAGATGTCGATCATGCTCTGGGCGATGACCTGCGCGAGTTCGGCATTCTCGCTGTCGGACAAGTCGGTGCGACCGCTTACGGCAGAAATCTCGAAGATGTTCTCACCTTCGCTCACCACTTCGATGTCTTCGGTAAGCCCTTCGATGGCGCGTTCCATTTCGGTCGGCGACGTCACGGTATCCCCGATACGTGTGGAGCGAACCACCTTTTCGAGGTTGACCGAGCTTACCAGCGTCTGCCGGATACGATCGATGTCTCGTGCACGACTGCCCGCGCCGATACCGATCTGTTCAGCCAGGACATCGTCCAACTGCACGAAGATGCGCGTTTCGCTTTCATAGCTGTTGGGAATAAGCGCGACCACCAGCCAACCCAGGAGACAGGTTCCCCAGGCAATAGCCAGCGCCAGCCACCGCCGGTTCCATATCGCCCATGCACCTGCGCGCAATTCTTCGAGAAGCTGGTTCAAAGCTGCATACCTTCCTTAGAACATGCTCTCTGGAATGATGATCACATCGCCGGGGCGCAGCATCACGTTCGCCTCGCTTTCTCCGCGACGCAGAAGGTCGGACAGGCGCAGCGCGAATTCGCGCTGCTGTCCGCTTTGACGATCAAAGCGGATCAGCTTGGCGCGGTTGCCCGCTGCATATTCGGACAGACCGCCGACGGCGATCATCGCATCCAGCAGCGTCATGTTCGCGCGGTAGGGCAGCGATGCAGGCTGAGCAGTCGCACCCACGATCCGCACCTGCTGGCTAAAGGTGCCTGCAAATTCGTTGACGATTACAGTCACCAGCGGCTCTTCGATATATTGCGAAAGCTGCAGGCGGATATCCTCTGCCAGCATGGTTGGCGTTTTGCCGACAGCGGGCATGTCCGCCACCAGAGGCGTGGTGATGCGGCCATCGGGGCGCACCTGAACTTCGGCGCCCAGTTCCTCGTTTCGCCAGACGTGGATGGTAAGCTGGTCGAGCGGGCCGATGACATATTCCTCACCCGGCCCTTCCTGCATGGCGACGAAGCGTGCTGGCTCCAGCTGGGGCCCGGCAGCGCCCGCACCGCAACCGGACAGTCCGATTGCAAGGCTTACCGAAGCCAGCAGCACAGAAACGGGCTTTTTCCTTCGCATTGATACGTCCTTCGCCAATAGCGGACGGATGCCTGAAACGGCCATTCCTGGCAGCACAGGCAAATCGCCCCTCGGATACGAACCGGGGTTCTCGCGAAAAAGGGTGAACATTGCGTTAGTCTTCAGCCCCAAAACCGCGCTGGAGGCGGGTTTTGTGAACGCCTGTCCTAAAGCGGGACGGATTTGGCGCCGAGTATCAGACCAGCATTTCCAGCGCCGCCCCCTGCCCCAGGAAGGCGGCCGGACTGGCGCTGGCCCCATAGGCCCCGGCGCAAAAAACCGCGATCAGGTCATTAACCTCGGCACGCGGCAGATGGGCAGCATCGGCGAGGCGATCCAGCGGGGTACACAGGCAGCCGACGACGTTGACGACTTCTTCGGGTTCGGCTTCGAAACGGTTGGCAATCGCGACGGGATAATTGCGCCGCACAACGGTTCCGAAATTGCCCGATGCCGCAAGTTGATGATGCAGGCCGCCGTCGGTGATAAGATAGGTCGTCTCGTGGCTCACTTTCCGGTCCACGATCCGCGTAAGGTAAACACCCGCTTCCCCCACCAAGTACCGGCCAAGCTCTATGGCGAACTGCGTTTCGGCGAGGACCGCCGGAAGGCCGGCGAAGCGTGCCTTCAGAGCATCGCCCACCGCTGCGATATCGAGCGGCGTATCCTTGTCGAAATAGGGAATGCCGAACCCCCCGCCCATGTTCAGATGCGGCACGGTGACGCCCGCTTCCTGCGCAAGCGATGCGGCGACATCCAGGACATGGGCCTGGCTTTCGATGATTGCCTCGGCATCCAGCGCCTGGCTGCCCGAATAGATATGAAAGCCGCGCCAGTTGGCTCCCGCGTCGACTATCTTTCGCGCCAATGCGGGTACACGTTCGGCATCAAGGCCAAAGGGTTTTGCCCCGCCGCCCATTTTCATACCAGAACCGCGCAGCTCGAAGCTGGGGTTTACACGAATGGCAAGACGCGGTGCGATGCGCAGTTCCTTACCGATCTGAAGCGCGCGTTCCGCCTCGTTCTCCGATTCCAGGTTCAACGTAACGCCCGCTTTGATCGCGGCGAACAGTTCGCGGTCGCGCTTTCCGGGACCGGCGAAACTAATCTCTCGCGGTAGGTAACCCGCCTCGCGGGCCTGCTGCAGCTCTCCGTCAGAGGCAATGTCCAGCCCGTCCACCAGATCTGCCACGAATTCGAGTAATGGCCCGTAAGGATTTGCTTTCATGGCATAATGAATATTCAATCGCTCCGGCATCGCTTTGCGAAGCCCGGCAATCCGATGCTTTATGATATCGCCTGAATAGACGAAAAGCGGAGTCTCGCGCGCCTCTTCCGCCAAGGCGCTTGCGGTCCGTCCGCCTATAGCCAGTTCGCCGTCTTTGGCGGCGTAATCTGTCGGTATCGGGCCAAGCGCTTTCATACAGCCTCCCGTGCCAGCCGCGAGCGATCTATCTTGCCGTTGGCATTGAGTGGCATGGCATTCAGCCAACGAATTTCTGCCGGTTGCATGAAATTGGGCAATTCGCGTCGCAGCACGTTGCGAAGTCCATCTTCATCCCCCGACCCGCGTACGATGAGGTGGATGGCATGACCCAGCTTTTCGTCAGGCACTCCCAGCGCGACCGCCTCTTCTGCAAACTTACTGGCGATCACCACTTCCTCTATTTCCTGCGGGCTGATCCTGTTGCCTGCGCTCTTTATCATGGCATCATCCCTGCCGACAAAATACAGCAGGCCATCGTTACCACGGCGGACATTGTCGCCGGACCATACCGCCATGCCGCCATAGTGCGACGCTGGCGGCGCTGGCCTGAACCGCTGCGCGGTGCGCCCTGCGTCTTGCCAATAGCCCATCGCTACCAGAGGCCCGCAATGAACCAGTTCGCCTTCTCGCGCGACTGCGCCCGTACCATCGACCACGAGAATTTCTGCGAATGGAATGGCCCTGCCCATCGAGGTGGGATGCTTGTCCACCAGCTCCGGATCGAGATAGGTGGAACGGAAAGCTTCCGTCAGCCCGTACATCGGAAATAGCCGAGTCTTTGGGAAAAGCTTTTGCAAGCCCCGCACTAGGTCTTCTGTCAGTGCGCCGCCGCTGTTGGTCAGGCGGCGCATGGACGCAACCGCTTCGTCGGGCCAATCCTGCCCCACCAGTTGCACCCACAAGGGGGGAACAGCAGCAAGCGTGGTGACACCGTGACGACTGCACGCCTTGATGACGTCGCGCGGGGTGAGATAGTCGAGCGGCACCACGCAGCCGCCCGCATACCAGGTGGAAAGAAGCTGGTTCTGCCCATAGTCGAAGCTGAGCGGCAACACCGCCAGCGTCACGTCATCTTGCGCCAAGCCCAGGTAATGCGCCACGCTAACCGCGCCCAGCCACAGGTTCGCATGGCTGAGCATCACGCCCTTGGGCCGCCCGGTTGAACCGCTGGTGTAAAGAATTGCCGCCAGATCACCGCCAAGCGCGCAGGATGGCTCGACAATCGGATCAGCGTCACGGCAAGCCTCCATCACCGGCAATTCCTCGAAGCGAGAGCAGAATGTCGGTATGTCGCCATCTTCCAGCGAGGCAAGACGCGCGGCGTTTGCAATCAGCATGCTGGCTCCGCTGTCTTTAAGAATATGCTTGACCTGTGCACGCTTAAGCAGCGGGTTGATCGGCACATGCACAAGCCCGGCGCGCGCTGCTGCCAGAGGCATTAAACAGGTACACTCGCCTTTTGCCGCCCATGTCGCGACCCTTGCGCCTTTCTGGAGCAATTGCTGCGCCAACCAGCCTGCAAGCAGCGCGACACGGCTTCTTAAGCCATTCCAGCTAAGGGTTTCACCGCGCAAGATTAACGCTGCGTCCGCATCCTTCCCCCGAAATGCGAGGTGATCGAGCGAAAATGGCGTGGGATCTGGTGCGGTTGACATCGTATTCCTGGAGTAAGCAATTCTGTGACGGCAATCAGCTATCACCACACGGTTAACGATCTGCAAGACCTGGATTGGTTTGTGGCCGGTCCCTTTTCGCGTCTTGGATGGTTCGCCCTGCTCGAAGCAAGCGGCACCAAACCACTGATAGCGACTGCAACCAACGGGCGCTCGGGCGTTGCCTTTCCCTTGCAGCGCTGCACCACGGGTCTTGAAACCTTGACTAACTGGTACGCCTTTACCTGGCGGCACCTGTGGACCAGCGGATATTACGATGGCGCCATGCTGGAGGCTTTGGCGAAAGACCTCGCCATGCGCACCGACCGCATCACCTTCACCAGGCTGCCCGCGGAAGACGGAACGCTGGATCGGCTGAAGTATGCCTTTCGCGGCGCTGGTTGGCTGGTTTTGTCAGAGCCTTGTGATACCAACCACGTGTTGCGCGTTGCCGGCCGTAATTTTCGGCAGTTCCTGGCCGATCGTCCCGGCCATCTGCGCACGACGTTGAAACGCAAGGCAAAGAAGGTGGACATTACTCTCTCCACCGAATTCGATGCGGGAATGTGGACAGCCTACGAGGCGATCTATGCCGATAGCTGGAAACCCGAAGAAGGCGATCCGGACCTTTTGCGACGCTTCGCGGTGGGTGAAAGCGATGCCGGTCGCTTCCGCTTTGCCCTCGCCCGTCACGACGAAACGCCGGTCGCCGCGCAATTCTGGACCGTCGATGGCGATACGGCCTATATTCACAAGCTTGCCCACCGCAAGGATGCGCAAAAGCTTTCTGCCGGAACCACGCTGACGGCGGCACTGTTCGAACGCGTCATCGATACAGACGGTGTTCAATGGGTGGATTTCGGTACCGGGGACGATGCGTACAAGCGCGACTGGATGGAGCAGGTGCGCACGCGATGGCAGCTGATCTGCCTGCGTCCAGCCTCACCCAGGAATTGGCCGCTCATCACCAAGGCGGCACTGCGCAAGCTTGTTTATCGTTCAAACGATGGCTAGTGCCGCAAGTATTATGGCGACCAACCTCCCCGCCCCGACCGCGCAGAACGAGGAAACCGATCTCCTCTTGCGACAGGTTCTCGCTGACGTTCTCGGCCTTTCGGCGGAGCGTATATCCGAACTCGGAGCAGATTCCGGTCTTTTCGGACATTTGCCGGAACTTGATTCAATGGCCGTTGCGGGTCTTCTCACCGAGCTTGAGGATCGCCTCGATATCATCATCGAGGATGATGATGTGGACGGCGAGATGCTGGAAACATTCGGCGCGCTTCTTACGTTTCTCGATGCCAAGCGCGCCGACGGCTGATTCTCTATGCTGACGGGTCTTTGGCCCGCGCCTTCCGGCTACGGGGAATATGCGATCAGTTTCGACCGCAAGCGGCCACGCCGATTGCTGGTGATTCGCGCTCTCTTCGATGAGGGCAACAAGATGCGGCACTTCACGGTCGAACTGCTGCGGCGACTGGACAAGGCCGGTATCGACTGCTTCCTTCCAGACCTGCCAGGCACGAATGAAAGCCTCGAAAATCTCGAAGTCCAGACGTTAAATAGCTGGCAAGCCGCGATGAATGCTGCGGCCGACCATTTTTCCGCCACGCATGTCCTGGCCATCCGTGGCGGCGCGCTGATCGCCCCCGCCCATCTTCCCAACGTGCATTATGCCCCGGCATCGGGGGCCACTTTGTTGCGGGCAATGCTGCGCGCGCAGGTTATCGTCGCCAGCGAGGCAGGCCGCAAGGAGACGCGCGATGCGCTGTTTGCACGGGGAGCGGAGGATGGCCTGCGGCTTGCGGGATACCATATTGGCGCGCAGATGATTTCGGCACTTGAAACCGCTGCCTTGACGCATGACGATGCCATCGAGATTGCGCAAGGCGATGTTGGCGGCGGTGGCCTCTGGCTACGAGCGGAACCCGGCCACGATGCCGTCCAGGCCGATGCACTTGCCAACCTTGTTGCGGACCGGGTTAAGTGACCCGGCGCCACCTGACATTCTCTTGCGACGGCGAAACGCTGGTTGGCACACTGGACGAAGCTGGCGCAGGAACGGGATTGCTGATTGTGAGCGGAGGGAGCGAACCGCGTAATGGAGCCTTTGCCGGACACGCCCGACTCGCCACACGCATACGCACCCGCGGCTATCCAGTTTTTCGATTCGACCGACGAGGCGTCGGCGACAGCAGCGGTGTCGACGCAGGTTTCAGGCACTCGCAAGCAGATATCACCGCTGCGATCGCGCAATTTCGCCGTGAATGCCCGTGGATGCACCGCATCGTCGCATTCGGAAATTGCGATGGCGCCGCGGCGTTGATGCTGGGTGAAGGTTTCGGCCTCCATGCCCTGGCCTTGGCCAATCCATGGACTTTTGATGATGGGCATTCGCAGGAAACGCCATCGGAAGCGATCAAGGCGCGTTACGTAGAAAAGCTGCGTAATCCCCGTGAACTGGGGCGGCTGTTGACCGGGAAGGTTTCGCTTGCTGGCGTCGCACGAAGCCTGAAACAAGTGGTTGCGGGCGAGAACAGCACCAGCGACCTGGGAATGGCGTTGTCGGAAAGCCTTTCGCACTTTGATGGAGATTTTCGTATCCTGCTGGCTGGTCGTGATCGCACTGCGCAGGCCTTCCGCACGAATTATCCTCTTGGTGATGAACCCATCCTTGTCTGCGAGGAAGCAGACCATGCGTTCAGCGATCCGCTCAACCATAGCTGGCTGGAAGACCAGATCGTCTCGCTGATGGAAACGGATGCTTAGCGAACGAACAGGCTGGCCAGTTCCACATGGGTTGACCAGCGAAACTGTCCCACGGGGCGTAGCTCTGCCAGCTTGTAGCCTGCATCCTTTAATTGCGCCGCATCGCGCGCCCAACTGGAGGGGTTGCAACTGATATAGACGACGCGCTCGACATCGCTGCTGGCGATCTGTTCAATCTGCGCGCGCGCCCCTGCCTGCGGCGGATCGAGGATGACGGCATCGAAGTTTCGCAGCTCTTCGGCTCGCAGCGGATTGCGAAAGAGATCGCGATGCGCGCATTCGATGCGTTGCTGCTGGCGGTTGGCGACGTTGCGCAACGCTGCAATCGCGGACGCATCCGCTTCCGCAGCAAGAACGTGCGCGGCTTCCGATAGCGACAGCGCAAAGGTGCCGAGCCCGGCAAACAGGTCCGCCACGCGCACAGCCCCAGTCAACCAGTCGCGGCATGCCGCCACCAGCGTCGCTTCGCCATGGTCCGTGGCTTGCAAGAACCCACCGGGAGGAAAAGCCACCGGAACGCCGCCCAGAGTAACGGTTACAGGTTCCGGTTCCCAGAAGTTTTCGGCACCATAGCCATGGTCCAGCGTCATGCGCGCAAGGTTCTGGTCGCGGCAGAAATCCAGAAGCGTTTCGGTCTGTTCCAGCCCTTCCGGCGTAAAACCGCCGATATTCAGATCAACGCCCTGATCGACCCGAGTCATCTCTATCCCGATGGCGTATCGGCCCTTCAACCGGGCAAGATAGCCACGCAGTGCTGTGACCACGGTAAACAACTGCGAATGCAGCACGTGGCACTCCTGTATATCCACGACCTTGTGCGATCCCCCCTGTGTGAAACCGACAAGCGGACGACCGCCGCCATTAATCGCACGCAGGCTCGCCCGGCGCCGGGAGCGTGGTGGAGACATTGCAGGCGGAGCGATAGTGGCTGGCTCCAACCCCTGCGACAGCGCTGCGTAGACCGCGCGGTTGCTCACGAAATCCGATAGCGCGCTTTCATCGCAATGCTGTAGCTGGCATGCACCGCATGTACCGAAGTGGCGGCACGGCGGGGTTGCGTGATGGGGGCCGTGTTTCAGCGTTCCGTCAGGCAGGATTGTATCGCCCGGTGCTGCCATGGGGGCATGGTGCCCATCTGCGGTTACGCCATCGCCCTTTGCGGCTATACGGATGATTTCGCTGGTGTCAGTCACAGGAAGGCCGCGTATGCCCTTGGCAACGCCTCAACAAGATCGCTTGCGGAAAATGGCGGGACTGCAAGCGTCGCGGCCTCGGCATGAAGGAACACAGCTTCCCGCGCCGCGTCGAACGGAGAACGTCCGGTAGCAACCCGGCTCGCGGCAATTCCTCCGAGTACGTCCCCCGTGCCTGCGGTGGACAACCATGGCGATGTGGTCGGAAAGAACAACGTGCCCTCACGACCGACGAGGATATTGTCCGGCCCCTTGGCAAGGATCGTCAGCCCGGTGGCATCGTGTACCGCCTTGGCCTGTTCCAGCTTGCTGTCGGCTTCGATGTCAAAAGCCTGGCACATGGCCGCCAGTTCTCCGGCGTGGGGTGTTGCAAGGTATCGATCTGTATTGCCATCGAGCATATCTGGCCCAAGCAGAATCAGCGCATCAGCATCGATGACAAGCGCAGCTTTCGAAGTTAGCGTCTGCCGTAGCTTTTCCCTTGCCGGGTCTTCTCGCCCAAGACCAGGGCCGATCAGAACGGCACCAAGCCGGTCATCACCAAGAGGGCCGGAAATATTCTCGTCCTCGACCAGTACGATGTCGGCGGGCAGATCGGGGTGCGAATGCGGCGTCAGCAGTTTGACGTAGCCCGCGCCCGCATGCTGTGCAGCGCGCGCGGCGAGGACGGCAGCGCCCGGCATTTCACCGCCGACAACAGCCACAAGGCCGCGCGAATATTTGTGCGCATCGGCTGAGGGCGTATTCAACTGCGGTCGCTGGGCCAACCCCACCGCACCCTCCACTTTACCGACACCGATATCGACAAGTTGGCGCGATCCCATTTTCGCAGACGCTGGCATCAGCCAATGCGCGCGCTTCCATGCGCCGAGGGCCAGCGTAAGATCGTAGACGGGTAAGCCTGCACTCAATTGCTCGCCATTGTTGCTGTCGACGCCACTCGGCAGGTCCACCGCGATGGAGGTTCGATGCGCATCCGATAGCTTGGCAAGCCGGGCGTGCAAATCGTCCGACAAGGGGCGGCCGAGGCCCGTTCCGAAAAGGCAATCCACGAAAACCTCACCACGCGCGAAATCGACAGGCTCGCCCGCCCACTTTGTGCGCGCGGTTTTGGCCGCATCCGTTTTCGGCGCAATCGGCGCGACCACCGAAACGGAGATACCGCGCTGCGCCAGAATGCGCGCGATGACGTAGCCATCGCCGCCGTTGTTGCCCGGTCCGCAAAGAACCGTAACAGGGCGTCCGGCAGCCAGTCGCCACGCCCAGTCCGCCGCACCAGCACCTGCGAGCTCCATCAGGCTTTCTACAGTCTCGCCATTATCGAGCAATTTCTGCTCGGCCGCCTGCATTTGTGCCGCGGTGAGGATTTGCGTCGGTTCCTGTTCCTTCATCTACGAAACCGGCAGGTGATACCGGTCAGAACCCACCCGCACCTCCACATAGCCCCCGCGATCCGTCACTTCGGCAGCTTGCGCTCCGGCGGCGGTAATCAGGCCACGACCCGGCACGCCCAGTTCGAACCGGCGAAAAGCCCCGTCGGGATGACGTACGACGATGAAATCCGCGCCGTCCCGCTGAACGCGTTCCATGCTGCAATCGCGGCCAAACCCACCGGCCCCGTTCAGGGAGCAGTCGATCATCGTCCCGCCCGTATCCGCTCGCGCGCTCGCTTCGCTGGTGTCATCGCAGCCAGAGGCAAGAAGCAGGGCCAGGCAAAAGGTTGATAGCTTCGCGGTCACTACCTCGAGCCTTTCACAACCTGACTGACATCGCGCACGGCGCCCTTGGCTGCGCTGGTGGTCATGGCCGCATAGGCCTGGAGCGCAGGCGTGATACGGCGAGTGCGCTTGCTCACAGGCTGCCAGGCGTCATCGCCTTTTTCTTCCATGGCAGCGCGGCGATGGGCCAATACGTCTTCGCTCACGGAAAGGTTAATCGTGCGGCCGGGGATGTCGATCTTGATCACATCCCCGTTTTCCACCAGCGCGATTGCTCCGCCCTCGCCCGCTTCTGGGGAGGCATGGCCGATTGATAGGCCCGATGTACCGCCAGAGAATCGCCCGTCGGTCAGCAAGGCGCATTGCGCACCCAGGCCTTTCGATTTCAAATAGCTGGTGGGATACAACATTTCCTGCATCCCGGGCCCGCCCTTGGGGCCTTCGTAGCGTATGACCACCACGTCGCCCGCCTGCACCTCGTCACTCAAAATACCGGTAACGGCATCGTCCTGGCTTTCGTATACCCGCGCGGGACCGGTGAATTTCAGGATGCTCTCGTCAACGCCCGCCGTTTTCACAATGCAGCCATCGCGAGCGATGTTACCGTAGAGCACGGCAAGGCCACCATCCTGCGAAAAGGCATTGTCGGCGCTGCGTATTACGCCACTTTCGCGGTCCAGATCTAGTGCCTCCCACCGGCGCGACTGGCTGAAAGCGGTCTGCGTAGGCACGCCGCCCGGGGCGGCCTTGTAGAACTCGTGCACTTTCGGATTTCCGGTGCGCGATATATCCCAGTCGTCCAACGCATCGCCCATGGTGGGGCTGTGTACGGTGGGAAGCGCGGTGTGCAGAAGACCGGCGCGGTCCAGCTGGCCGAGGATCGCCATTATCCCCCCTGCACGGTGGACATCCTCCATATGTACGTCGCTTTTTGCCGGGGCGACCTTCGACAGGCACGGCACCTTGCGGCTCAGCTTGTCGATATCGGCCATGGTAAAGTCCACGCCTGCCTCGTGCGCGGCGGCCAGCAGGTGGAGCACAGTGTTGGTGGAGCCGCCCATGGCAATGTCCAGGCTCATGGCGTTCTCGAAAGCCTCGAAAGAGGCGATGGATCGCGGCAAGACGCTGGCGTCGTCTTCCTCGTAATAACGTTTCGCCAGCGCAACGACGAGGCGACCTGCCCTTTCGAACAGCCCCTGCCGGTCCGAGTGGGTGGCCAATTGCGAACCATTGCCCGGTAAGGAAAGGCCCAGCGCTTCGGTCAGACAATTCATCGAATTGGCGGTGAACATGCCGCTGCACGATCCGCAGGTCGGACAGGCTGAGCGTTCGATATCGAGCACTTCCTCATCCGAATAGCTTTCGTCCGCTGCGGCAACCATGGCATCGACAAGGTCCAGCGCCACTTCCTTGCCTTTCAACACCACCTTGCCGGCCTCCATCGGGCCGCCACTGACAAAAACCACTGGCACGTTCAACCGCATGGCTGCCATCAGCATTCCGGGCGTGATCTTGTCGCAGTTGGAAATGCACACCATCGCATCTGCGCAGTGTGCGTTGACCATGTATTCCACGCTGTCCGCGATCAGATCGCGGCTCGGCAACGAGTAGAGCATGCCGTCGTGACCCATGGCGATGCCATCATCGACGGCTATGGTATTGAATTCCTTGGCGACGCCGCCTGCTTTCTCTATTTCACGGGCGACCAGCTGGCCAAGATCCTTGAGGTGGACATGGCCGGGCACGAACTGGGTGAAGGAATTGACCACGGCAATGATCGGTTTGCCGAAATCACCATCCTTCATACCGGTAGCGCGCCACAGTCCGCGGGCGCCCGCCATGTTGCGGCCGTGGGTGGAAGTGCGTGAACGATAGTCGGGCATGGTTGATCCTGATTGAAACTTGAGCGTCGATCCTACAGGAACCGGCGCCGGATCCGAAAGAGGAAATGCTTGGGCCTGGTCAAGCCATGCTCATTCAAAGGTATCGACAGCCAGTTTCACCCGCTCTGCCACGTCGGCGATAATCGCCGCCCAGCGGGCCTGCCCCGTCTCCGTGACGATCAGGTCATTACGAATTTCGATGGCACAGTATGGGCGGCCCTTTGTTTCCGCATGCCGGTTCATTGTCGCGTTCAGCTGCTTGCCCGAATAGGGCTCGTTATCCCCTACCGTCACACCCAATTCGCCAAATAGGCGGATGGCATGCTTCGCGGCGCGATCGTCCTCGTTGTAGAGCAAACCGATTTCCCAAGGCCGATCTTGCGAGGGATCGCTTTCCAGCTCAGGTGTAAAACTGTGAATAGACAGGATGAGCCCAGGATCGACATCGTCCAGCCATCGCTCCAGCGCGAAGTGATAGGGTTGATAGTATTCCTTTACCCGCGTTTCGCGATCGGCGCCTATATTGCCGGGCACCAGAATGCCGTCGGTATTCTCAGGGATCAGCGCTTCGTGGTCCTCTTCGCGGTGCATATCGATCACCAGGCGGCTGATATCGCTCAGGAATGCACCGATGCCATGGCGCCGTGCCAGCCGCTCGCACACGCCGCCGGCCCCAATGTCGTAACCGACATGCTTGTCGAGCGTCTGTGCCGCTATGCCCAGTTCGATGCCGTCAGGAACCCGGTTGCTGGCATGGTCGCACACCGCAACGATACCTCCGGGCCTGCCCTCGCCGATGTGGCGGAAGACCGTCTCGCTCATCGCAATTGTCCTTTCATCTGCCACCAACCGGAATGATCGGATGCCAGCTTTTGCGAGGCCGTATCGCGGTTTTCGGTAGTTTCATAAAGAGCAAAGCATGTTGCACCAGACCCGGACATTTCGTGCATCCAGGCGTCGGTAGTCTCAAGCGCGCCCAGAACATCGGCGATTTGGGGACAGATCGAAATTGCAGGAACGCGCAAATCGTTACGCCCCGCGCTTGCTATTTGACGGGCTGTTCCGCCGGGCAATGGGCCACGATCAATTCCATCCCATGCCCTGAATACTGACCCGGTGGGAACCGGGATACGCGGATTGACCAGGAGAACGGCCATTCCCCTCATGTCGTTTTCTGCCGGTTCCAATTCAGTGCCGGTGCCGCGACCAACGGCCATTTCACTAAGTACGCAGGCCGGCACGTCCGCACCCAATCGCATCGCGCGTTCGTGCCAGTCGTCTGGCAAACCGTAGGCCTCCTCCACCATTCGGAACACAGCTCCTGCATCGGCGGAGCCACCGCCAAGGCCGGCAGCCACCGGCAGGTTCTTTTCCAGGGACAGATCCAGCCCATCGGGTCGCGGCAATGCGGCGAGCGCTTGCATAACTATATTGGCGAAGGGATCGTTCAAGGCGCTGGCAAATTCGCCGGTAGTAGTAAGGCGATCTTGCGACCCGGAATGCGCTGTCAGCCTATCGCCGGTATCGACGAAGGCAAACAGGGTCTCCAGTTCATGGTAGCCATCCTCGCGCCGCTTGCGGACATGCAGCGCGAGGTTGATCTTGGCGTAGGCTGTTTCGGCAAGCCGCAATGCGCGGCTCACATATTCGGATAGTTGGGCCCGCCGCCACCTTCGGGCGTGGTCCATTCGATGTTCTGGTTCGGATCCTTGATATCGCAGGTCTTGCAGTGAACGCAGTTCTGCGAGTTGATCACGAACTTCGGCTCCTCACCGGCTTCCTGCACCCATTCGTAAACACCCGCGGGGCAATAGCGTGTGGAAGGTCCGCCATAAACTTCCAGCTCGCTCTCCCGCTGCAATTCCATGTCCTCCACCTTCAGGTGGTTGGGCTGGTCTTCTGCGTGATTGGTGAAGGAATAGGATACGCTGGTAAGGCGATCAAAACTGATCTTGCCGTCAGGCTTGGGGTAATCGATCGGCTCGTAAAGGTCCGCCCGCTGCGTTTCGGCGTAGTCGCGGTGATGGCCCATGGAGCCAAGCCCCAGGCCCAGCGTGCGCAGCCACATATCGGCGCCTGCCAATACGGTACCGATATCACCGCCGAACTTGGCAACCAGCGGCTGTGCGTTCTGCACCTTTTTCAGTTCCCTGGCGATCCAGCTATCGCGCAGGTTCGCATCGTAATCGCCCAGTTCGGTATGCTCGCTGCCTGCACCGATCGCCGCAGCGGCGCTTTCCGCCGCCAGCATGCCGCTTTTCATCGCGGTATGACTGCCCTTGATCCGCGGTACGTTCACAAAACCTGCTGCGCAGCCGATAAGCGCGCCGCCTGGGAAGGCCAGCTTGGGCACGCTCTGCCAGCCGCCTTCGTTGATGGCACGCGCGCCATAGGCGACGCGCGTACCGCCTTCCAGATACTTCAGGATCGCTGGATGGTGCTTCCATCGCTGGAATTCCTGGAACGGGGAGACGTAGGGGTTCTTGTAATCCAGCGCCGTCACGAAACCGATCGCGATCTGGCCATTGGCCTGGTGATAGAGAAATCCCCCACCCCAGGTATCGCTTTCCGACAGGGGCCAGCCCTGCGTGTGAATCACGCGGCCCGGCACGTGCTTGTCTGCGGGAATGTCCCACAACTCCTTGATACCAAGCCCATAGACCTGCGGCTCGCAATCGGCTTCAAGATCGAACTTCGCTTTCATCTGCTTGGTGAGGTTGCCGCGAGCGCCTTCTGCAAACAGGGTGTATTTTGCGTGGATTTCCATGCCAGGCTGGTAATCGGGCTTGTGCGATCCATCGGCGGCAACGCCCATGTCCTGCGTAATAACGCCGATAACGGCCCCATCGTCACCGAACA
This sequence comes from uncultured Erythrobacter sp., assembly GCA_913061345.1. The sequence continues at coordinate 36,162 of CAJXTZ010000013.1, forward strand.
TTACTTCGGAAGCCGGGAAGCCTGGAAATACCATCACGCCCAGCGCCTCGGCCTGCTCACCCAGCCAACGCGTGAGGTTGCCGAGTGAGCCTGTATAGCAACCATCGTTGCTCATCAGTGGGGGCATCATGGCGTGCGGCATGTTCGTCTTGCCGGTCTTGCCCAGCATCCAGTGCCAGTTATCCGTGACGGGCGTTTCCGCCATGGGACAGTTCATGGTGCGCCAGTCGGGCAGCAGTTCATCCAGAGCCTTGGGATCGACGACTGCACCTGAAAGGATATGCGCCCCGATTTCGGACCCTTTCTCCAGCACGACCACCTCAAGATCTTCATTCAACTGCTTCAGCCGGATCGACGCGGAAAGGCCTGCGACGCCTCCGCCCACGATCACAACATCGACGGGCATCGATTCCCGGTCACTCATCATTTCGCCTCGTTTTGCGGAACATCCATCGGTGGGGACTTGATCGTTGCCTCGCGGGGCGTCAAGACCGGCGAAAGTCCGAACATGGAAAATCGCAACGATATCAGCCTTGGCGAACAGTATGCCGCGACCATTGATTGGTGGCGCGAAGCGGGTGTGGAATTTCAATTTGCGGATGAGATAGAGCCGCTGCTCTCGGACGGCGAAAAGCCGGTAGTGCCCGCGGCCGCGCTAAAGGCGGAGCCGGAACCGGAAAAGCCCCCCGAACCGAAAATCGAAACAGATGCCCTTCCAGATACGCTGGAAGGCTTTCGAAATTGGTGGGTAGGCCCGGAAAACCCCTTTGCTTTCGGCAGCGCACCACGGATTGCGCCCGTCGGAGTGGAAGGTGCTCCCATCATGATGCTTGCCGCAATGCCGGAAGTTGACGATCACGAAACACTGTTTGCCGGACCGCAGGGCAAATTGCTGGGGAATATCCTGCGTGCGATCAGCGTGGATCCCGATACCGCATATTTCGCCAGCGCGCTACCATGTCACACGACGCTTCCCGATTGGGAAAGCTTGGGGGTGGACGGACTAGGCGGCGTGCTTGCGCGTCATATTGCCTTGGCGAAACCTCGCAAGATTCTTCTCTTGGGCAGCAGGCTTCCCCAGCTTTTGGGGTATGATGTGTCCGCACCGCCCGAATCGTTTGCCGATATCGACAAGACCCCCACCCTCACGACTTTTTCTCCCGACCGGCTTCTTGACCACGCGCGGCAACGCGCACGGCTCTGGAAACGGCTTTGCCAATGGAATGCCTCTCTATGAAGCGACTTGCCCTGACAGCCGCCGCCCTGGCCTGTCTTGCTACAACACCAGCCCTCGCCCAGCAGCAGGATTCGCGCACCTATTTCACCGCCCGACTTTATGACCGCCCTGCTCCGCCGCAATTGTCGGCGGAGGATAGCGAGTATTACAGCGGACTCTTCTCCGCCATCGAGAGCGGTGACTGGGGCCGTGTGGAAGGCCTGTTGGTCCAGCGACCCAGCGGCCTGCTGCATGATGTTGCGCGTGCCGAATACTATCTCGCGGCAAATTCACCCCGCGTAGAGGCTGACCAGATCGCCAGATGGCTTGAAACGGGTTCCCACCTCCCGCAAGCTGCGCAACTCGTGCGCCTCGGCCAGACGCGCGGGCTGGTTAGGGAGCCGAACCTTCCCTACGCACGCGATCTTCTTTCGCAGCGCTCCATTCCGCGCAGAACGCGCCCCCGCTCCATCGAGGATGGAACGATGCCGTCCGACGTACGGACTGCTATCCTCGAACGTATCACGAATGACGATCCGACCGGCGCCCGGCTGCTGCTGAATGGCGTCGAATCGTCGCTCAGCGCCGAAGCGCTGGCAGAGTGGCGCCAGCGGATAGCGTGGAGCTATTTCATCGAGAACCAGGATGCGCAGGCCCTCGCGATGGCGCAGACCGTCAACCAAGGTAGGGGCGCGTGGGTCGCCGAAGGCGAATGGACAGCGGGTCTTGCGGCCTGGCGCCTCAACGATTGCGAGACCGCTGCCGGATCCTTCCAGCGTGCGGCGCATGGGGCGGTCAATCCGACCTTGCGGGCAGCCTCGCTGTTCTGGGCCTCGCGTGCCGCATTGCGCTGTCGCCAACCTGCGCTCAGCGAAGATCTGCTGAACGACGCGGCCCTGCTTGATGAAACCCTCTACGGTATGCTGGCAGCGGAACAACTGGGCCGCACCCTGCCGGAACGGGTGGAAACCGCCGATTTCACGGCGCAGGATTGGCAGGCCATCGGGAGCAATTCAAACACGCGTATCGCCGTCGCACTGGCCGAGATCGGGCGCGATGTCCTGGGCAGTCAGGTGCTTTTACACCAGGCCCGCATCGGCGATCCGCGGGAATACGATGCCTATTCCCGCCTCGCGCGCGATCTGGGGTTCCCGCAAACGCAACTCTACATGGCGCTGAACGCGCCATCGGGTGGGCAGGCGGACCCCGCATCGCACTATCCCGCCCCGAAAATTGCCCCGAGAGAAGGCTGGCAGATCGATCCCGGCCTCGCTTTTGCTCATATCCTGCAGGAATCGGCGTTTCGCTCCGATGCCGTCAGTCCGGCCAATGCGCAGGGACTGATGCAGATCACGCCACCCACGTTGCGACAACATGCGGGTTGCGTGGGGCGACCCGCCGGTGCCATCAACGTCTTCGAGCCGGAGATGAATCTCGCTCTGGGGCAGTGCAATTTGCAGATGGTGGCCAGAAACCCGGCGACGCAGGGTCGACTGCCGCAAATTATGGCGGCCTACAACGCTGGTCTTACGCCCATCACTCGTTGGGTCCACGAAGTGAATGACGGCAACGATCCGCTCCTTTACATGGAAGCAATCCCCTATTGGGAGACGCGCGGATATGTCGCCATCGTCATGCGAAACTACTGGATGTACGAACGGCAGGCGAACGCAACATCGCCAACCCGCGTCGCACTGGCCCAGAACGACTGGCCGATGTTTCCCGAAACCCGCAGTGATGGCCGCGTGTACATGACAGGGGGGCAGTAATGGCAGTCGACGAGAGCAGGACGTTCACACCAATCAAAATCGCCTTGCTTACCATATCCGACACGCGCGGACCGGACGAAGATACATCGGGCGATATCCTTGCAGAACGGATCGAACAGGCAGGGCACGCGCTGGCGACCCGCGCGATTGCCAAGGATGATGTGTCCACGATCGTATCCGTCCTTCGCCGATGGATCGAAGATAAGTCGATCGACGCGATCATTTCGACCGGCGGGACCGGCCTGACCGGCCGCGATATCACGCCGGAGGCCCTGAACCGGATAAAGGACAAGGATATCCCCGGCTTCGGAGAACTGTTCCGCTGGATCAGCTACAAGAGCATCGGCACCTCGACCGTACAATCGCGTGCACTGGCCGTGCTGGCAGGTGGCACCTATATCTTCGCTCTTCCCGGCTCGAACGGCGCGGTGCGAGATGGTTGGGACGGAATACTTGCAGAGCAGCTCGATAGTCGTAACCGCCCCTGCAATTTCGTCGAACTGATGCCGCGACTGCGCGAACGTTAAAGCCTACCCGGTGAGAGGTTCGTAAACGGCCATCGGTCGCCCTTCGGGATCGTTGAAATGAAAACGGCGCCCTCCGGGGAAATCGAAGATCTCCAGAGTAATTGTTCCCCCCGCCTTCACCACGGATTGATAGGCCTCGGTGATATCCGATACACGAATCACCGGCAGGGCAGCGTCGGCATCATGTTCACCCGTACCGTTCAGAGCAAACTGGCAGGGGCTGTCCTCATGGGCTGCGTATGTTTCTCCATAAGAAGTGAACTTCCAGCCAAAGACCTCTGAATAGAAACGCTTTTGCGCAGCCACGCAACGGGCCGGCATTTCCATGTAATCGAGTATTCCCACATCATCCTCCTGCTTGCCTTTTGGGCAGTATGTTCTATTTATGTTCTAAGAGCAAGGTCCACGTTCCAAAGCTCGGTCGCGGCGCACAGTCGGCCGATGTTGCGCAACGATTTGGCTTGGCCGAGCGCGTATGCGATGGCGATTGGCGCGATGCGATGGAGACGCTTGATGGGCCCCCGGCGAAACTTCGCACCACGGTGACCGAAGAGCATCCTAAAACCATTCTCACATTCAATCAGTCCCCCGACATCGCCTTTGATCGGTCGATCAATCCCTACAGGGAATGCGAACACGGTTACACGCCAATGATCGCTTCTACCGTCCGCTCTCGGGCGCTGCCCGAAAAAGGCGGAATGGCTGATTAGGGGTGGGAAGCGGAAGTAGGCGCATGGCGAGTGCTGCGGCATGCGAGAGGGAGCAGTCAGCCTTTATGCGCCCTCGTTCTCATGCACAACAGCCAAGTCGCCGCGATGACCATTGCTAAGATGACATAAGGTAGCGCGACCCCAAGGGTGAAGTCTTTTTGCGCCATTCCAGCCCCTACGCCAATCAAGCAGACAAACAACGCCAGACACATCGTTACCAGAACCAGTGTCACACCAGTGAGGAAGTGGCGGGTGGCCAATGAAATCAAGAAGCACAGAGTAATCATGATCAGACTGTTCGCAAAAGCCCAAGTCAGCAAACCGCCAGCAACCCCGTTCACTGCACACACTCCACCCACGGCAAATCTATGACGCGCGTTCTCGCATCTACCTCGAATGTCCGCAACGGGGTCGTTTGCTGACAGGCAGCTATTTTCGCAGAAGAGAGGTTAGCAGACGTTCGGCCATCGGTTCTGTGTCCTGCAACCTACTGAAAATCGAAGTGTGTAACTGTCGGGGGCATGGGAGCATGGATGTGTATATTGCTTTGCCCGACCCACCCACGCTTACCACGATCTGTCCCCCGGACTGGATTTCGAAACCACGCTCCTAACGCCGCGCAGCTTTTGCGCGAGACGCTTGCGCGGCCCCAATACGTCCCCCGACCGATCGCCATGGGCACCAACACCGATCCCTACCAACCAATCGAAAAGCGCTACGAAATCACCAGGCAGATTCTCGAACTTTGTCTGGAAACCCGTCACCCTGTCACGATTACCACAAAGTCAGACAGGGTCCTCAGGGATATCGATCTGCTTACCGAACTTGCGGAACATAGGCTTGCCGTGGTTTCCATATCCGTCACCAGTCTCGAGCCGGTGCTTTCCGGAAAGCTTGAACCTCGTGCAGCATCGCCTGAGAAACGACTGTAAGCACTGGAGAAACTGGCAACAGCAGGTATTCCGGTTCAATGTTCGATCTCGCCGGTTATTCCCGCGATCACGGACGAATTTCTGGAAGCGATCGTTGCCCGCGCCGCACAGATTGGCGTAGGTAATTGCGGGTGGATACCTCTTCGTCTTTCCCACTAAGTTGCACCGCTGTTCCGCGAATGGCTGGCGGTTCATTATCCGCATCGCGCGCACAAGGTGATGCGCATCGTTCGCTCTATCCGGCAAGGTCGCGACAACGATCCCGACTTCTTCAGTCGTTTCAAGCCACGTGGTGTGTGGGCTGACCTGTTTCACAGTCGTTTTCGTGTGGCGTGCCAGCGCGCTAACATTGAAAACAAACAATTTAATCTAGAAACCGTTGCATTTCGATCACCCCGAAGCGATGGCCAGCTCAGCTTGCTATGAAAAGCTTCGCATTGCGCGGGGATTGCTCTAACAAGCCATGCAGTTTCAACGTTCCGGGGGCCTCAAGCCCTCGCGTTGTGCGGTCCGTAATGCAATTCCTTGATATGGGGGAATAATTCATGAGAAAATTCACAATCGGCCTGTTGTCGGCTACGGCGTTCGTCGCCACGCCGGCAGTTGCCGGAGATAACGAATTCTACTTTGGCGTCGGTGCTGGCGGCGCGATGTCGGAAGATATTAATCTGCGTACAAGCCCGACTGACGAAATCTCTGTCGAGACTGATCTGGGCTGGGAAGCCGAAGGTGTGCTGGGCTATGATGCCGGTCCTGTCCGCCTTGAAGTCGAGGGCGCATACAAGCGTATCGGGGTAGAGGCGATCGATGCAAACGGCGTCGGCGTTCCCGGTCCGACTACTGCGCTGATCGGACTTATAGATCCTATCGAGCCTTCCTCCGGCGATCTCGCCATCTGGAGCGGCATGGTGAATGCCCTGCTCGACTTCGGCGGTAACGATGGCCTCGGCTTTTCGATCGGTGGCGGCGTTGGCGTTTCAAATGCCAGCCTCGAGGACTTCACCGCGAACACGCGCGGTGCGGGTTTCGTCGATGATGACGACACGCGCTTCGCATGGCAGGCAATTGCCCAGCTGCGCGCTCCGCTGTCCGATTCCATCGATGCCTCGCTGAAGTACAAGTTCCACCGGGTTACCGATCCTTCCTACGTGGATCAGCTTGGCCGCGATCTGGAAAGCGACATCAGCACCTGTCTCTTATACACATCTCCGAGCCCACGAGACTAGGCATGATCT
>CAJXTZ010000014.1 GCA_913061345.1 uncultured Erythrobacter sp.
GTTCATCGCAACGTTCATCGCAACGTTCATCGCAACGTTCATCGCAACGTTCATCACAATTTTAATTGCATCGTAGGACATTTGGTCCTATTTGAATCTTACATCCGCCCCTTGAGAGTAGGTTCACTCGATTATCCTGAGTGCTACCGAAATCTTGGGGCTTTTGTGTTTTCGACGCACACGGATGTTCGATCATGAGTCGCGAAATTGCGATATTGATCGACGGTGGGTTCCTAACAAAACGCCTGCAGAAGCTCGTTGATGATCCTGATCGGCTAACTCCATACAACGTGTGTGGGATCATACGATCGATGTGTCGCGAGCATGTTCGGAAGCTCACAGATGAGCCGGGTGGGAACTGGCATCGCCACATATACCGGATCTTCTATTACGATGCTCCACCATTTCTTGGACAGGCGCATCATCCGCTTACTGGACGGCAGATCAACTACGCTAAGAGCGATCAGGCTGCGTTCCAGCAGGAATTGTTTCTGCAACTCAAAAAGCAGCGCAACATGGCGCTTCGTTTAGGAACGTTGTCGAAGCTAAATGGGTGGACCATCAACAGCGACAGGCTGGTCAAACTGTTACGATCAAAGTCACTGTTCGAGGAATTGGCGTCGATAAAGCCATTGGCCGACGGATCTGTGAACCTGACTCCGCAGCAGGCTGCAACAATTCAAACTCAGGCAAAGCACTGGGCAGAGCTCGAAGACTGGATGGCCCAACTGGATTTGCGTCAGAAGGGCGTCGATATGCGTATCGGTTTGGATATCGCATCGATCACGCTGAAAAAGTTGGCAAAAACAATCATCCTGATCGCCGGCGATGCCGATTTTGTGCCGGCGGCTAAATTGGCGAGGCGCGATGGGATGCAATTCATTCTCGATCCCTTGTGGCAATCAGTATCGGACGACTTGTTCGAACATATTGATGGCTTGCAAACCGTATTGAAGAGATCGCGGTCCAAACAGGATGGCGGTCAAGGTAAGAAAGACCCCGCCTGATGGCCAAAAAACCCCTCCGCGTCGAAACGCTCACTCATGATGAGGCGACCCGCAAGAACGCGCCCACGGCGGAACTCGAAACCTTTGTCGATGCCGAGACCAAGCGGCCGATCGAGGTCGCTTACGAGCGGCGCAATCGCGATCTTGATCCGCAGCTGGTGTGGCGGGGGAAGGATGTGGCGGACTGGTCGGACCTCGTAGTCGAGGCGCCGCCACTTTACATCCAGGAGAAGATCCATCCCAAGGCGCTGATCGAGGATCTGAAGCGCGCCAGCCAGCGCGACGAACCCGACGACGCGCCTGACCTGTTCTCCGATTTCAATGGGATTGAGCCGGATCAGCGGACCGAGTTCTACGCGCATGACCAGCACTGGTCGAACCGCATGATCCTGGGCGACGGGCTGAAGGTGATGGCATCTCTGGCGGAGCGCGAGGGGCTGAAGGGCCAGGTGCAGTGCATCTATATCGACCCGCCCTATGGCATCAAGTTCAACTCCAACTTCCAGTGGTCCACCACCAGTCGCGACGTGAAGGACGGCAAGGCCGACCACCTGACGCGCGAGCCCGAGCAGGTGAAGGCCTTCCGCGACACCTGGGCGGACGGCATCCACTCCTACCTCACCTATCTGCGCGACCGCCTGACCGTGGCGCGCGACCTGCTGACCCAGAGCGGCAGTGTCTTCGTCCAGATCGGCGACGAGAACGTCCACCGCGTGCGCGCGCTGATGGACGAGGTGTTTGGGGACGAGAATTTTGTTGGTCAGATCGGCTTCGAAAAAACTAGCAGCACGTCGACCACCGGTTTGGCCGCGATAAGCGACTACATACTTTGGTTTGCGCGCGCCAAGCCCTCGTTAAAATTCCGCTCACCATATCAACGCAAGGTGCTGGGAGAAGCTGGAACGACCCAATATACTTGGTTTGATCTACAAGGCGGAGAGGATCGCCGACTCTCCTCCGAGGAAATTGCCTCAAATGCAATCAGTATTGACCGCGAGAACATCTTCGCTTGCGATAATCTTACTAGCCAACGGCCATTGCAGGGTGCTGATGTTCGAGAGTTCGAATACGTCGGACGCGCATTCAAGCCCGGGCGCGGAACATTCAAAACAGATTTGGTCGGCCTTAACAAGTTGGCGAAATCCGGCCGCCTAAGGCCGATCGGCAATAGCCTAATGTATAAACGTTTCCTGCGTGACTTTGATGTCGTTCCGATTGCTAATTATTGGACAGACGTAAAGATGACGGGCTTCTCTGAGGAGAAGTCTTATGTCGTGCAGACAGGTCAAAAGGTAATACAACGCTGCATCCTGATGACGACCGATCCCGGCGATCTGGTGCTAGATCCCACCTGCGGTTCGGGCACCACTGCCTATGTCGCGGAGCAGTGGGGGCGGCGGTGGATCACGATCGACACGAGCCGGGTCGCGCTCGCGCTCGCACGGGCGCGGATCATGGGCGCGCGCTACCCTTGGTATCTGCTCGCCGACAGCCGCGAGGGGCAGCTGAAGGAAGGCGAGATCACCCGCACCCCGCCGCGCGATACGCCGACGCAGGGCCGCCTGCGCCAGGGCTTCGTCTACAAGCGCGTGCCGCACATCACCTTGAAGAGCATAGCCAACAATGCCGAGATCGACACGATCTGGGAGGAGTATCAGGCCAAGCTCGAACCCCTGCGCGAGGAAATCAATCGCCTGCGCGGCCGCGACGGCTCCGACCCCGACCTACCGCCCTTCGAGGAATGGACCATGCCGCGCGAACCCGGCTCGCCTTGGCCGGAGGAAGCCACTAAGGCGCTGGAAAAGGCGCGGAACAAAGCTGCCTCCGACGCGGTGCGCAGCAAGTGGCTCGGCAAGCTGAACGAAGAACTGGGCCGCGACTACAAGCTCGATACGCTGCCCGAACACCCCGTCGACCCTTGGAACGACCCGGAGTGCGAGGAACTGCACGCGCAATGGTGGAAGCTGCGCATCGAACGCCAGCAGGAAATCGACGCCAGCATCGCCGCCAAGGCAGACACCGAATATCTCTACGACCAGCCCTATGAGGACAAGAGCCGCGTCCGCGTGGCCGGTCCCTTTACTGTCGAGAGCCTTTCACCCCACCGCGTCCCCGCCGTCGATATCGACGACAGCTTCTTCGACGAGATCGAAGCGGCCGAGGGCAGGGCGAAGAAGGGCGAGAGCGGCGAACGCGCCGACTTCGCCGAAATGGTGCTCGACAACCTGAAACGCTCCGGCGTCCAGCAATCCTCCCGCGACGACAGGCTGGTGTTCGAAAGCATGAAGCTGTGGCCCGGCGAATGGGTCGTGGCAGAAGGCACCGTGGTGCAGAAATCGCTCGACGAAGCCGGTGACGAGGACGACGAGGAAGCTGGGACCAGTCCCAAATCCGACCGGCCCAGCCGCCGCGCCGCTATCCTGATCGGCCCCGAATACGGGACTGTCAGCCGCGCTTCACTGGTTGCGGCCGCTCGTGAGGCGTCGGAAGCGGGCTTCGACATTTTGATCGCGGCTGCCTTCAATTTTGATGCGCAGGCGACCGAGTTCACCAAGATGGGTGCGCTCACCGTGCTGCAGGCGCGCATCAACCCGGACCTGCACATGCCCGACCTCGCCAATACCGGTGCGGGCAACCTGTTCACCGTATTCGGCGAACCCGACATCGTGGTCCACGACGAGGGCGACGATATGGTGAGCATCGAGGTGCAGGGCGTCGATATGTATAAGGGCGGCCAGATCGAAAGCGGCGACGCCGACGACATAGCCGTGTGGTTCATCGACACCGACTACAACTACGAAAGCTTCTTCGTCCGCCACGCCTATTTCCCCGGCGCGAACGATCCCTACAAGGCGCTGAAGACGACGCTGAAGGCAGAGGTGGATCAGGAAGCCTGGGACAGCCTCAACCGCGTCCGGTCACGGCCCTTTGCGAAGCCGAAGGACGGCCGCGTAGCTGTGAAGGTGGTGAACCACCTCGGCGACGAGGTGATGAAGGTGCTGGAGGTTTAGACGGGATGCACAGAAACCTGCGCATTGCTGATTTCGGGGAAGATGAAGACCTGTTCGAAGATTCAAACGGCAGACCGCTTTATCAGCCTATTGAGATTGATTGGTCGCGACCGTCCCGGATCGAACGGGACGGGACTATTCCCTTCAAGGATGAGAGCGAGGTTTACCGGAATGGGTATCTCTACGCTATCGTTCGCAATCACGGTAACCAAAGAACGCGAGATCGCATTGTCTACATCGGGATAACCAACGACCTAAAAAAGCGATTTCGCAACCATCCCAAGGTAGATGAAATCCGCAGCCAGTATGGCGAAACGAGCATCAGCATCGGGACGATTACCACGCCGGGCCGCAAGCCAAACGGCGAAACCAGAGTGCTCATCCGCGAGGAGATCGAGCACATCCTGATTTGGGTTCTTCATGAGGATCTCTGGAACGACCGGAAGACCATGTGTGTGCCCGGCCAAGGATCCAATGGCGGACGCGCCCTCGACATACATAACAAGGGCTTCACCTTCAGCGGCAGAATGCCTCAGAGGATCGTATTTCCATGGGCCGCCATCGTCCCGCGCCGGAATAATACCAGCCGATGACCCTCCTCTACGCCTCGACCTTCGCCGATGCGCTCGCCAAGCTTACCCATCAGGAGCAGAAACAGGTCAAGATCACGACCGTTGATCTGATGATGGACCCGAAGGGCGCAGGCCTCAGCCTCGAACGGTTGACCAGGGCAGGGGACGACAAGGTCTGGTCGGCGCGCGTCTCGCGCGACTTGCGCATCATCCTGCGTCGTGATGGCGACGACAACCTGCTCGCGTATGTCGGCCACCACAACGATGCCTACCGTTGGGCCGAGCGGCGCAAATTCATTCCTCACGAGCGGTCCGGCGCCATGCAGATCGTGGAAGTGATCGAGGGCCAACAGACGGCCGGGCCTGAATTCGGCGACCATTCCGGCGCAAGGGAAGCCGCCGAAGATACCGTCCAGCCGTTCTGGTCGTTGACGGACGACCAGCTCCTCGATGTCGGCGTTCCGCGGGAATGGTTGAGCCATGTGCAGGAGATGCCGGAGGCCGAAATCGACACTCTGTTCGACCGACTTCCAGCCGAGGCTGCGGAAGCCCTTTATGATTTCGCGACCGGCGGGAAGCTTGAGGATCATATCGTCACCCCGGCCGAACCGGGCGCCGATCCCTACGCTCATCCCGACGCACAGCGGCGCTTCCGCGTATTCGACAATGTCGACGAACTCACCGCGGCGCTCGATGCTCCTTTCGAGAAATGGGCAGTCTTCCTGCACCCGGCGCAGCGTGAACTCGTGCGGCGAAAGGTGACCGGCCCGACCCGCGTTACCGGATCAGCGGGAACGGGTAAGACCATCGTGGCACTCCATCGCGCCGTGCATCTTGCAGAGCAGAGCGAGACAGCGCGAGTTCTCCTGACCACCTTCTCCCCAGAGCTCGCGCGAGCTCTGTCCGCAAAGCTCGAAATCCAGACGCAGGCTGTTCCGGCGTTGCGGGAGCGCGTTACGGTCCGGCCGCTCGATGAAGCAGCGGTGGAGCTGTATTGTCGGCAGTTCGGTGACCCAGATCTTGTCGACCATGGCCAGATACGGGAGCTGATTGAGGAAGCCTTATCCTCAGGCCTTAGTGGCGACCTTACACCGCAATTCCTGCTGGAAGAATGGCAGGAGTTGGTCGATGCGTGGGGCGTAACCGACCCGGAGAGTTACGCCACACTTCCCCGTATAGGTCGACGAACCCGATTAGGTCCGAAGCAGCGGGAGGCCGCGTGGGCCGTATTCGACCACATCCGAACCCGGATGGCCGAGCGTGGCTTGGTAACCCGCGCTATGATTTATGACCGCTTGACGGGGTGGCTTCAGGACGGCGACACAATCCCCTTCGAACATGTCGTCGTCGACGAAGCGCAGGATCTCACGGTCGCACAGGTCCGCTTCCTCGCGGCGGTGGGCAAGGGTCAAAACGAGGCCCTCTTTCTTTCAGGCGATATCGGGCAGCGCATATTCCGGCTGCCCTTCAGCTGGGCGAAGCTGGGTCTCGACATTAGGGGCCGGAGCCATTCGCTGAGGGTGAACTACCGCACGTCGCACCAGATCAGGGCAATGGCAGACCGCCTGCTTCCGCCTGCGATTACGGATCTGGATGGCGTAGAGGAAGGTCGCCGTGGCACGGTGTCGATCTTCGATGGTCCCGTTCCGGAAGTCCGACTGCTGGACGACACCGAAGCAGAAGCGGAATTTGTGAGCAGCTGGCTTCAACGGTGCATGACCTCAGGGATCCCTGCAAAGCAAATTGCATTTCTGGTTCGCGGCCCCGATCAGCTTGAGCGCGCCCGAAAGGTTGCCCAAAACGCTGTTGCCGCATCCGCCGATTCTGAGCCACCCATCGTAACTGTCATGCATGATGCGAAGGGGCTGGAATTTCGAGCGGTAGCGGTGATGGCTTGCGACGAGGACGTAATCCCCGATCCACAGCGGCTAGCCTCGATCGGCGATGTCGCCGAGATGGAAAGCGTATACGAGACGGAGCGACACTTGCTCTACGTGGCATGCACGCGTGCGCGTGACCAATTACTTGTAACGGGGCTCACGCCTGGGAGCGAATTCCTAGACGATCTTCTTTAAGTAGACGGCAGAAGGCTAAGCCGAGGAGGCTTTCTCAAGGTTGCGCCGGGAATAAATCTTGTCCGTATCATGGCCGGCGCCTATATCTTTCAGGAGCTGCCGCAGCGGTTTTTCTCCGCAGGTTTCTCTCTTTCGAGATCTTATCCTACAAACTGGTCTGTTTGGGCTTTTCCAAACATAAACCAGAGGAAAGACTTGTGATAGACCGAAACGAAGGAACTGCAAGGGACAACCACGATCGTCTCACGCAAGAGCAGTTCGACAATGTTCCGCTCGCCGATCTGGCGAAATTGGCCGGGCATGACGAGACGGAACCCGAAGCTCTGTCCTGCGATGAAGTGCTCAGGCGCAGCCAAAAGCGTTTCTTCGAGTGCATTGCGGCCGGTTACGACAAGGCGACCACTGCTGCTATCATTGCGCAACATCCGCTTAACACCGCGCAACCCGCGGCCTTGGAACGGGCCATGAACCGTGTGTTCGGGAATTGGCGCGACCTCCAGAAGGCAGCGAGGATCGGTGAACGGCGCAAGCGCAATAGCGCCGACCCGGCAGAGAATATCACGGCGCACGTCGATCCCAGCCCTCCGCCCAAGATCGCATCAAGTGAGCCCCGGCGGCTCGCCGACGACACTTTCGACGGGGAGGACTGGCTGTGAGCGATTCTCCCATTCTTCACACGATCGTATGGATCATCAATCCGGCGGGCGGTGTTGGCAAGACTATGGTCGCGCGGGTCATCGAAGGGATATCCCAGATGATTGGTGTCGATGTAGCACTCGCCAGCCAGGATCGGGGAAATCAAGCGCTCAAACATTCTCTCGACAACGCTCATCTGATCAAGGCAGAGTCGCGAGCTCAGGATGCTGTTCGCATCGTTTCTCGTGTCGAAAATCGCGAGATATTTGTTATCGATGTGGGCGCTAATCCCAGTAGCGGCGAGTATGACCCGCTCCCATTCGGAGCCGCCTTAAATGCGGAAATCACAGGTCGCGGCGGAAGGATGCTCGCCGTTGTTCCGACGACCGCTCTCAAGACTTACGGCAGCGAGACTGCAATGAGGGTGACGCGAGATCTTTTGAACGAAGGCCTCGATGTTCACGTGGTAAAGAACCATCAGGACCGGTCTGGAAACTTTGGGAAATTGGTCCTTCCCGATAGCGTTAAGGTGTCCGAACTCGGTCACCTTCCTTCGGGCATCATGGCTCTCGCAGAAGATGAAAGAGGCTCGCTATCGGACCCCTACCTGACACCTGTTCCCGGCTATCGGTTGGCGGGTGGGTTCATTGGCAGGTGGCTGATCAATGCATCGCGCGAACCTCTGATGCTGAGCGTCTTTCGAGGCGCGACGTCCGGCCTTTCGGTCGATCCAGATCGTCATCCACGTCCGACGTTCGAGGTCCTTGACCGGAAATCGCAAGTCACAGACGAAGCTCTCCTCAATAACTACGCGAAGTTTGATGCATTTGAACGGCTGCGACGCGCTCGGTCAGACAGCGAGTTGCTCACAGCGGCCCGAGAATTCCAGCGCATGTGCGGGTCCTGGAAGTGAACTCCGCCACAAGAAACCTCCGATCGGGGCGTGGAATCCGAGCGGGAATTTTCCGGAGAAATAACGTTTCCCCGGCAGGAACCTGTTCGAGCCCCTTCTGGCTGCCGGTTCGTCGCCGCGCGAACCCGTACCGGAATACCTTGCGCGCCGCCGGTCGATCGCCCGGAGTTGCCTATAGCCAGCCTGAAATCCCCATATACCGGCCCGGTAGGGACCGGTGTCAGGCTTATTTTTACGCAGGATGCAAGGTGTATACACCTTGTGCTGCTCGGCGGCTTCGCCTTCTCGCATCGGAGGGGCAGTAAAATGTCCAGCACCGTATTTCATTTCCGCCTGAATGATCAACAGATCGCAGCTGCCCAGAAGCGCGCCGGCGAGCTATCCATCGGCAGGTATGCTGCAAGGCTGGTCCTTGAGGATCAGAGCTGGAGCCGGATTAACGAACGAAGAGCGATCGCTAGGACCATCCGCGCCATCCACCTTGCTGTCGCGCGCGGTCTTCCCACCTCAGAGGTTGAAGCCGTCGATGCGTTGCTCAAGGAAGCTCTCGCGCTTCTCGAGTCACAACATCCGAAAAAACTGAGCGAGGATGTGTTGTGACTACGGTTTACAGAGTCCGTCGCCGTCGTCCGAACAGCGCGATGGTGGAAAGCCTTCGAGGCAAAGCCACGGGTCTTATCCATTATGCCTGCCGGGCAGATCTGCGCGCCCTTGCGTCGGCGGTCATGGAAACCGCCGTCGATGCTTACCATACCGATCTTCTGCGATACGTGAGGCGAGACGCCCACAAGGAAGAGGTCGCCGCAACATTCACGCGAAATCTTCGGTCGAAGGAGCCGCTGCTTATCGCTGCCGAGATGGGCGCGCTAATTGAAGATGCCGATCCCGCTACCGACATCGTCGAGCATTACATCCTAAGCCTGCGCGAAGGGGAAGGGTTCGGCGAGCATCTGGAATACGCAGTTGATACGCTAATGAAGGGCCTTGGGCTTGATAACTGCCCGGCTGTGGCAGCACTTCATCGCGACACGGATAATGAGCACGTCCATCTCGTTGTGTTGCGTATCGACAAGGATACCGGCGAGATCGTCAATCCGCTGAAATATAACATCACCCGCGCTCACCAGATGTTGGCCGTGATGGAAGCACAAACCGGTTGGTCGCGCGAAAAGAAAGCTCGTTGGCAAGTTCGAGACGGACGGCTGATCCTCGACGGTCAGACAGACATCGGCGCTGCTGATAATCCGTTCTCATGGCCTGATCGCCATTATCCAGATGAGGACGTCTCATCCGCTGCGCGAGCCAAAGAGGCCAAGACCGGAATTGAGTCCGGCGAGCGGCTCGTCCGACGCGTTGTTCCAGAGCTCATCGAGAAACACCGCAATTTAGCGGACCTACTAGATGCTCTTGATCGTGAGGGAATTTCTCTCAGCAAGAAAGGATCAGGTGCAGTCTATCGCGTGACGACGGATGGCCTGAACGGGGATGCACAGGAAGAGTTCGTGCGATGTTCGGTCATTCGTCGGTGGAGCTTCGGCAAGCTTCGGGCGAGATACGGCGAACTCCCGGAAGAGTTTGGGAAGGACGTTTGTCCTCGGCCTTCCAGACCGATCGATGGGAACCCTGATCGCCCTCGCTATGCAGCTATGCACGCACAGTATTTTGAGCGATTGAATGCGATTACGCGAAGTGTGCGAATGGCCTTGCCGCGAACCCCGGGCCTTAATGAAGCGATCGCATTAGGCCGAAGCACCTGTGTCTTCCCGACTTTGGATGCTTGGCGGGCAGGCGAGTTGCCGCCCGACCCTAGTGAAGTAATGTTCGCGTCTGTCGGTGCTAGGATTTTCGAGGCACCCGCTCTAACGGCTTCCAAGCAGATCAAGGGACAGTCCGACGCCCTGTTCATTGCAGCGAATAGCGGTCGCCGAACCATCTACCAGCGGCGGGCATCGCCGCTCACACGGGGCCGCATCGTTGATTTCGGCAATAGAGTCGTCCTTGTCGGCCCCGCCGGCGAGGCCGAATTGAAGAAAACGATGACGTTGTTCGCTGCGCGCGGCGCTCACGTTGTGAGCGCCGCAGGACTGAATAAGGCCGAATGGAAGGCCGCATCCCGCGTTGCCGCGTCGTATGGCATTAAACTGGTCACCTCTGATCAGCATCAGCCCAGCGTTCGGCTAAGGACTGGCAAGACCTCAATTGGTGATCAGCCACAAAGGCTAGGACGGGACAGCATCGTTCCGCCTGAACACGATAACTACGAAAATCCCATACGGGCGACAATACAAAAGGAACCCGAAGATAGCAGGAATGTAGCTGAGGCACCGCCTGCCAGCCATACGCGTGAGAACGAAACGGCAGAGCCTCCGGTGCCTGAAATTGTCGCCTGGCAACAGGCCGAGGCAGCATATGACGCCATGCGTCGGGATGCTTCAACGGACGCACCGTTGGAAGCTTTGATGAGAGAGCGAGACCGGTGTGCCTGGGTGCTGCAGCGCAAATCTGCCGCTGCGGAAACAGCTACGATGAGATTGGCGAGCGGGCAGAAGAAACGCATCGCTACGCAGGCAGAGAGACACGCTGAGCGCCTCAAAAATATTGCATCAATGCAAACGGGGCTCGGACGGTGATTTCGAGACACCACCGCACGCATCCGCATCAGGAAAAGCCTTCTCGTCAGCTTCGCTGAACGAGGTTGGTGGAGAGAAGGGAAAAGCCCTTCGGCCGACCTCGATCAGCGAGGCAATTAGATGAATAGCTCAAATCTCACACCGACGATCGTCGGCGACAACGATGCGCCCAGCGACCGGCGACGAATTCTCCAGGCCGTGCGCGACCGCAAGGACTGGCCGCGTCGGGCACGGGAACGCGAAGACTACCGCCGGATCTGCGTTCTTGATACGGAAACCAACGGACTTAACCTTTCCAGGCACCAGATCATCGAACTGTGCGCCGCGATCGTGGACATAAGCGATACCGGGAGGATCGTCGCGGTGCGAAGCGTGATGACCGGGCTGGTCGACCCCGGCCACGCGCTGCCCCCTGAAATCGTCGAGTTGACCGGGCTTACAGATGCTGTCCTGGCAGGAGAGTCGATCTGTCCTGAGCAGCTCGCCGAACTTCTCGAATACTGCGATGGGGTTATCGCGTTTAATTCCCAGTTCGACCGACCTTTCATCGAAAAGCACATCGGTCGTCACGTCCCTGCGAAATGGGGTTGCGCTATGGCCGACGTGCCTTGGCGAAAGCTAGGCTTCGAACGCGGACCGCAGGGATATCTGCTAAATCAGGCGGGTTATTTCATGCCGTCTGCGCACAGGGCGAAGGACGATGTCCTCGCACTTATCCAGTTGCTCGATCATGTCTGCTCCGACGGTGAGAGCGTCATGGCGAAAGTGTTGGCAGCCATGGACGCTCCCGCATGGCGGTTCGAAGCAAGCACCGCTGCCCATGGTTTCGGGGACGATCTATGGGAACAGCGTTACCGATTTGCCAAAGAGCGCGCCCACAAGCTCTGGCACAAGCATGTTCGGCCGACCGAGTTCCGGGAGGAATACCGCTGGTATAAAAAGACGATCGGCAAACGGCCAGTCGTCGTTCCGCTCCCGGCTAGCGAACGATACCGAGCAAATGAAACCTGGGTGCCGAAGCCGCCCAATGTCAAGGTTCCGGATTGGTTGAAATGAAGATGAGCTGACGTCCGAGAAGGAAAAAAGCTTCGGCCAGAAGGCCGCCATCCAACAACAAGGACTACGATATGAACACTTCCACCACCGGCGGGCACGATGCCCGCCGGGCCAACGCCTATGCCCTCCATCTGGAGCTTGGCCTTCCCGTCGGGGGAACCGTCCCAGCCGCAGTCAAATTCGCTTCGGTGACCGGCATCGATATGGGCATTCTCAATGTTGCGGCATGCAAGGTTGCAGAAAGTGGCTGGGCCTGTGTGATTGCCATCTATGCGGATGAGGAAGCAGCCGCACCGCACTTGTATCTGGCTATGATGCCACACGCAGAGGGTGTAATTGCAACCAAGGTCATTCCGGCAGCCCTAGGCGATGATGGCCCGCTCGTGCTGATGACCGAGGATCGAAGGCAGCAATTCGCTGTAAGCGAATGCGGCCGCCTCATTGCTGTGCCCGTTGAAACTGCGGCTCGGCAAAGACGATCGCACCGCCGTGCTACCAAGAGAATTGCCGCGACCGCCGAAGCACTTGCGCCCTTCTGCACCGGAGGGCCCACCCCGGGCGACCTCTTCGTCGATAGCTCTGGCAATATCAGGAACGCAGCGCCTTTCGCAGCCTGATCCTCACAAACCTACGATCATCCAGGCGGTGTCTTCCTCGGGAGGCGCCGCCTGTTTCTTTTCAGGAACAGGAAACCCCACATGAACTTCTCTCCCAGGCACCATCCGCGCGTGCTGACGGCACTGGAAATCGTGCGCGACCGACCGGCGAGCTACCGCTCAACCATCCGGTGCATCGCGATGTTCACCGTCACCAAGTGTAACGAATACGGTGCTCGTTTTGCCGTCGAACATTATGCCTTCGACCGCGAGACTAAGCGTTCGGATATCATCGGCGGGATCGCCAGAAGCATTCCGGATAATGCCACTTTGATTGCGAAGGCGCAGCCTTCCGAGATGCGCGAATGGCGCATGGCAATGCGCGCAGAGATGCCATTCTCGCCCTCGGACCTGCAACTCATCCGCAGACAGCGAAGTGACCTCGCGATCATGCCGCTGAAGTGCTGCGAAGCTGCGCTCGACGAAACCGCAGCGTTCTACGCGATCCAGCGTGCAGGTCCGGGTTCATCAACCTTGGCACAGGCTCGCCGCGCAGCCGACGAGGCGCAGGTCCTCTGGTTGACCTTCCTTGCGACCTGCTGCCGCGAGAACGACCGGACCTCGCTGGGCTCGGCCTACCAGGCCTGGCGGGCGATCGAAAATGCTCGCCCGCTTCCCTTCTGACGAAGCGTGATTGCGCCAATAACCAAGGAAAGGAAAAGGCAAATGGCGAAGCAAAGCTACATCGCGCTCGACTGCGAATTTCACTGGGACCAAGAGCTTCACGAGGCCCATCGAGCGATGGATAAGAGATCAAAGCGAAGGGCAGTGGCGGTCAAGAAGGTCATGGCGGCAGCCGTGTTCCAGTTCTCGGTCGATGACGAAGGCAGAATTTCGACTGGCGAGGTGGCCAGCTGGAACGAATACGACTGGTTTGACGAGGAAGGAGTTCTCAGCCAGCTCTTCGATTACCTCCGCGCCCAAGAGGGGAAGCCGGTAATGACGTATGGGGGTCTCGGCACCGATATCCCGGTGCTCGTGCTTGGAGCTATGGCCCGTGGCCTTCGACTTCCTCCCCAACTGGTCGATCAGCCAGGGAGGCGTGGGCCGAGGCCGCACTTGGACCTAGGAATTATGCTGAAATCAGGAGGGAAGACTTGGTCGCATCTTAGCCAGGTGCTCTTGAGAATGGGCGTTCCGTTCAACTTGGTGGCGGCAAAGCCGGGCGTGCGACGACCGGTGAGCGCCGGTGCATGGCAAAACCTGCGGGATCACGTCGAGCTCGACTGCCTGTTGCTGTCTATTGCCAAGCTCGGCTGGCTGGTTGCGCAAGGCACCGACTGTTTGCGGCTAGAGCCTGCCATTATTGTGCTGGTCGAGGGGTTCTTACGACGACGACCGGAGCATTCGCTGGCCAGCGAGTTGAGGGCCTACACTGACCAATTGCACCAACAAATTGCCGACGATTACGATCTCGTGGCTTGACCGTAGCTCGCGGATCAATCGGGCCGGCGGATGGTGATCCACCGGCCCGATCTATTGAGGACGTGCCCCTCAACATCGGCACGATGCTCTTGAGATTGGCGAGTATCGCTCGTGGAGTGGCTCTACGGTTTCGTCATGCCTGCCTCTTGGCGCGAGTTGGACGCCCTCCACGCAGTTCGGGAGGACGCAAGTTGACCGTCACGACATCGTCCAAATGTCCAGTTACAGTCGGAATATCCTTTAGCATCTCCTTCATTTTGCCGAGCGCGATGGGTTCGGAATATCGAGAGGCTCCTTCACCAAGTGCTTTCTGGCTCTGACCGAGTAAGTCGTTTCTTTTTTCTAGATCGATTCCGGCCTGCTTGAGAGCATCTGAACACGTGTGGCGGGCAGCGTGCATCGCCTGTCCGCGCTTGAGATTAGGCACGAACGGACGGATGTATATCCACCAGATTTTGTAGAAGACGTCGCCAATCTTGCGTTTGGTTCCAGCGGACGGATACATCTCCGGAAAAAGGAGGATTTCGCCTGCCGCCCTCATGGCCGCAACATACTTCAAGAAACCAAGGCGAACGAGTTCTTCATGAACGGGAATTTTCCGCTTCGAGCTTTTGCACTTGATCCTGCCGGTATCGGTCGGGCGTATGAAAATATAGGGAATGCCATGCGCTTCGCTGTCGAAGATATCGTCAAGCTTCAGCTTGCACATCTCCTCTCTTCGTGCGCCGGTATACCAGACCAGCAGAAGTATGAAGAACAGGCCATCGTGAATGATCTCGCTACCTGCATTTAGCCTGTCGCTTAGGCCCGCGCAGCCGGTCCAAGGTGGGAGGCTGAAAATCGCCTCACCCTGTTCCTTGGTATATGCGTCTACAGCCTCTCGATCGTCCTTGGTTTCGGGAGTAATGAACTTGTCTACGTTCACTTCCAGCAGTCCCGGAACAACTGAACGAAGGTGCGCGTGCATGCGCTTGAAATTTTGCCAGTGCTTGTTGCTGGTGTTGATGCTGAGACCGATCTGCTCGTGATCGAAATCGTCGTCTTCATCCTCTAGACGTTCAATCACGCGTTCTTCGATCATTTCGAAGGTGGTCCCGGGTTCTTTGTCCTTCGGTGACTTTCCAATGCTTTTGGGTAAGCGATCGAACCAAGCGTCGAGATCGGTCACGTGTTCAATGGTAACTCTCGAGAACGGAGTGCCTGATGGCATCGCCTTTTCGAGCAGCGTTGCCACCCACTTGATGTCGCGCAAAGTCGAATCCTGCACAATCTCGCGCTTGCGCTTGTTACCCGTCCGATGCTCCAGGCCGCTGAATTTCTCCTTGATGAATTCCTCGGCAAACTCCGTTGGCGTCATCTCAGCAATACGCTGCTGCTCTTCATTCATCGGCGGAGCAATCGCGAGACCAGGCTGCATCGGACTAGCCATCGCGAAAGGCACGTTGTTTGAGGAGGCTGAGGCACTCGCGGCAAAAGACGCAGCAAGAGAGGCGAGCTTTGCCAAATCGTCGAAATCGATGTTTTCTTTCACACGCCGGGCCGCTTCGGCGCGAGCGCGTGCGATGAAGTCGACAGCGACGGGGATGGTGACCCCGTTTGCAGGGGCGCCAATTTCGTCCAGCCTGCGCTGGGCAGCGAGAGCGAGAGATTCCGGAAGGTTGGGATGGTCACGGAGAAGACTGCGAATGTTGCTCTGCATCTCCTCGTCGAAGTCGGCGAAATGCTTCTCGACAAAGTCCCAGTCGCGAGGGACGCCGAGTCCTTCTTCGGCAATGGCGGTCCACAGCTTCTCGAAAACGGCCAGATCGTCCTGCCTGTTCGATGTCCGGCTCCAGTCCGGATGCATCTTCCAGGCAGACTCGAGATGGATAAGTTCATTGCGATAGCAACGCATTTCGGTGACGAACAAATTCGCCATCGCACCTTCATCGAGCCCAAACTCGGCGACATTTTCCCGGAAACTCATCTTCAGCCTCTCACTATAAGCGGTCATCGCCGCGGCACGTCCGCGGGCAATGTCCAGCTCCTTCGAGAACAAGCTGAACTCCAAGCTTATGAGTCGAGAATCCGAAAATGCCAAACAGGCGAGAGATACGCTCCGTCGCCACCAGTAGACGGCGCCGCGGCGTTTGAGGTTTTGGACGGGTGATCGGGGCATGCGGGCAAGCCTTTCGAGGCCTGCTGTCATCCCTGCCTTGGGACAGCTGGTTGGGACAGTTGCTGGGGACAACTGTGAATCCCTTGGACTCGCATCCTAGGGATTCTGCGCTTTTCAGCTATTCTTGAGGCTGCTTGGCTGGGGTGGCAGGGATCGAACCTGCGAATGCCGATACCAAAAACCGGTGCCTTACCACTTGGCTACACCCCAGCAGCACGGCGCTCATATAGCGGCCTCGACGCGAGGCGCAAGCGCAGCGCGGCAGTGTTTGGAAAAGTCAGGCGGGCTTGCGCACAGGTTCGAACAGGCTGCGATCTTCCACTGCATCGAAATCGGCGGCAGAGTGGCGTTCGGCCATGGCCCCTGTATTCACCAACCGCCCGCGTATCGCGCCCGGACGTACATCGATTCCTTTTATCCAGCGGCCCACATGCTCATATTCTTCATGGAGCGAGAGAAAAGTGGAGGCATCGCTATAACCGCCATACCACAGTGCGCCGAACCACGGATAGGCCGCGATATCGGCAATGCTGAGATCATCGCCCGCGAGGTAGCGAGAACCTTCGAGCCGATTGTTCGCAACCGAGAATATCCGCTTGGTTTCCATCGTATATCGGTTGATTGGATATTCGTATTTTTCCGGTGCATATTCGTAAAAATGGCCAAAGCCGCCGCCAATAAATGGCGCTGTACCCATCTGCCAGTTGAGCCAGCTCAACACCTCTGCACGTGCTGCGCCGCCCGACGGCAGGAGGTAATCGAATTTCTCCGCAAGGTGCTGCAAGATCGCGCCGCTTTCAAAAATGCGGAACGGTGTTTCACCCGAACGATCGAGCAGGGCAGGAATCTTGCCATTGGGATTGAGCGCGGTGAAACCCGATCCGAATTGGTCGCCTTCGCTGATGTCGATTTTCCATGCATCATATTCGGCCTCCGAAAAACCTGCTTCCAGCAATTCTTCGAACATGATGGTGACCTTCACCCCATTGGGCGTACCCAGTGAATACAGCTGAAAAGGATGCTCACCCGCGAGTAGTTCAGTATCGTGCCGTGCACCTGCAACTGGGCGGTTGATACTGGCGAACTGGCCACCGCTTTCAGTATTCTTCCAGACTTTGGGCGGGGTGTAGGTTGGGTCGGCCATTGCGGTGCTCCTGAATAAAGTGTTGCGCGAAAGGTGGCGGCACATCCCGCGTGTAACAAGGCAAGCAATTCTTTTGGCGAATAGAACCTCGCTTTGCCAAGCACGTTTTCGCCATTCCGGCGGGGATGGCGGCGAGTGGCGCAGAGGCCGGCGATCGCAGGCAGTAGCCGGGGAGGACGGGCAGGCGTGACTTCGCCCCGACGCTCGTCTATCCGGTCACAGTCGTAACCTTTTTTATTCGAGGATTGTCCCATGCGTCGCGCCCTTGCCATTCTGATGCTTGCCACTGCGCCAATTGCCCTGATCTCCGCTTGCACGCCTGCGGCACAGGAGGCCTCCGCACAGGGGTATGACATGTCGGCCAGCCGCGCGACGATTGCCGATGTCGATATGGCGCCGGAGACGTCCTACCTCTCCAATGAAGAACGCCAGGTGGTCAATCTGCTGATCGAAGCCAGCGGGTATATGGACGAGATTTACCTGCGCCAGCGCGGCGCGGATCTACCCGAAATGCGTGCGGAGATCGAGGCCAGCGGCGATGCTGACACACTTGACATGTTTGATCGTCATTTCGGCCCATGGGACAGCGTGGCGGATAACCACCCCTTCTACGGCGACACCGAATGGCCCGAGGGTGCGGGCTTCTATCCGGCTGATCTGACCCGCGAAGAATTTGACGCCTATCTCGAAGCCTATCCCGACCAGCGCAACGCCTTGATGAGTCCTTATACAATTGTGCGACGCGACGGCGAAACCTTCACCGCTATTCCCTATAGCGAGGCTTATGCAGAATTCCTCGAGCCGGCTGCAGAACTGCTGCGCGAAGCTGCGGGAATCACCACCAATGCCAGTCTGAAGCGCTTCCTCAACTTGCGCGCTGACAGCTTCCTTTCAGACGATTATTACGAAAGCGAAATGGCGTGGATGGACCTGGAGGACACGCCCATCGAAATCGCCATTGGGCCGTATGAAGTCTATACTGACCGCCTCTATGGCACAAAGACAGCGTTCGAAAGCTTCGTAACGTTGAAAAACCCTGCTGAAAGCGCCGCGCTTGATCGGTATGTCGGCTATTTGCGTGACATGGAGGGTAACCTCCCCATCGATTCGCAATATCACAATTTCGCGCGCGGTTTTGAAAGCCCGATTGCGGTCGCGGATCAGATCCATGGCGGCGGCGATAATGTACCCGGCGTGCAAACAATCGCCTTCAACCTGCCAAATGACGAACGGGTGCGCGAAGCCAAAGGCGCGAAGAAAGTGATCCTGTCCAATGTGCTGGGCGCGAAGTTCGACATGATTCTCGATCCGATAGCCGATATCGTGCTGGCGGAAGAACAGGCGGCGCTGGTTAGCCGCCGCTACATGCAATTGTTCACCCTGTTCCACGAATTGTCGCACTCGCTCGGCCCTGGTAGCATTACTGTAGAGGGCCGTGAGACCACGGTGCAGGAAGAATTGCGTGAGCAATATTCCGCGCTGGAAGAGAGCAAGGCCGATGTCATGGGCATTTACAACCTCATCTACATGATGGAACGTGGTGAATTGCCCGCAGCCGAGAAGAGCGAACTGCTAGCGACCTATTTCGCCGGCCTGTTCCGCTCCATGCGCTTCGGCATCGAAGAAGCCCACGGCAAGGGTGCAGCGGCACAATATGGCTTCCTGCTCGACTATGGCGCCTTCGCCTGGGACGCCGATGCAGACCACTTCGTGATCGACGAGGCAAAGCTGGAGAGCGGCTTGACAGAACTGCTGCGTACCGAACTGATGTTGCAAGCAACTGGCGACTATGACGGTACAATCGCGTTCTTCGAGCAATATGCGCATTTGGACGAGCACGCCGAGGCCGCGATTGCGGGGATGGCCAGCATTCCGGTGGATATTCGCCCGCTATATCCGGATGAGATTTGAAGGAGATGCAATTTTTGGCCGACACCTTGCTGCCGCATTAGCATAGAACGTAGAGCTTCCGTTTCTCTCAGGTGATGGTGGAAAGGCCGCGAAGGCGGATGATCACTATACGAAGGCTGGCCCCGTCCTGCACCTCTCGTTACAGGGCTATGCATGAAAAGCCTGTCGCCAACCCACAATTCTCCATTCAGCGTCGCAGCGCTCTACCGTTTCGCGTCCTTCTCCGACCCGGAAAGCTTGCGCGCGCCGCTCCAGAAGCTTTGCGAAGACAAAGCCATTCGCGGCACCTTACTGCTCGCCTATGAGGGTATCAATGGCACAATAGCGGGGTCGCATGAGGGCATCGCTGCAGTGCTCGATCACATCCGTACTTTGCCCGATTGCTCCGATATCGAGGTGAAATTTTCAAGCGCCGAGAAAATGCCGTTCCACCGCATGAAGGTGCGGGTGAAGCCGGAAATTGTGACGATGGGGCAGTCAGCGCTCGATCCGGTAAACAATGCAGGCACTTATGTCGATCCGCAGGACTGGAATGATCTGATATCCGACCCTGGCACTATCGTGATCGACACGCGGAATGATTATGAGGTCGCTGTCGGTCAGTTCGAAGGTGCCGTGAATCCGAAAACGCCGACGTTCAGCGATTTCCCCGAATGGTTCCAGGCAGAGCGAGAGCGGTTGCTGGCCAAGAATGACGGCACGGCGCCCAAGGTCGCAATGTATTGCACCGGCGGCATTCGCTGTGAAAAATCGACCGCCTTCCTCGCCAGCGAAGGCGTGGACGAAGTGTTTCACTTGAAGGGCGGCATTCTCAAATATCTGGAAACCGTGCCTGAAGAACTGAGCCTGTGGCGCGGCGAATGTTTCGTTTTCGATCAGCGGGTGAGTGTTGGCCATGGGCTGACACAGGGCAGCTATGGGCTCTGCCACGCCTGCCGCCTGCCGGTCAGCGCCGAAGACCTTGCAAGCCCGCTTTACGAAGCAGGGGTCAGTTGTCCCGCCTGTCACGATCAGCGGACCGAGCAGCAGCGCGAATCCTATCGTGAGCGGCAAAAGCAGCAAGTGCTTGCAAGGCAGCAGGGCCGTGAACATGTGGGCGCGGTGCTGACCAAGAAGAAAAAAACCGACGATGACTGACCGCGTGCTCTACAGTTTTCGCCGCTGCCCCTACGCGATGCGCGCCCGTATGGCGCTGGTCGTCAGTGGAACGCGGTGCGAATTGCGCGAGGTGAAACTGTCGGACAAGCCGCAGGCGATGCGCGATGCTTCACCTAAGGCCACCGTCCCCGTGCTGGTTCACGGCGATGGCACCGTGCTGGATCAGAGCATCGACATCATGCGCTGGGCGCTGGGTCATACCGATCCCGAGGGCTGGCTGGAACGCGATGATGCGGAGTTGATCGCCGCCAATGACGGGCCGTTCAAACACGCTCTCGATCGCTATAAATATCCCGATCGCCATGACAGCGACCCGGTGGCTCACCGCGAAGCGGGCGTGAAATACCTGCGCGAACTCGAAGCGCGGTTGGAGAAGGGCGCCCAGCTATGCGGCGAAACGCGCGGGTTGGCCGATGCGGCAATCATGCCATTCGTCCGCCAATTCGCCGCGACCGACCGCGAATGGTGGGGCAAGGTCGATCTTCCACGCGTGAAGCAATGGCTGGCCGATCACCTGGAATCCGATCTGTTCAAGACCGTGATGCAGCGAGAAAAGCCATGGCAATCGGGCGATGCGCCGATTGCCTTGGCGCTTTGACCCAGCCGCTCTAATCCAGCCGCGTCACCCAACCGTGCGTGTCTTCGACGCTGCCGCGCTGAATGCCGACAAGCTTTTCGCGCAGGGTGCTGGTCAATTGCCCCGGTCCACCGCTGCCGATGATGAACTCCCCATCGCGTCCAGCAACCTTGCCAACCGCCGTCACTACCGCTGCCGTTCCGCAGGCGAAGGTTTCGACCAGTCTCCCGCTCGCGGCATCATCGCGCCACTGGTCGATCGAATACATTTCCTCACGCATGTCGAGGCCCTGTTCGCGGGCGAGGGTAATGATCGAATCGCGCGTGATACCCGGCAGGATCGTGCCGCGTAATGGCGGAGTGATGACCGAATCATCATCGAACACGAAGAACAAGTTCATACCGCCGAGCTCTTCAATCCACTTATGCTCTGCAGCATCAAGGAACACGACCTGATCGTGGCCCTTTGCAAATGCCTCGCCCGTGGGGACTAGGCTGGCTGCATAATTGCCACCGCATTTCGCTTCACCCGTGCCCCCGGGCGCGGCGCGGGTAAAATCGCTGACCCACACGGATACCGCCGGCGCGCCGGATTTGAAGTAATTTCCTGCGGGTGAAAGGATCACAAGAAATTTGTATTTTGTCGCCGGACGCACGCCGAGGAAATGTTCATTGGCGAACATAAAGGGGCGGATATAAAGCGAGCCGCCTCCCACCGAAGGAAACCAGTCGGCATCGGCTTTTACCACCTGGCGTACCGACTCGATAAACACATCTTCCGACAGTTCCGGCATGGCGAGACGCGCTGCAGACTTATTAAACCTCTTGGCATTCGCATCGGGGCGGAAAAGCGCCATCGTGCCGTCTTCCAGCCGATACGCTTTCATGCCTTCGAAGATTTCCTGCGCATAATGCAGCACGCTAGCGGCAGGATCGAGCAGGATCGGCTCTCTCGGGCCGAGTGTAGGCGAGTGCCAGCCCTTGCCCGCATCGTAATCGATCGAGATCATGTGATCGGTAAAGACCGTGCCGAACCCCGGATCGGCAATCGCCTGATCGCGCGTGGCACCGGGTACCGGGGCAGAATGGGGAAGGCGGGTAAATTCCATGTGCGTGCTCACTCCTTGGGCGCCGATTAGGCGGCAGAGGTGTGGGAGGCAAGAGGGTGTGTTTAAGGAGCGGGGTTGAATGGCCGCTAACGACACAGGTTCAGGGCATGTGGTCCGTTAGATTTTCCAGGCCGCGTTCAAATCGGCTTGTCATATCTTTTTCCTCATCAGGAACATTGCCAGTCTATGCATGTTCGGAGCAAGCACCAGACTGATGAGCGGGACGAGAATTGCTGTAAGGATGAATGTCTGAAAACCTAGTGCGAGATCGCGTGCAAATGCGGCAAGCAATACAAGCATACCTGTGGCCAATGGCCAGACTATAAACCAGACGAGGAGGGTCCGCAGCATCACGACGCGCATTGCCAAGCCCCTCTCTCTGACCTTGAGGCGTGAAGGATTGCAAAATAGCCCGGCAGAACTTCATTGAGTTTACCGTGTCCCAATTGTGTGAGGGATATTTCCTTTGATCGGGCGTCGTTCTCACTGCTGACGACATTGACCAGTCCGGCAAGTTCCAGGCTTTGCAGCGTTCGCGTAACCACCGGTCGAGAGACATCGAGCCTGTCGGCTATTTCGCTGGCCGCAAGAGACGTGCGCTCAGGCTCTCGATCGATGAGGATAAGGGTCAGAAACCGAAGCTGCGACAGGTCATGCGTCATAAAATAGGTGTCGATTTCGCGTATGAGAATGCTGGCGGCGCGCATGTGTTCTAACGCTTTGAGCACTTTGGCGGGATCAACATTACCGAAGCGGTCCGCATAACCCCTGACCATTCGCTGGCTAGGCAAGTCTTTGAGAAAAAACATCAGCTAGGCAAACCAGTCTTAGAGGGATGAATTGCGGCTCCTCGGCCAAATAGTTTCTCGTAAGCCCGAAGTGCCGATTTGGTGGCAGGCTGATCCTGATGCGCAGCTTGGGACGCCTCAGCGCCATTGCTCGTAAAGATGCAGACTTCCGTCATCGGTCTTCGCGCTCCCGGTGCGGTTTGAACCATGCGTTTATATTCAACTGACCAGCCAAATGAGCTTCTTTGGTTAGCATGGCAACCATATCGTCAAACCAACCCCGGTCAAGCTCGAACAGGTCTGAAATCGTAATTCAACCATATGAAGCGAACAATCTCCAAATCGCCCAACTTCCAGATCCTCGCTCGGATTGGGTGGATCTCCCTCCAGGCGGCCTGAGCTTACGTTAGAAACCGCAGACCAAACCAGCCGCCGACGCCAGATATGAGAAGGGCGGCCCTGCCTCAGCAGTGACCGCCCTTATCATGGTCAGCGGTCAGTTAGACCGCCCACGTAGCCTTACTCGGCGCGTTGGAAATTACCGAATATGCTCCGCACGGGTCATCACCGACCTCCCTGCTGAACCATGAGACATCGGATCACCTCCTTTCGCGCTATGAGAGCCAGGAACCTCCGCTTCACCGGGGGTCCAAGACCTGCCTTCACTGCTGGTCTTGTCACCCTTTGTGAATCGCTAAGCCAATTAAGACAAGCCTTGTATTTTTCTTTTTCACAGTCACAATACCTGCCTCTTGTCGCATGACCCTAAGTTACCGGGAGTACGACAGAACCCTGCGTCAGCGCCGGCATTCCTCTATCACGCGTGAAACTTCCGGCCACGCCGGTAGATAAAGGGTGCTTTCACCGGGCAGCTCTATCGCAAAACGGCCCTTGGAAAGCGCCATCGCGTCAAGAAAAGCATCCCCTGCAGACAATTGCGCAGTCACGACCGATCCCGCTTGTGGGCCAGCGGTCAGATCCTTGTCCGCCGTTTCGGTACGTATACGCATCGTGAGTGCGGATTGCGCGCTGCTGCTACGCGATATCGCAACAGAGCGGCTTGCCTGATCACAGCGCATGGAAAACAGCGCCGTGCTGCCCATCGGCCCGAACTGTGCCATGGGCACGCCGCTGGGCGCCGAATAACGCCAGTCACCCGTCGTTTGTGGAGCGTCCAACCAATCGTCGAAACTTGGCGTGATGACCTGCGGCGGAACGGGCTGCGCGGTAGAAACAGGCGGAGGTGCTGGTGTAGGGGCAGGTGTCGGCTGCGGCGAAGGCGGAACGCACGCAGCCAAGGACATTGCGCCAATGATGGCGCTGCTGGTTGTGAACAGGCGGAAACGATTTAATTGCATGCGGAAATAACCCTGCGAATACCTGGGTGCGAAGGGAACTGGAGCCGTTCGCCCTGCGGTGATGTGAGTGTGAATACTTGGCCTTGCTCACCCAGTGCGTGGATGATGCCGAGGCCCTGATCGATCTGCGCGACCATATAGGGGAAATCGGGATTGCCGTCGGTTTGCAGATCGATCCGTGCTGCTTCTCCGCCTGCATCGAGACGCCATGCCTCAGATGCGGCGGAATCGGATCGGATGGAAATCGTCAGTGCATCGACTGAGCTCTTACAGCTGATGATGATCGAGTTTTGGCTAGGAGACACGCCGAATTTCGCCTGCGCGCCATAGGCATCCTCAGTTATATCCCACGTGCCCGGTGCCAGCGCGGTGCCATCGGCGGCGGCAGTTGCCACGGGGGTTGGGGTCTGGACGGCAGCGGGTTGCTTTGCGACCGGTTCGGTCTCTTCGCTGGCATCGCAGCCTGTTAACAGCACAATGCAAAGAAGGGCACATGTCAGGCTGGGCATTTTCATGGAATGTCAGACCTCATCAGATTGCAACGAAAAACGTCTGTTCCGGCAACAAGCCACTGGCACTGCCGGTTCCGGCCTTCTATCGCGGTGCCCATGGCCGAGCGCAAGCCTTCCCGCACCCGTATCGATCAACTGCTCGCATCGCGCGGCGAGGCGGAAAGCCGCACGCGAGCGCAGGCGCTGGTGATGGCGGGGCTGGTCTTTGCCGGTCCATCGGGAAAGCTCACCCGTATTGACAAGCCTGGACACCAAGTGCCTGAAAACTGGGTGGTCGAAGTGCGCGGACGTGATCACCCCTGGGTTGGGCGCGGCGGTGTGAAACTGGCCCATGCTATCGAGCATTTTGCGCTGGATGCTTCTGGCGCAGTGGCAATGGATATCGGCAGTTCGACTGGCGGCTTCACCCAGGTGATGCTGCACCACGGCGCGACGCATGTTTTTGCCGTGGATGTGGGCACCAACCAGCTTGCGTGGAGCCTGCGTCAGGACCCGCGCATCACCGTGCTTGAACAGACCAATGCCCGTGCGCTGACCCCCGATATGATCAACAGGCCGTGCAATTGGGTGGTGTGCGATGCCAGCTTTATCGGCCTTGCCAAAGTGCTGGAGATCCCACTGGCGCTTGCCGCGCCACTGGCCCGCGTCATTGCGTTGATCAAGCCGCAATTTGAAGTTGCGAAGGCGGAGGTCGGCAAGGGCGGCATCGTGCGCGATCCGGCACTACATCAGCGCGTGTGCGACGAAGTGACCGGCTGGCTAGAGGCGAGGGGATGGCGGGTCGACGGGCTGGTGGAAAGCCCGATTACCGGTACAGAGGGCAATGTCGAATTCCTTGTAAACGCCTCTCGCGGCATGATCGATGCCGATATTGACTGACCCGCAAACGGACAGTCTCGGCCGGAATGCTTGCCCAATGGCTACCACGCCGCCAAAACCGATGCGCACCGATTCGATGCTTCCGGAGAACGAATGAACCGCCTAGCTTCCCCAGGACAATTGCGCGCCAGTATGATTCGCTGGGCGCTGTTCATCGTGCCATCTGTCATGCTGCTCGGATTTTTGTCCGGGCAATTGGGTGGGACGGCACAAAGCCAGTGGTTTCAATCGCTCGCCAAGCCGGGCATTTACCCGCCGCCAGCCACTTTCGGCATTGTTTGGTCCATCCTTTATGCAATGATGGGTTTTGCCTTTGCGATTGTGTGCGCAGCATGGGGGTCCACTGCGCGGCGATGGGCCATCGTGGCCTTCATTGTCCATCTTGCAGTTATTTTGGCATGGTCGCCGGTGTTTTTCGGAAAGCAGGATATACAGCTGGCATTTACCGTTATTCTAGTACTGGATGTGCTGGCGATCATTACGATCATGCTGTTCTTCAGGGTGCGTAAATTGGCAGGATTGCTGATGCTGCCCTATTTGGCGTGGATCATCTTTGCCACTGCGCTTAACTGGCAATTCCTCCAGCTTAATCCCGGAACGGATCAGGCAGAGGCAGTGGAAGACGGCGCTGCACAAAGCTATGAGTTCTGATCTTGAGATCAGCGCACACAGGGACCACATAGACACCATGCAAAGTGAAAACCCGATCATCGCCGACTTCGTCAAAATCGCCAATTCCGCTGCCGGGACTCTGGCGGGCATGGGGCGTGAAGCACGTGAGCAGACGCGCGCCCGCATGGCAGAGGCGCTGGGCGGCCTGGATTTTGTCAGCCGCGAGGAATTTGACGCGGTGAAGGATATGGCAGGCATAGCGCGCGAAAAGGTAGAAATACTTGAAGCGAAGCTCGCCGCGCTTGAAGCGAAGCTGGCCGATAAGCTCTGATCGACTAGTGGCCCTGTTGTCAGGGTCAGGCTGCTCTTGCTCTGTGACATGGCGGCATTAGGACAGCACCTTTATGCACGTCCGCGCCCCTGCCATTTTCCTTGCCGCTCGCCCACATGGTGAAACCGCGGTTATCGGGCGCTTTCTGACCGGCGAATATGGCCTCCTTGCTGGCTATGTCGCGGGCGGACGCGGCCGGAATTTGCGACCTGTAGTCATTCCCGGAAATGCGGTGGAGGTCCAGCTTTCCGCCAAATCGGACAGCCAATTGCCTTTTGCCAAGGTGGAACTTGTCCAAAGCCGTGGCCCGTGGCTGGGAGAGCCCTTGGCGGCCGCTGCGATTGCCTGGGTCTGCGCGCTCTCCGCGACGGCGCTGCCCGAACGCCAGCCATATCCTTCGCTTTACGATGCGCTGGGCGGTACCTTGGATGCCATCTGCCATGCCCCCAGTGCGCGCGGTTGGGCTGGGGCGCTGGTGGGATTTGAAGTGCTGTTGCTGCGCGAACTTGGCTATGGCGGGGCAGGGCAGCGGCCTTTGGGCGATCTTGCGCAGATTATAGAGGTCATGGACGATCTGGTGGAGCCGCTTGACCACTACTTGCTTGCCGATAGCCGCGGAGACGTTATGGCCGCGCGTCAACGCCTTAGAGATTTACTCGGACGGATGATCTGACATGAAAATTGCACTTTTTCCCGGTGATGGCATCGGTCCCGAAATCATGGAGCAGGCTCGCCGCGTGCTCGATGTATTGGCGCTGCCGGGGCTGGTCCTGTTCGAAGGGGACGTTGGCGGAGTAGGCTATAAACGCCAAGGCCATCCCTTGCCGCAGGATACGCTGGAGATGGCGAAGGCGGCCGATGCCATTTTGTTCGGCGCGGTGGGCGATCCTGAATGTGATTCGCTCGAACGTGATTTACGCCCCGAACAAGCGATCCTTGGTCTGCGCAGTGCATTGGGCCTGTTCGCCAATCTGCGCCCGGCAACCATGTTTCCTGGTCTTGAAGATCTTTCCGCCCTGCGTCCCGAATTTGCCCGCGCCATCGACTTGTTGATAGTGCGCGAATTGAATGGCGACGTATATTTCGGCGACAAGGGCACGCGCGTATTGGATGATGGCAGGCGGCAGGGTTTCGACATCATGTCCTATGCTGAAGACGAGGTGCGCCGCATCGCGCATGTCGGTTTCCGCGCTGCGCAGGGTCGGGCGAAGGCTGGTGGCAAGGGCCGCATGTGCAGCGTCGACAAGGCCAATGTCCTTGAAACCAGCCAGCTGTGGCGCGACGTTGTGATCGATACCGCCGCTGAATATCCCGATGTGGAATTGAGCCACATGTATGTCGATAATGCCGCCATGCAGTTGGTACGCGATCCCGGTCAGTTCGATGTGATCCTTACCGGCAATCTGTTTGGTGATATTCTATCCGATCAGGCAAGCATGTGCGTCGGTTCCATCGGCCTGCTCGCCAGCGCAGCGATGGGGGAAACGCAGGGTGAATTCGGCACCCTTGGCCTGTTTGAGCCGATCCACGGCAGCGCGCCTGATATTGCCGGGCAGGGCAAGGCCAATCCGCTTGCAATGATCCTGTCGCTGGCCATGCTGCTGCGGCATTCGCTGGGCAGAGAGGATGATGCCGCGCGAGTGGAAAAGGCCGTGGCCAAAACGCTGGAAGACGGTATTTTTGGCGGCGATCTGGGTGGCAGCGCGGGCACGGCTGAAATTGGCGATGCCGTGCTGCAACGCATGTAGTTAATGCGCGCGGTAACCTTATGGTTAACAATCGCCCGTAACGCGGGGGCATGGACATGAGCCAGAATGAATTTCACCAGCAGGTGGAAACGGCAGCCACGCCTGTCGGGGTGCAGCGCACTGCCCCGCTGGAACTGGCCATTGTGCTGCCCACGCTGAACGAGTGCGGCAACATTAGGCCGATGGTCAATCGCTTGGAGGCTGCGCTTGGCCCCACTGGCTGGGAAGCTGTATTCGTCGACGATAATTCAAACGATGGCACTGCCGAAGAAGCGCGACGTATCGGGCGTGGCGACAGCCGTATCCGGGTAATCCAGCGCATTGGCCGCCGCGGCCTTGCCAGCGCCGCGATAGAGGGCATGTGCGCCACCGCCGCACCGTTCGTTGCGGTGATGGATGCCGATCACCAGCATGATCCGGCACTGCTTGTTGAAATGCTGGAAGCGGTGAAATCGGGGGAGGCGGATCTTGCCTATGCCAGCCGCTTTGCCATTGGCGGCAATGCCGATGGCCTTTCATCCAAGGGCCGCGAAAAAGGATCGCGCCTCGCTAATGCGCTTGCCCGCCGATTGACCGGCACCGAATTGACCGATGCGATGAGCGGATATTTCCTGCTGCGCACCGATCAGCTGCGTAAACAGGCTGAAAACCTTTCGGGCATAGGGTTCAAGATTATGCTCGACATTCTTGCGACTGCCGAACCGCGTCTCATCGTAAAGGAATTCCCGTTGAAATTTGCAGAACGCCTCAGCGGAGACAGCAAGTTGGATCACGGTGTTGTGCTCGATTTCATAGCAGGATTGGCGGAACGCTACTTCGGCCGTTACGTACCCACGCGCTTTGTGCTGTTTGGCCTTGTTGGCGGGCTAGGGGTCATCGTCCACATGGCGGTGCTGGCTGCAATCTACTGGCCGCAAAGCGTGGCGTTCGGCTGGGCGCAGGCGATTGCCACAATGGTAGCGATGACATTCAATTTCTGGCTCAACAATCTTCTCACCTATCGTGACAAGAAGCTGGACGGGGCTGACGGATTGTTCTGGGGGTGGCTCAAATTCTGCGGCGCATGTTCGATCGGCGCATTTGCCAATGTTGCGGTGGCCACCGTGCTTGAGGATCAGGGCTTCATCTGGTGGGGCGCGGCGCTGATCGGCGTGGTGATTGCCTCTGTCTGGAATTACGCCTTGTCGAGCAGGTTCGTCTGGGGGCGTTTCCGCTAGACATTAGCTGATCGCCCGCAGCCGCTTCATTGGGCGCAGCCTTTCGGTATGGCTTGCAGAATTTGTCCGCAGCAATCATCTAAGGGCGATGTCAGACGATTGCTGTTCATCCAAGGGTTCCGAGCTTGAACAACTTGCGACACAGGCCGATCAGCGCCGTGTCCTGATTGTGGTGCTGGTCATCAATGCGGTCATGTTCGGCGTGGAGTTTGTAGCGGGTATGATCGCCGGCTCCGCCGCTCTTATGGCGGATGCGACTGATATGTTGGGCGATGCGCTGGTTTATGCAGTAAGCCTTTTCGCGCTTTCTCGTGGGGACCGCTGGAAAGCGCGTGCAGCCCTGTTCAAGGGTATTTTGATCCTTTTGCTAGGCATTGCCATTCTGGTGAATGTGGCGATAAAGCTGACCAGCGGTGTTCCGCCTTCATCAACATTAATGCTGATATTCGGTGCCATGGCATTGGTCGCAAATCTGGCCTGTCTTGCGCTTTTGTGGCGCTTTCGCGGGCAGGATATCAACATGGCGAGCACGTTTGAATGTTCGCGCAACGACGTGATCAACAATGTCGGTGTTCTTGCCGCAGCAGGCGCAGTCGCTGCTTTTGCCTCCCCTTGGCCGGACATATTGATCGGTGGTCTGATGGCGGCGATCATCCTGAGATCCGCGGTGCGCATCCTGAAAGAATCAGTCACGCAATTGCGCACGCGAAGCACCGATCCTCGCTGAACGCGCATTGGCTGATTTCCCACAAATCGACCGCAGTGCTACATAGCTTTGAAGAGGTCGCTAACTGAAGGGGATGAGATATGCGTAAATATCTGTTGCTTGCAGCGCCACTGGCGCTTGCCGCCTGTAGCGATGACGCTGCCGAAGCGCCGATGGTTGAAGAAGAAGCGATGGTTGAAGAAGATGTCGCGGCAGTGACCACCGCCAATGGCACATTGCCCGGAACCCATGAGGTAACTGGTCCCGATGGGATCATCACCACCGCAACGCTTAATCCCGACGGCACACATTCGACGGTCGATGCAGACGACAACGTGTTAGAAGAAGGCACTTGGAGCGTTGTAGATGGAAAGACATGCTTCACAAATTCGCTCGATGTCGATCAGGAAGAACCAATGTGCTGGGAAGAATCTGCGCCCGGCGAAGACGGTTCGTTCACTGCGACAAATGAAGATGGTGTTGAGATCACTGTGCGGCCCAGAACCATGTAAATAATCTTGCAGGCGGCGTGCGCCAAGTTGGCGGTCCGTCGCCTGTCAGGTCACCGCCCGGTGGCAGGCTATTGCCAGCCGCGCGTCCACGCCCAGTGGAGGAAATCTTGCGGATCATCTAGCGGGGCGGCAGTGAGTATGGGATACCAATAGACAAAGAAGCCCAATGCCCCGAGGATAAGCGCCCAGGGCACCAGCCGCTCTCCTTTTTGCCACAACCGCTCCACGCCAAGCGCCATCGCCCCTGAAAGGAACATGGCAGGAAGAAAATAGTGGAAATAGAATTGCACCGCCTTGGGTGTCACGACCCACATTGCCAGGCTGGCGCCATAAAGCAGCACGACAGCAAGACAGTCCATCCGCCTTTCGCGCCAACCTGCCCAGGCGCACCAGAGCAGCGCGATCAGACCGAACCACATCGTAACCGGATTGCCGATCAACATGATGCCGCGCTGTGCGCCATCGGCAAATTCATAGAGATACCAAATGGCCCGCTGGTTCCCCATCCATTGCCACCATACACTTTGATAAGGGTGCGGTTCGGGCACCTGTGTTTGCAGCGCAAGCATGGTGGAATGCAGATCGATCAGGCCGGTGTGATTACCAGCAGGCACTGTCCAGAACAGGAACGGCCAATATGTCAGCGCATAGAGGATGAGTGGCACCAGACCCAGCCAGATACCCGCTTCCCACAATGGTATTCCCGCGACCGGCCAGCCGCGCCGCGAAAGCAGAAACCTGCGCCGTCCGCTCGCCAATCGGGCAATGAGGAACGCCAGCCCCGGCAGTATCGCGACGGGTATCGCATTCCACTTCGCCGCCATCGCGCCCCCCAGCGCCACACCCGCAATCGCCAACCGCCAGCGCCCCGTCTCGTTTTCGCGCACGGCACCAGCAAACATCCATAGGGCCAGCATTAGCAAGCCGACCATGAATACATCCAGCATGGCGACGCGCGCATGGACAAACAGCAAGTAATTGGTGGCTACGAAAAGGCCCGTCAGCATGCTCGCCAGGCGGGTGCGGCTGGAAAACCACGCTGCGCGCATGACGGCGAACAGCGCCAAGGTGCCAAAGGCAAGGCTGGGTATGCGCCAGCCAAATGGCGTGTCGCCAAACAGGAATATACCCAGCGCGATAACTTGCTTGCCGAGCGGCGGGTGTTCGATATTGATGGCAAATTGCAAATCCAGCACAGCGCGCGCCGCGGGCAGGTAATGCACCTCATCAAAATAGGGGGCGGTCGGAATGGTTATCCGCACCAGCGCCAGCCCAACAAAGGCCAGCGCGATGATGATATTCCAGACAATTGGATCGCGGGGT
The DNA here is from genome assembly GCA_913061345.1 of uncultured Erythrobacter sp. Next base: position 32,024 of record CAJXTZ010000014.1, read on the forward strand.
TGATCGGGCGGAGGACTCATGCTTGGGCAAAGCGATATCGGGGCAAGTGCGCAAGGGCAATTGGCAAAAGCCCATCTGACACCTAAACCGCGCCCGGAAACGAGATTGCGATGAAAAAGACGACCGGATCAAACCCTGCTATCACGTCCAAATGGCGTCCTGCCACACAGGCAGTGCGTGCAGGTACATGGCGAAGTGAACATGGCGAAACGAGCGAGGCGCTGTTTCTCACCAGTGGCTATAGCTACGATTCGGCAGAGGAAGTCGCTGCGCGCTTCGCGGGTGATGCAGACGGAATGCAATATTCGCGGTTCCGCAACCCCACTGTTGATATGCTGCAAAGCCGCATCGCCGCGATGGAGGGGGCTGAAGCGTGTCTGGCGCAGGCAAGCGGCATGGCGGCGATGACCAGTTCGCTTCTATGCATGCTGTCAGCAGGCGATCACGTGGTCGCAGGGCGCGCAGCGTTTGGATCGTGCCGCTGGATCCTCGATAATGTGCTCAATCGTTTCGGTATTACCCACACCGCGATTGACGGGATAGATAATGCCGCCTGGGAAGCTGCCGTGCAGCCAAATACCAAGGTATTCTTTTTCGAAACCCCGGCCAATCCGACGATGGATCTTGTGGATCTCGAATTTGTCTGTGGTCTTGCCCGGTCGAAGAATATCAAGACTGTGGTGGACAATGCTTTTGCCACGCCAGCGCTTCAGCGGCCGCTGGATTTTGGCGCTGATATCGTCGCCTATTCGGCTACCAAGCTTATGGATGGTCAAGGCCGCGTGATGGCTGGCGCCGTATGTGGCAGCAAGGAATGGATTGAGGAAAAGCTCAGCCCGTTCCAGCGCAATACCGGCCCGATCTGCGCGCCGTTCAATGCATGGGTAGTGATGAAGGGCCTAGAAACTTTGCCCCTGCGCGCAACCACGCAAAGCGCCAACGCGCTGCAGATTGCAACCTTCCTTGAAAACCGGGGGCTCTCTGTGCGTCATCCGGGCCTTGCCAGCCATCCGCAACATGCATTGGCGAAAAAGCAGATGGACGCGGCGGGACCGATTTTTGCGTTTGAAGCACCGGGCGAGGGCGATGCAGCGCGTGAAAAGGGGATGGCCCTGTGCAATGCGCTGGAACTGATCGACATCTCCAACAATATCGGCGATTCCAAGACGCTGGTCTGTCATCCTGCTACCACAACCCATCATAATATGGGCCCTGAAGGCCGTGCCGGCGCCGGCATCGGTGATGGCATGTTGCGCATCAATGTCGGGCTGGAAGATCCGCTGGATCTGATCGAAGACCTCGAACAGGCACTCGACAAGTCAGGCATTTGATGGAGAGAGGTTTTCGGGAAATCGGATGCCTGACTCTTCTTGATACTTGTCTAACGGGAGCACATTGACGCCGGATGATGGCGGATACCGGACAAACGGCCCTTGTAGCCTCGGCAATTCGCGCTAATCTTGTAGCCATGTCCACCAATGCCATCCATTCGCTGTTTCAGCATGTTGCGATTACCGAAGGCGTGACCATTCGCGTATCAGTCAATTTCATGCCCGAACAATCACGTGTGGGTGCTGGCCGGTGGTTCTGGGTCTATCATATCCGTATCGAAAATGGCCGCGATGAACGTGTGCAGTTGAAAACGCGGCACTGGCGCATCACCGATTCCAATGGGATGGTCAATATCGTCGATGGTGAAGGTGTAGTCGGGGAAAGCCCGTTGCTAGAGCCGGGGCAGACGCATGATTACGTGTCGGGCTGCGAATTGACGACCAATCTCGGCGCGATGGAGGGGCATTACGGTTTCGCCCATGCCGATGGGACACTCTTCGAAGTGGCGATACCCCATTTCCCGCTGGCTGCTCCAGCAGATTTCTCCGTTTAGATGTAAACCCGGCCTTTATTGTTTATTACTGAAAGCTTGCGTGTGCCGGCATGGCGGCGCGCCTGCGGGTAGGTTGTGATCAAGCGACTTGCCGCACGGCTCGTTGATCCATATTGGCTGGCTTCAGGATATCCCGATGAAACGAACTCACCTGCCTCTCAACGCCTTGCGCGTCTTCGATGCTGCCGCCCGCCATCTGAGCTTTACTCGGGCCGCGGATGAGCTGGCAGTGACGCCAGCTGCGGTGGGCCAGCAAATCCGCGCACTGGAAGATGTGCTAGGCGTGGTCCTGTTCCGCCGCACGTCAAGGGGACTGGAACTGACAGACGAGGCTGGCGCTGGCCTTGATTCGCTGCGCGCGGGTTTTCTGCATTTTGAAGAAAGCGTGCAGGCTATGCAGGCGGGACAGGCAAGCTCCAATTACGCCATTGCCGCACCGCGCGAATTTTACGCCCAGTGGCTTGCGCCAAGGCTGGCGCGTTTCCGTGCCGAATATCCGGACATCAGATTCCAGCTCGCCGCAGACGAAGCCGCCGATTTCACTGAGACCAATCTCGATCTCGTAGTGCGTCTGGTCGAAGGGCCGGGTGAAATGGAAGGGCTGCAACTTGAAGACGGGCAACGCATTGCCGTCTCGGCGAAGGGTGCGCCGGAAAGCTGGATAAGCTGGCCTACGCATGAACCAGATGATGGCACTGACATTGGCCTTCATGTGGGCAATTCTGGACAGGCGCTCAGCTCTGCTCTGGCGGGCCTGGGGCGCGCATGGCTGCCGCTTCCGCTGGTGGCCGAAGCGCTGGCAGACGGGCGGCTGGAGGCCTTGGGCGATCCGCAGCAATGCCGCCGGGCCTATTGGCTGCTCGCACCACGTCCGCAATGGCGGCAAAAGAAGGTCAAGGCCCTGGTTGATTTTCTCTCTGCTCAATGACGCAGACGCCGGTTCTACATAGGGACCGTTTCTTCTGTCGTGACTTGATGGTTGTGGGTCCGCTGAAGGAAGAATGGCGGGGTTAGGGAGGATTAACCTGGATCGGCTAGAAAGGCGCGTCTGCCGTCGATAGGGTCAGGCTACTTTGTTTCATTAGGGGAATTTCATGCGATTCGGATTTCAAAAGACTGCACTTCTGGCAGGGGCGGCAGCCCTGATAGTTCCGGCAGGGGCAACGGCACAGGCGGTCAATCTCGATTCGCAGTCCGGCGACGTGCGTGCGTTCCAGGGCAACGTCGATGGCGCTGCGGCCACGTTTGAAGTGACCGTGCCTGCCAGCTCGATCATGCAGATTGATGTAATGACCACTTCCGATCTCGATCCCATTGTCACCGTCACCGATGCCGCGACGGGTGAGGTAATCGCAGAGGATGACGATGGCGGCGGCGATCTGAATTCGCGTGTGCGAATCCGTGGCGAAAACGGCCGCCGTATCATGATCTCGGTCGACAGCTATGATTCGACCTGGGTCGAAGCCGGAGAAGCTTATGGCGGTACATTCGACCTGCGTCTGACCACCAGCGCCTATACCGCGCCCGTCACCCGCGTAGTGGGGTATGGCGCGCGCGAAATTGGCACGATCATAGGCGAGCCGCATGAGTTCATCTTTACCGCACAACCCGGCGACACTCTGGAAGTGGCCCTGCTGGCCGAGGGAGACCTTGATCCCTATCTCGAACTTAAGGACGCCGAGGGCGAAAGTATCGCCTACAATGATGATGGCGGTGAAATGCTCAATTCGCTGCTTGTCCATACTTTCGAAAGTGGCGGGACCTATACGATCCTTGCGTCAGCCTATGGCGAGACCGAGGGTGATTACACGCTGCGCATCCGCGAGCAGCGCACCCACAGCGCACAATTGCCGCTCCAGGTGATCGGCCTCGATGACGAGGCGTCGGGCGAGCTAGCATCTGAATGGCTGGAAAACTCGCTGCTGCCGTCCTCCATCGATTATCAACTGAGCGAGCAGGCGAAGGCCGCGATCATGGCGGGCAATGGCGAAGTCACCATCCGCATGAGCGCGGTTGAGGGCGATGATCCCGATTTCGGCGGCGATCTCGATTCCTATATTGAACTAGGCTTCGAGACGCCGCTGGGCTTCGCAGTGGCCGATAGCGATGATGACGGGGCCGGTGATCGCGACGCGATGCTGCCGGTAAACCTTGGCCTGCTGGCCTCATACCCAGACATGCTCGATATGCTGCGCATCAGGGTGAAGGGCTATAGCGGCTCCATGGGGCAATATGTGGTGAAGATCTCACAGGGCATGGAAGCCCGCGCCCAGGGATGGGAACAGGGGATGGAAATACCTCCACCCCCGGCCATGTCGGTTCCTTCCAACTGATTGCTGCAAACTTCGCTTAACGGCCATGTACGGGGCGGGAGGGAAACCTTTCGCCCCCTATGCCGTCAGCTTTGCGGTCAGACCTGCGCGTCTATCCCCGCTTCTCTAGGTCCATCTCGCAACCCCCCGCTGCCTTCCGAGCGGCGCGAAAACCATTGCGCCCGGGTCTTACGTAGCTTGTAGCGCGTTTAGAGCGTTTTCCACACGATCCGACTCGACGGGGATTCCTATTGCTGCGCTGATGTGATTCACGCTGCCTGCTGGTGGCAGGAGGCCAGCTTGGATGGCACGAACGCTTTCACAGGACCTTCGAGACAGAGTTATTGCTGCGATTGATGGGGGCATGAGCTGCCGTGCTGCTGCGATGCACTTTGGGGTCAGCGCATCGAGCGCGATCCGCTGGCGGCAACGGGCACTTGAGCTTGGTCAGGCAGTTGCAAAACCGCGCGGCGGTGACCGGCATTCGGGCAAGATCGAGGCGCATGGCGGCTTCATTCGGGAGTTGATTGCTGAGCAGGGTGACATGACCCTGGTCGAGGTCCAGGCGCGGCTGATGGAGCGCGGCACGTCGGTCGGGATCGGCACGGTGCACCGCTTCTTCCAGCGCCACGGGATCACGCGTAAAAAAAGACCGGGCACGCGATCGAGCAGGACCGTCCCGA
>CAJXTZ010000015.1 GCA_913061345.1 uncultured Erythrobacter sp.
ATCCTCTTCGTCGGCAGCGTCAGATGTGTATAAGAGACAGACACCGTACTGGCTGCTTACCTCACCACTGCCTTCGTGGTGGGCGGGGTGGGGGCATGGCACCTGCTGAAGGACCGCGCGAACCTCCACGCGCGCAAGATGTTCTCGATGGCGATGTGGATGGCGGCCATCGTCGCGCCAGTTCAGATCGTGGCGGGTGACATGCATGGCCTGAATACGATGGAGCACCAGCCGCAAAAGGTAATGGCGATGGAGGGGCATTACGAAAGCCATCCCGATGGTGCGCCGCTTTACCTGTTCGGTATCCCCAACGACAAGGAGCAGCAGCTGGATTACGCCTTTGGCATTCCCAAGCTTTCCAGCCTGATCCTGAAGCATGAGCTGGATGCCCCCCTGGCCGGGCTGGATACCATCGCCGATGACGAGCAACCGCCAGTCTTTATGGTGTTCTGGGCCTTTCGCATCATGGTCGCCATCGGCATGGGCATGATGGCCGTGGGTGTGTGGAGTCTGCTGGCTCGCTGGCGCGGCAAATTGTATGACTGGCGCTGGCTGCACCGCGCCGCCCTGGTAATGGCGCCATCGGGCTTTCTTGCCGTATTGTGCGGCTGGATCACGACCGAGGTCGGCCGCCAGCCGTACGTGATCTACAACTTCCTACGCACCGCCGATGCCGCCAGTCCGTTGGCCGCGCCTGCTGTTGCGACTTCGCTGTTGGCATTCGTGATCGTCTATTTCGCCGTGTTCGGGGCAGGCGTATGGTATATCCTGCATCTGCTGCGTGTCTCCCCGCATACAGGCGAACTGGGGGCGAAGCGCGGGGACAAGGGGCCGATCCGTACCGCAGGTATCACGCCGGGACTGACGCAAGACCCATCCGATCAAAGCACGCGCGATCTTTCGAGCACCAAGGACGAGCCGGAGGAGGCACCATGAATATCGACCTAACGATCGTATGGGCCTTCATCATTGCGTTCGCCGTGTTCGCCTACGTGGTGATGGACGGGTTCGACCTTGGCATCGGCATTCTCTTTCCTACCTTTGCGCCAGGGCGGGAACGAGACCGGGCGATGAATTCCATTGCACCTGTCTGGGACGGCAACGAAACATGGCTCGTGCTGGGCGGCGGTGGCCTGCTCGCCGCTTTCCCCCTGGCTTATGCCGTCATTCTGCCCGCCACTTATCCTTTAATTATCGCCATGCTGCTGGGCCTAGTCTTCCGCGGCGTGGCGTTCGAATATCGCTGGCGTGATCCTTCGCATCGCGCCTTCTGGGATGGGGCGTTTACTCTGGGCAGCCTGGTGGCCGCGATGGCGCAGGGGATGACGCTGGGCGCCCTGCTGCAGGGTATCGAGGTGGAGGGCCGTTCCTATGCCGGAAGCTGGTTCGACTGGCTGACGCCCTATACGCTGCTGACGGGCCTCGGCACCGTGGCGGGTTATACCCTGCTTGGCGCGACCTGGCTGATCTGGAAACTGGATGGCGAGGCGCAGGACCATGCCCGTAAGCTGGCAAAGCGCGCTGCTTGGGGTACGCTGGCCTTGATGGGTGCGGTGAGCGTCTACAACGTGCTGCTGAATCCCGAATATGCGGAGCGCTGGCTGAGTGCGCCGGAAATCTATTTCGCCGCGCCTGTGCCGATTTTGACTGCCGTGGTCGCCATCGTGTTGCTGCGTGCGTTGACGGCGGACCGTCACTCCAAGCCGTTCTGGCTGGCCCTGATGCTGTTCTTTTTCGGCATGGCCGGGCTGGGCGTGACCATCTGGCCGTTCGTGGTGCCGCCCGACGTAACCATCTGGGATGCTGCCGCTCCTGCACGCAGCCAGATATTCATGCTGGTTGGCGTGGCCATCACCATGCCCTTGATTATCGCCTACACCGCATGGGCATACTGGGTCTTTCGCGGAAAGGTGGGGGATCAGGGGTATCATTGATGCGTTCAGGTGGCGAAGCGGAACCGCAGTACAATAGGCCTGAGACGGAGGCTTCCGGCCCCCTGTGGAAGCGTCTGGCGTGGATGGCCACAATCTGGCTGGGCAGCGTTAGCGTGCTGGGCGCGGTGGCCATGGTGATCCGCTGGTGGCTTTCTCCCTAGAGTTGGTCCTTTAAATTTAATGTTCGAAGGCCTACCTCCCGCTGCCGATAAGCAACAAGGGGAGCACCGCGTGGCAGATAAGCCTGACGAGACGGACCACGACCTTCAAGATCACAAGTTCTACCACGCCGACATGGAAGCGGGCTTTGCCGATTCCATCGATGACGATACCCCGCAGACCCGCCACCCCGCCTATCGCCTCGCTTTCCGCGACGAGGATTTTCTCCTGCGCGAAGAACTGCGCCCCATCCGTTTCCAGCTCGAATTGCTGAAACCCACCATGGTGCTGGACGAGGCGCGCGTCGGCTCCACGTTGGTGATGTATGGCTCTGCCCGCATCCCCCCTCCAGAGGCGACCGAAGAGGCATTGAAACAGGCCGAGAATCTGCCCGAAGACGAGGCGCTGGTGGTACGCAACCTGGCCAAGAAGGCGAAGTATTATGCCGAGGCCTATCGCCTTTCGCGCATGGTCAGCGAGAAGGCCATCGTCGAGGATGGCAAGCGTCAGTTCGTGGTGTGTTCGGGCGGCGGTCCTTCGATCATGGAGGCCGCCAATCGCGGAGCCAGCGATGCTGGCGGAGAGAGCATCGGCCTCAATATTATCCTGCCGCATGAGCAGGCGCCCAATCCCTATGTCACACCTTATCTCTCGCTGAACTTCCATTATTTCGCGCTGAGAAAAATGCACTTTCTGATCCGCGCGCGTGCCGTTGCGGTGTTTCCCGGCGGGTTTGGTACGTTTGACGAGACGTTCGAGCTTTTAACTCTTATCCAGACGGGCAAGATGAAGCCAATTCCCGTCCTGCTTTTCGGCAAGGATTTCTGGAACCGTGTGATCAATCTGGAAGCCTTGGCCGAGGAAGGCACAATTTCGAAGAAGGATCTGGATCTCATCACGTGGTGCGAAACCGCCGAGGAGGGCTGGGAAGCGATCCGCGAATTCTACTGCCTGAAGGAAAATGGCGTGGTGGGCATAGACTGCGAAGATTGATCCCTGGCGGCTGGACATTTCCGGTCCGAACGGGTCGTTCGCATTGTTCAGAATTCTCGCGGACAGGACTCCGACGCCAACATCACGCCGCCCGCAGTGCAGCGTGACGTGACGCCGAAGGTTCGTGCGCTCAGGAAATGTCAGGAGCGTGCCGGCACCATCGTAACGGCCAGCACGTGCGGATCGAGTTCGCCCGAAGCGATCAAGGTGGCAGTTTCCTCTGCCACGCGATCGGCCAGCCTTTCAGCTTCCCGCTCGCTGGTGGCGAAGATAATGTTCAGCAATACCGCTTGTCTGCCATCAGTGGAGTGTCGAGGCGATCCCAGGCCGTGAAGGCGATTGACAGCACGCAGGGCTGCAAGGTCCATCCTGCGGTTGCCGGAATCTTCGAAAATGGAAACCTGTTCGGCTTCCCCGGTGCCGTTGGCCACGAACCGAACCTTCACCACACCAGACTGGCGAACGCCGCCGGGATAGCTCACCCGGTCGAGTTCTCGTTCAAGCCTATGACTCAGAGTGGTTACGAAAGCATCGTCACTGGGCTCCACGATGATGTTCCGATCCTGCGCATAATCCTGCGCATAGAGCGGGGTGCCTAACATGGCGGCGGCGATTGCAATTGAGACAAGTTTTTTCATTGGATCATCCTTCCTTGGAGTGGATGACCGGCCACAGTTTAAAGCGCGCCCAGCGCGACTTATACGGGCGTGTTTGACCTCAGGTCGATCACATCGGTCGGCGACTGCGGCTCGCTCCCGATCAACTGTTTACTTGGCTGAAATTGTGTCAACATTGTGCCATGGGTAAAAATAGAACGAATTCTATCGTATAATCCTCCTTTAGTTCTAGGTTAACGTAATAATATTTATATGGGCTTGTCAGTGATTGCTGCTTTGCCAGAAACGTACTCAGAGTCCACCCAGGCTGGTTCATGCTGTCCCGATTCGGGAATCGAAACCATGGCGACTCGGGAACTACTGGTGACCGGGATGCACTATCGCACCGCCTGATGCCCCAGCGGTCCATTGCCAAAGCCGAAGCCCGGCGCGCTTTTCATTGCCTCGCGCACGAACAGGCGGCCCCCGGCAATCGCCTCGCCCAGTTCAAGCCCGTGACCGAGGCCCGTGGCAATCGCGCTGGAAAGCGTGCAGCCGGTGCCGTGGGTATGCTTGGTAACGATACGCGCATCGCTCCATACCGTGTCCTTTATGTCGGGCCGCACAAGACGGTCCTCGACCATAGGCCCATCGGCATCGCCGCCCTTGGCCAGATAGGCGATGCCGCGCGCTTTCATTCCCGCTGCGCCCCCCAGCGCCTTCAATTCGGGAACATTGGGCGTGGTAAGCGTGGCGATTTCCATCAGCCATTCGAACACTGAGATGGTTGCCGCATCCGCCAACACGCTGCCGCTGGTTGCTACCATCACCGGGTCGAAGACGATGGGTTTGCCCAAATCCTCCAGCCGGTCTGCCACGACTTCGGCGATATCGGCGCTGCCCAGCATGCCGATCTTCACCGCGTCCGCACCGATATCTTCAAGGCAGGCGTCGATCTGTGCTGCAACCATATCGGGCGAAAGTGCTTCTACCGCGCGAACCCCTCGCGTGTTTTGCGCGGTAACGGCGGTGATGGCAGTCATGGCATAGCCGCCCAGCATGGCGATGGTCTTGATGTCGGCCTGTATCCCGGCTCCGCCCGAGCTGTCGGAACCGGCAATGGCAAGGATACGGGGTGGGCGGGCGCTCATGCGATTAGATCGCTTCTCGCACCGCGTCGCAAATACTGTCCACCACGCGTTCCACCTGGCTCTCGTCATCGCCTTCGGCCATGACGCGGATCAGCGGTTCGGTGCCCGACTTGCGGATCACCAGTCGACCCTTGCCGCCCAGTTCGCCCTTTGCCGCTGCGATAGCGTCCTTCACGGTTTGCTCTTCCAGAGGGTCGCCGCGTTCATAGCGTACGTTCTTCAAAAGCTGCGGCACGGGATCGAACAGGTGCAACACTTCGCTTGCGGGCTTTCCCGTGCGTACCAGCGCGGCGAGCACTTGCAGCGCGGCGACCGTGCCGTCTCCGGTGGTGGCATGGTCCAGCAAGATCATGTGGCCCGATTGTTCCCCGCCGACATTGTAGCCACCTGATTTCATCGCTCCCAGCACATAGCGGTCCCCCACCTTGGTGCGCACCAGTTCCAGCCCCTTGTCAGACATGAAGCGTTCCAGGCCAAGGTTCGACATGACGGTGGCCACGACGCCGCCGCCCTTCAATCGGCCATCCCTTGCCCAACGGCTGCCGATCAATGCCATGATCTGGTCGCCATCGACGGTGCGCCCTTTCTCGTCGATCACGATAAGGCGGTCGGCATCTCCATCCAGCGCGATACCGATGTCCGCACCTTCTTCCACGACGCGCTTCTGTATCGCTTCGAGATGGGTGGAGCCGACCCCGGCATTTATGTTAAGACCATTGGGCGAGACGCCCATGGCGATAACCTCTGCACCCAGTTCCCAGATTACCGTCGGGGTCACGTCATAGGCTGCGCCATTCGCGCAATCGATCACGATCTTCAGCCCGTCGAGCCGACAATCTTGGGGCAAGGACTGCTTGACGGCGTGGATATAGCGTCCGGCCACATCGTCGATCCTGCGCGCCCGGCCTATGGCATCGCCTTCCGCCAGGGTCTGATCTTCGGCCATGGCAGCTTCGATCGCCTCTTCATCCTCGTCCGACAGTTTGAAACCATCAGGGCCGAACAGCTTGATGCCGTTGTCGTCGTAGGGGTTGTGACTGGCCGATATCATGACGCCGATATCGGCGCGCATCTCGCGCGTCAGCATGGCAACCGCAGGCGTGGGCAGGGGGCCGGTCATGATGACATCCATGCCCACGCTGGTGAAACCTGCCACCAGCGCATTTTCCATCATGTAGCCCGACAGGCGCGTATCCTTGCCGATCACCACGCGGTGCTTGTGCGTACCGCGCTGGAAGTGGATGCCGGCTGCTTGTCCTACCTTCATTGCGGTGGCCGCATTCAGCTTCCTGCCATTGGCGCGGCCACGGATGCCGTCTGTGCCGAAATAGGAGCGTGCCATAATCTTCCTCGTGTCTGCCTTTGGGCTTGCCAACGGGCCATGCCGCCAATCGCGCCTCTTGTCACGGGGGGAGCTGATGGCCATGTCGTCCTCTGCGAATTTAATCCGCAAAGCTGCAACGACCCGCAGCCTCACGCATTGGTTACATGAAGACCGATAAACAGGAGTATTCGATTATGGCCTTTTCCCTGACACCGCTTCCGTTCGACAAGGAAGCTATTGCCCCGGCAATCACTGCCGAGACTTTCAGCTATCACCATGGCAAGCACCACCAGGCCTATGTCGACAAGACCAACAAGGCGATCGAGGGCACGGCCCATGCCGACAAGTCACTGGAAGAGGTTATCGCGGCCTCGCGCGGCAGCGACCAGGGGCTGTTCAACAATTCCGCGCAGACGTGGAACCACGGGTTCTACTGGCATTCTCTGACACCCTCCACCAGTGGCCCCTCGGGCGATCTGGCCTCGAAGATTGACGATGCCTTCGGTTCGCTCGATGCGCTGAAGGATGAACTGAAATCCAGGGGTGCGGGGCACTTCGCCAGCGGCTGGGTGTGGCTGGCCGAAAAGGGCGGAAAGCTTTCCGTCGAAGACAGCCACGATGCCGACACGCTGGCCGATGGCGATTTCAACCCGCTGCTGGTGATCGATCTGTGGGAACACGCCTACTACCTTGACCACCAGAATGCGCGTCCGAGCTATCTCGATGCGGTGGTAGACGGACACCTGAACTGGGATTTCGCGGCCGACAACCTGTCGCGCGGTAGCACCTGGCAGTATCCCGGCTAACCCGGTCGACAATCTGCAAGGATACAGGCCTGCAACCTCAAGGGGTTGCAGGCCTTTTCCTTGAAAAAAGCAATGCCCTCAATTCTCGTCCGAAGGATCCAGTACACTGGTTTCGAAAAGCGGCTCTCCAAAAAGGAAGCCGATCAGATTGGGGCGACCCAGATGATCGACCAGTGCCGTCAGCGTTAGCAAGATCGGCACGGATAGCAGGGCGCCTGTCACCCCCCAGATCCATCCGAAATAGGACAGGGCAAGCAGGATCAACACCGGATTCATGGTAAAGCGCGCGCCCAGCACAGTGGGCGTCACGACGTTCGCCTCTACCGTGTGAAGTGCCAGATAGGCAGCTGCCGGTACCAGACCCACGAACACCGCATCTGCCGATCCGATGCCGAACAGGCCCAGCAGAACGACCATCATGAGCGGGCCGACATAGGGGATGAAGTTGAGCAGCGCAGCCAGGCCGCCCCACATGATCGGAGCCTCCAGCCCCATTATCCAGGCTCCCAGTGCCACGATGATGCCAACGCCTGTATTGATAAGGCCGACAGTCAGGATATAGGCTGCCACCCTGTCCTGCACCTCGCGAATGGCGCGCGCCGCCCTCAGGCTGGCGCCAACCTGCTGGCGCTCCAGTAACAGGCGACGGCGAAGACGGATGCGCGCCTCGATCATGAAGAAAGCGAGCAGGAAGGTAAGCAGCACTTCAAGCACGACGGTTGGCGTGGCAAAGGCAAGTTCTTCCAGCATCGTGGGTCCGGCCAGCACGACCTGCTGGGTTTGCTCGCCCCCGGTCAGTGCCGCCAGCCTTTCGTTCAGTTCTCCCACCCATGCAAACGCCACCTGCAGGTCGGAGAAATGCCTCCCGACCTGCTCCGCCATTACCGGAATATCGTCATACAGCGAGACCGCCGGGCCGAGTACTGCGCTGAATGCCAGGGCAAGGACGGCGAAAAAGGCCAAGAGTGCGAGAATGGAAGCGAGGAAATTGGGCAGCCACGTTGCCAGCTTGTCCGCCAGCGGTGACAGGATGATCGTTAGGATCAGTGCTGCCACCAGCGGCAGAAACACAACAGAGCCGATCGAGAGGACAAATGGCAGGGCCAGGAACAGGCCGATTGCCATCAGAACGACCAGGGCCGAAATGAGACGCAGTTCCTGCGCCGCAAACGTCATCCTGCGGCTGCGGCCCCGTGGTTTTTCTGCGCTATCCTCCTCGGCACCCATCGTCTGCACTGACTTTCTCTTGTGGAACCGTTGGCGATACGTTCCCTTGCGTAGTCGCGATCAGGTGGCAGGCCGGGTTATTTCCCGGCAGCAGCCTCACCGCGACCGGCGGCCACTTCGTCAAGCTCCTCGAGGATTGCGCGATGAGCCGAGGGATCGGTAAGCTCACGATCGGGGATGTCGCCATCCTCCATCATGCTGGACAAGGCTGCACGGGCACGGCCCACACGGCTCTTGATCGTACCTACTGCGCAGCCACAAATATTGGCAGCCTCCTCGTAGGAAAAGCCTCCGGCACCAACCAGCAGCAACGCTTCGCGCCGTTCCGGTGGCAAGGTCAGCAACGCACGATGCAGATCCGAAAGGTGCAACGGCTCTTCCTGGCCGGCAGGTGCCGTCAGGATGCGCTCGGCCACGGTCTCGTCATACTCGCCGCGAAAGCGATTGCGGCGCATGTCTGTAAGGTAGGCATTGCGCAGAATTACGAATGTCCATGCTCGCATGGATGTGCCCGGTTCGAAACGTTCCTGTGCGGCCCATGCCTTCAGCAGAGCTTCCTGGACAAGATCGTCGGCCATGTCGGGGCGACCGCAAAGACCGCGCGCGAAAGCGCGTAGATGCGGGACGACTTCGGTCAGCTCGCGTTTGAAATCGCGTTTGTCCTCGGCGCTGCGCTCAGGCAGCTCGCGTTTTTTCTGATCCTTGCTCATTTGCCCTCGTCTTGATCGAGTTGCGAGAGCAAGTTCTTGAAAGAATCAGGAAGTGGCTCATCCACCACGGAATTGTACAGCTTCTTCAGCCCTCCGGCCCATTCTGGATCCTTGGCTCTTGTTTTATCTTGATTTTCCAGGCCCTTGCGCGGGCCGTTTTCGTCTTTTGACGATGACATGAGTTGTGTTTTTCCCGTCGTCCTACAGATTACCGCGCTTACGATCCTCGAATTATCCCGAGGCGGCAATCCAAAATTTCATCAGGTTGCGTGTGAGTGCGGAACGAAACCGGCGGCTTCCGGTTCCCCGCATGTGGGATTGATTATGTCGCGAGGTTTGCATTCTGGCAATGCCCCGGACTATGCGCCATGGAACGGGGCCGACCCAGTTCTGAATGACCATTTCGGGTCGAGGAGTTGATTTGCAGCAGAAGGTCAGTCGACGCAGCAGGACGAAGCGCTGGCTGATGCGCTATCCGCGGGCAATGCCTCTGGGCATTTTCGTGCTTATCGCCGCGATCACGATCCTGTCGATCTTCGCGATCGAGCGTGGCGAAAACGAGCGTCAGGCTGCGCAGATAAACGCCCGCGCGACTGCCATCGCTTCTGCTTTGGAAAGGCGTGCGAATGCCAGCAGCGCCTATCTGCGTGCCGGTGCCGCGCTGCTCTCCACCATGGACGAAATTCCAGCTGACGATTTTCGCCGGTTCGTATCGGAATTGCGGCTGGATGCCGATTATCGCGGCGCCGAAGGTATCGGCTGGGCCAAGGTCGTGCGGCCATCGGAAATAGAGGAATTCGAAGCGCTTCTGGCCCAGAATGCGCCCGGCGAGACGCAGTTTTATCCGCCCATGGATGGCAGCCAGCCCTTCGCGGTACCGGTCACTTACCTGCAGCCGGATACCGAACGCAACAGGCGGGCATTGGGGTATGACATGTATTCTGATGCGCAGCGCCGCGAAGCGATGGTGGAGGCCGAGGCAACATCACGCCCCACGGCAACCAACGGAATTGTCTTGCAGCAGGAGGGTGAGGAGGATGCGCCAGGCTTCCTGATCTTCATGCCCGTGTTCGAAGCCGGTGTGGGTGGCCGGTCGCTGAAGGGCTATATCTACTCACCCTTCAACGTCGGAGATTTCCTGCAAAGCGCGCTGGAACTGGAAGATGCGGGCAATTACGGCGTGCGCCTTTACGATAGCGACGACGGCCAGGGCACTCTGCTGGCCACCACGTTCGGAACCGATACCGACAATCGCGATACGACCACAAAAACTGTCACGATCGCCAACAACCCCTGGCGTCTGGCAGTCAGCATAAACGAAGATCCCGGCATCTCGGGCCTTTCGATGGCGACCCTGATCTTCGGCTTGCTGGTGGCAAGCCTGCTGATGCTGCTGGTACGCATGCTGACGCAGCAGGCCCAGGAGGATGAAAGCGCGCTTGCCTGGTTCGAAGAGCAGGCATCCATTCGCAACTCGTTGACGCGGGAACTGAACCACCGGGTCAAGAACACGCTGGCCAACGTTCTATCCATCATCGCGCTGACGCGCCGCCGCGCCGACGATGTCGAAGATTTCGCGACCGGTCTGGATGGACGTATTCGTGCGCTCTCCGCGACCCACGATCTACTTACCCAGTCGGATTGGGGATCGACCCCTGTCAAGGCCGTGATCGACGCCGAACTGTTGCCTTATGCACAGGATGAAGATCATGCGGTCGAACTGCTTGGCCCCGACGTCGAACTTGCGCCCAACGATGCGCTTTCGCTGGGCCTTGCGGTTCATGAGCTGGCCACCAACGCATCCAAGTACGGCGCGCTGAGCCAACCTGGCGGGAGGCTGAGTGTGCACTGGCGGCTGCTTTCGCCAGAACTGGTCCGCGTCGAATGGCTTGAACGCGGCGGGCCGCCGGTCAAGCAGGAGCGCAGCCGCGGTTTTGGCACGGATTTGATCGAGCGTATTGTCGCGCACGAGCTGCGCCATCCGGTGGAACTGGATTTCGACCCCGAAGGCGTGCGCTGCGTCTTGCTGATACCAGTGCGCCGTCCCAGCGAGTTCATGATCCGCGCCAATCGCAAGTCGCCGGTGGATACAGACGATAGCTGATCGGTGGACGGTCAAGGCGACCGGCTATAAGAGACACGGCATGTCGGCGCGGCGTCTTCCAGGTGTGAAAGCGGCAATCATGTGCTGCGTCCTGCTAACATCCTGCTCTCCTGCACAGGATGGGGGACCCGTAGTACTGGCCGCCGCCAGCATGCAGGAGGGTTTGAGCGCGGCTGCTGACAGTTGGGCCACTACGCATGGGCAGCCTCCACCAATCCTTTCCTTCGCCTCGAGCGCGGCAGTGGCGCGGCAGGTGGATGAAGGCGCACCTGCTGATCTTGTGGTAATCGCAGATGATCGCTGGATCGACTGGTTGGTATCGCGCGATGTCCTGGCAGGTACCCCCGTGTCGCTGGTATCAAATGCACTGGTCGTGGTGGCGCCACTGGGGATGGAAACACCGGAAAGCCTGGTTGCCTTTGCCGATGATAAGGGTGCAGGACGGCTGGCCATCGCAGAACCCGGCAGCGTTCCAGCGGGCCACTTCGCCAAGGCGGCATTGCAAACCATGGGCCTTTGGGATGCGCTTTCCACGCGCCTTGCACCCGGCGACAATGTGCGCGCATCGCTTGCCCTTGTGGAGCGTGGAGAAGCGACAATGGGCATCGTTTACGCCAGCGATGCTGTAGCCAGTGACCGCGTGCAGGTGGTGGAGCAGATAGCGCCAGAAATGCATCCGCCAATCATGTACTATGCCGCGCGCGTATCAGGCGCGCAGCATGAGAGTGCGCAGGACTTTCTCGACTACCTGACATCGCCCCAAGGGAGGCAGATAATTGTCGAACGCGGGTTCACCCTGCCGTGACCGGGGTGGAGTGGACGATTGTCGCACTGTCGCTGAAAGTTAGCGTTGTCGCCGTGCTGGTGACCATGCCGATTGCCTATGGACTTGCATGGTTGATTGCGCGGCGTCGCTTCCCAGGCCGTATGCTGCTTGATGCCCTGGTTCATCTGCCGCTGGTTTTGCCGCCGGTCGTCACCGGCTGGCTGCTGCTGATCCTGCTTGGCCGGAACGGAGCCATCGGAGGATGGCTGCATGATGCGCTGGGCATTACCCTGGTGTTCAACTGGACAGGTGCCGCCGTGGCAGCGGGCGTGATGGCCCTGCCGCTGATGGTACGCGCCATGCGCCTGTCAATCGAAGCTGTCGATCGGCGGCTGGTGGGCGCGGCGCGCACTCTGGGGGCATCGCCATTTCACGCGTTCGTTACGATCACCCTGCCGCTTAGTCTGCCGGGCATCGCTGCAGGCGCCATGCTGGGTTTTGCCCGTTCTCTGGGCGAATTCGGGGCGACGATTACCTTTGCCGCCAATATCGCGGGCGAAACGCGCACATTGCCGCTGGCGATTTATACAGGGCTGCAGGTGCCCGGATCTGAAAGCGCAGTCGCGCGCCTTGCGGTGATCGCCATCGTCCTGTCATTGGGCGCGCTGCTGGTGTCAGAATGGCTGGTGCGCAGGTCGCAGGGGACGCGTGCCCATGTCCTTTGAAAGCAACAAGTCTCCTGAAAGCATGTCTCTTGAGATCGACATGGAACTGGTGGTGGACGATCACACCATGGCGCTGGAGTTCGCCTCCAACGCCAAGCTGACGGCGCTGGTCGGCCCGTCGGGCGTCGGCAAGTCGAGCACGCTGAATGCCATTGCCGGGCTGCTGCGGCCACGCACAGGACGCATCGCGGTGGCGGGCAGGGTGCTGTTCGATAGCGCGGCGGGAGTTGACCTGCGGCCCGAACAAAGACGTGCCGGATATGTCTTTCAGGAGCCGCGGTTGTTTCCGCACAAGCGGGTTGCGGCCAATCTCGACTATGGAGAGAAACTGGCACCCGACAATGCGCGCTTTATCACGCGGACCGAAGTTGTTGAACTGCTGGAGATCGAGCATTTGCTGGATCGTCAGCCGCCGACGCTGTCGGGCGGGGAGGCGCGCCGCGTTGCCATTGCGCGCGCCCTGCTGTCAGCCCCGCGTTTCCTGTTGTTGGACGAGCCGCTTGCCTCGCTGGACGAAAGCCGCGCCGAGACCTTGCTCAAGCTGATAGAGCGGCTGCGGGACGAACTGGACCTGCCGATGCTGCTGGTCAGCCACTCGACTGTGGAAGTGGAGCGGCTGGCGGGCCGGGTGGTTGCGATGGCGCCGCCCAACCAGTCCTGATCGCTCAGGCGAACACCGCCGGATCGATCGGAAGCGATCGCACCCGTTTGCCCGTGAGGGCGAACAGGGCGTTGGTCAGCGCCGGGATCACCGGTGGCAGGGCTGGCTCGCCAAGGCCGGTGGGCGCGTTATCGGACAGGACCCACTCCACATCGATCTGCGGCGTCATGGGCATGCGCGGCAGCGGGTAATTGTGAAAGTTGGACTGCTTGGCAGCGCCGCCCACGATGTCCACCGCCAGCTGCATGGCCTGTCCCAACCCGTCGATGATGGAGCCTTCCACTTGGTTGAGCGCGCCGAAGGGGTTTATGATCTGACTACCCACATCACCGGCGACCCAGACCTTGTGCACGACGGGGCTGTTCCGCGAATCTAGGCTGGCCTCCACGACCTCGGCGAAATAGCCCATGTGGCTGTAATAGAACCCGAAGCCCAGCGCATGACCATCGGCAACCGGCTGGCCCCACTTTGCCATGTCCATCACCTTGCGGGTTACGGCCTGCAAGCGGGGGGCCGAGAAACCGGGCTGTGAGCCGATGAAGCCTTGTGTCGGGGGTTCGGGGGCCACGCCGTCGGTCAGTTCCAGCATCAGCTGAGGCAAATCCTTGCCAGTGGCATGCGCCACCTCGTCAAGGAAGCTCTGCATCACGAAGGCCAGCGCGTTGGACGTGGGCGCCCGCAGCGCGCCCATCGGCACGGCGGAGGCCAATTTGGTCTGCTCGAACTTCAAATTTTCAACGTATTTGGCGGGAAATTCCTCTGCAGGCATGGCGGCAGGATTGTAGGCGCCATCTCCCAGATCGAAGGTGACGAAGTGATCGGCCCAACCGGTCAGCTTGCCTTGCGCGTCTACGGCAGCGCGCACCTTGTGCCAACCGGCGGGGCGATAGAAATCGCTGCGCAGGTCGTCTTCACGGCTCCAGATCAATTGCACCGGCGTGCCGGGCATTTCTTTCGCGATCGCGGCAACCTGCACCATGTAATCGTTGTTCAGCCGCCGTCCGAAACCGCCACCCATGCGGGTGATGTGCACTTTGACGCGGGCTGGCTCTATGCCCAGATAATCGGAAACGGCCTGCTGGCCTCCCTGCGGCGTTTGCGAGGGCGCCCACATTTCCATCGTGCCGTCTTCGTGTAGCAAGGCGGTGCAGTTCATCGGTTCCATCGCGACGTGGGCGAGGAACGGATAACTGTATTCGGCTTCCAGCACACGATCCGCGTCGGCAAAGGCGGCATCCACATCGCCCCTGTCGGCGAATACCTCGTCACTGACGCCTGACCTCCACGCCTCCTGCGCGGCCTGCGCATATCCAGCGGTGGAGTGACTTTCCCAATCGCCAGTGTCCCACTGCGCGGCCAACGATGCGCGTGCCTTGTTGGCCAGCCACCAGTTGTCGGCGACTACGGCGATACCTTCCACAAGCTGCACCTGCGGGTTGGCCGCGATGGTGAACGCGTCGATCACGCCGGGCTGCGCCTTGGCGGCTGCAAGATCGGCGGATTTCAGCGTTGCGCCGAAAACCGGCGAACGCTCGAACGCGGCATAGACCATCCCATCAAGCTGCGTATCGACGCCGAAGATCGGTTCTCCGCGAACGATCTTGTGGCTGTCAACGCCGCCGATGGCGCGGCCAATTATTCGAAAATCGCTTTGGTCCTTCAGCGTCAAGCCGGCAGGATCGGGCACCGCCATCATGGCGGCATCGCTGGCCAGTTCGCCGAACGTGGCAGAGCGGCTACTGCCGGGCTGAACGACACGTCCCGGTTCTGTCGCAAGGCTGGCAGCGTCCACGCCCCAGCGCTGCGCGGCAGCAGCCATCAGCATGGCGCGCGCGGCTGCGCCTGCCTGGCGCATCGGGATCCAGTTCATTGGTGTCGCGAAAGATCCGCCAGCCAGCTGCGGCCCGTATTTCGCTGCATCGGTGATGCCCTGTTCCACGGTGACACTACTCCAGTCGGCGTCCAGCTCCTCTGCAATCAGCATGGGCAGCATGGTCTTGATGCCCTGGCCGATCTCCGGGTTCTTGCCGATGATGGTGACGGAATTGTCGGGATGTATCGTGATGAAGGCGTTCAGGTCTGCCGGACCCGATACCGCGGTGGCGCGGCCCGCCATGGGGAAGGTGGCAGCAAGAACAAAGCCGCCGCCGGCAACGGCACTGGCCTTCAGCAAGGTGCGGCGCGAGAGCTGGACGGTATCAGGCATTAACCGTCTCCTCGTCCCGTGCGACCTTGGCGATGGCGGCATGGATACGCTTGTAGCAGGCGCAGCGGCATATATTTCCCTGCATGGCAGCATCGATCTCGCCATCGCTTGGGTTCGGGTTGCTGGTGAGCAGCGCGGCAGCGTTCATCAATTGACCCGCCTGGCAATAGCCGCACTGCATCACATCGTCTTCCAGCCATGCCTCTTGCAAGGCCTTACCAACCGGGGTCTGCGCAAGCGCCTCCACGGTTGAGACCTGCTTCTCGCCAACGGCGGACAGCGGCAGGGAGCACGAGCGGGTGGGCTGCCCGTCCACGTGCACGGTGCAGGCGCCGCACATGCCGATGCCGCAGCCGAACTTGGTGCCCACCATGCCCAGTTCATTGCGCAAAGCCCACAAAAGAGGCATGTCGCCGGGGGCATCAAACTCGCGCGTTTCGCCATTGATGGCGACACGATAGGCCATGACGCCGTCTCCTCCTGTTTCGTCCAAGGAAGCGCAACGCAAGCCGCGCGGTTCGACAATGATTACAGGACTTGCAGCAAACTGCCAACTGGGCTGAATGGCTAGAGCCGATCGCGCGTATCGACCTGTTTGCCAAGGCAGATCAGGAATCATCCAGTCAATATGGGTCCGGAACGTTTCCTGATGTGACGGCGTTTTTGCCCCATGAGGATGAACTGTGACGAGTCGGATTTCGGAGTCCGGAAAAGTATATTTGGCCGGTCCGATACTGGCATTGCAGCCCGACTCGGCACCTTCGAATCCCGTTTGACGAACCTTTCCAGTCACGCTTCTACCCTGGAACTGGAGCGGTTGGTCTGTGGCACGCGAATGTTCGAGCGCGATCATTTCGCTGTGACAGCGCACGGTGATCTGGAGAACATCTTCGTGCTCGAACAAGGCTGGGCCTGCAAGCTTATGTACCTTACCGACGGGCGGCGGCATATTTCGGAATTTTTCGGCCCCGGCGCGATCTGCAACTGGTCGCGACTTTCCGATTTCGAGGAGCAGGATGATATCCTGTTCAAGTCAGGCGCAAGCGTCTGTATGCTTGATGCCTCGTCGCTAGGCGAATTGCTCGAAAAAAGGCAAGAATTGGCGGCAATCATCAAGCAGCACGAAACCGAACGTACCAAGCGGACAGCGCAGCGCGTACGCGCGGTAATTTCTTTGCCCGCGACGGAAAAACTGCTCTTTCTGCTGCTTGACCTCGATAACGAGGCGATGGCTGCCGGACGCGATCCCATCTGGATGGAATTGCCGTTCTCGCAAATCGAGATTGGCGATATTCTGGGGCTTACCCCTGTCCACGTCAGCCGAACTTTCACGAAACTTGAGGAGGACGGGGTAATCGCAAGAGACGGGCGGCACATCCGCTTCGCCGATGTCGATGAGCTTCGAAAGTCCCTGTCATACAGGCAATTTTTCATCCCCGCGCCACAGAACTGAGAAGCTGACGGAACGTACCGGAGAGGTATGGCGCCGCAGGTCGCTAGTGCTGCTTAGAGGATTTGAACCTCTGACCCCGTCATTACGAGAGCGAGGAAGCGAATGGTCTCTACCCTTCAATGACATTGCGCGAAAACTTGAAATGATGGCGGAGGGCGAGAAGCATATGCGGTCCGGCATCCTCGGGCAGATACCCGGCTTGCGGACTGAAAGGGAATTGCGCCATCGACCCGAACGCATGTCAATGTGCGTCGACTGAGCCCGGGGGCGGAACGAATTTCGGTTCAGGCCAACCGGATTGCCAGATGATGACATGTTCAGACGTAGACGGTTCCATCCATCAGCTTGCGCGCGGTTCGCAGCAGTGCGTTGCTTGTCGCCCCTGCTGGAGCCAGCTGGATCTCGAAACGCGATGGAAATGGGGACGTGTGTCTGGGTGTACCGTCGATGGCTGCTGTGCCGTAATAAGTCGCGCACCTGCCGAGGATCTCGACCGAGGCTACCGCAACTCGTCCGGTGTTTTCCCTGTATACGAATACGTTGGTTCGATCACTCGTTGCCGCGACCGATCGTTGAAGACCTGCGACGTTCATAGTCATGATCTAATCGATGTCGCACAGATGCTTTTGCTCGGACCAATCTGCCAAGATGTCGCAACGCGGCCTGAGTGACTACTAGCCAATTCCCTACGATTGGATCGGTACGAAGTCACATCCAGCAATCAGCGTTCTATCGAAAACGTTACCGAATACCGCCGTGGTTCGCTGTAGAATGCTTCCAGGAACCCGAAGCTAGCACGACCATCGAACCCTGCGACGATGAATTGCTTGTCCGTCACATTATCCACTCCAAACCTCAACGCAGTTCCATAAATGGGCAGATCGAATTCTGCGCTTAGGTTCACGATGGCGTAGTCAGGGGTGCGGAGGGGCGAATTTTCTACATCGACAAAAGTTTGCGTGCGGTAGCTGACGTCAGAGCGAACCCGCGCGTCAAGGTCATCCGTAATCGGCAGCGTATAGGCAAGGCTCAGGCTACCGGTGACCTCCGGGGCATTCTTCAATTCCCTATCGGCGAGGTCGGTTAGCACCCCGTTTACGAAAGATTCAAATTCGAGATATTTGGCATCGAGCAAACCAAGAGCTGCGTATATCTGAAAGCGGCGGCTCACCTGCGTCGCCAGTTCCAGTTCAAGTCCCTGAATACGCGAACGTCCGGCGTCTTCGTAAGTAACGTTCAGATTGGTCTTGTTCACCAGCAATTTCTGATCGGTATATTCGCTTCTGAACAGTGCAAGATTGAGCACGGTAGGGCCGAAGCTGGATTTAACGCCTACCTCATAGGCGGTGAGGAATTCCGGATCGTAGTAGCCGATTTCCTCAGCCGCCGTCGGTCGACCGTTGAAACCGCCGCTACGAAATCCGCGCGACCATGATGCGTAGGTCATGACTTCGGGTGTGATGTCATAGGATAGCGATGCGCGGGGGCTGAAAGCGTCCCAATCCTCCTCTAGCGTGTACGGGGTAACGCCCGGTATCAGCGGCGCACCGCTTGCGATCCGAACCGCATCCTGAGTAAATCTCTTTCGCTCGAACGTGTAGCGTCCGCCTATCTCGGCGCTCAACGCATCGGTGATATCATAGGTGAAATTGGCAAAGGCCGCGTAATTCGTGGTTTTCTGACGATTGTCGAAATCGATATTGAAATCGAGAAATGGCAGGATGCCAGGGGTGAAACCAAATGCATCCAGCAGCGGCTGCGGTGCGGACTGCAAGGCATCCAGCAAGCCATCCGCGACGATCAACCGGGTATCATCGGTGGTGTTTTCACGAAAGAAATACGCGCCGAGCAACAGATTGCCCCGGCCAGCAAAAACAGGAGCGATAAGCTGCAGTTCCTGACTGAATTGTTCGGCGGTTTCGTCATGAAAATCGCCCGCGTAGTTGATAGTCGAAGAGGCATCGCCATCCCGGCCGAATTCCGCACTGACCCAACGATAACCGCTGATCGATTTCAAGGTGGCATCGCCAATATCATAGGAAACCGTCAGCGCTGCGTTGAAAGCGTCCGTATCGTCGCGGTTCAGTTCCGAATTCGTATCGGTTTGGTCGATACGATCGGAAACGGTGCAGCACGGTTCGAGGAACGTATTCTGCAGTATCGGAAAAAATGCGTCGGCGTTGAAGGCAATCAGGGAATGCGGCGCCGCATTTTGGCGGCGATGCAATCCGTCGAACGACAGCACGACGTCGAAAGGAGCAGCATCGTAATGCAGCAGAGCCCGCCCAGCTACGACGTTCTTGTTGCCCAGGCCATCGCCCGAGGGAATTTTCTGCCAGCCTTCGCCGAATTCTCCCAAGGCGGAGACACCAAGCGACAGCGTATCGCTTATCGGTGTCTCGACACTCGCGCGCAATCGTAGCGTATTGTAGGAGCCGTAACGAATGTCGCCTTCGTATTTCGCGACAGCGCCGGGTATATTGCTGACGACATTGATCGCACCCCCAATGGTGTTCTTGCCGAACAGCGACCCCTGCGGTCCGCGTAAGACTTCGATGCGATTGATGCCTAGCAATTCCGTCGTGGCACCGAAGGTACGAGCAACGTACACGCCATCGATATACAGGCCCACGGCTGGATCCGCAGTGATGATGAAGTCGTTTTCGCCTACTCCTCGAATGAAGGGCGCTATGCCGCCGCTGTTTCCGCCCTGCCCTGGGGTGAAAGCAAGGTTCGGAACAGTCTGCTCGACATCGGTAATGGCATCAAAACCGCGTGCATCGAGCGCGTCCTGACCAAGAGCGCTGACGGAAATAGGAACATCCTGAAGCCGTTCTTCGCGCCGTCGTGCGGTTACGACGATTGTGTTTTGCGCAGCTTCTATGGGTTCGGGTTCATCGGCAACTGCTAAGGGTTCAGGGACGATTTGTGCATGAACCGGATCTGCGATCGCCACGAGGCCGAGCAATACCAGAACCGAGACGGATCTTTTTCTTTGAACTTGCATAATGACCCCTTCACGACCGCTCTTACTGCTTCGACAATTACGTATGTCTACGAATTCCTGTCCTTTCAAGCGTAAATACCGAGTAAACGCGTCGCGTCGTTACCGGTTTGTAACGCAAAATCTTGGCCCATCTCTCGTTCTACCCATTGTTGTTCGGTTGTTACGGGGGGTTTCTAGATCGGTTGGCATTCCGAGGAGTGACCCCCGGTCGCTTCGGTTGCTGCAGGTTCGCGCCTGGATGCTTTTTCTCGCGGCCAACACCACCACGGTAATGTTCGTTTGGCGATGACAGGGCGCTTTCACGATACTGCCAATCACTTCCCAAACGGTTCTGAATGCGTTCAACTGGTGATCTGATGGGAGGCCATCATGGAGACTTGCGATGAGCTGTTGGCAGAGAGCAAGTCACGCACGGGGCCGGTCGTCGGGCAGGTCAACCCTACCTAACGCTGCGCAGGGGCGCTTGGGGTGTCACCGCAACTCCGGCCAAGACGGAACGCTGCTAGACTGTGCTGGCGCTTCCCAGGATCGCGGTCGCCTGACTGGACAGGGTGCCGCCATTCGCATGTGCCAGGCATAGATGCGCATCGTTTTGTTGGTTGGCCGCCTCTCCCCGTATCTGGCGCGCAGCCTCCACGATGGCGAACATGCCGTACATGCCGGGATGACAGCAACTCAGGCCCCCGCCATTGGTGTTCACCGGCAGACTTCCTCCTGGTGCGATACGGCCGTTGGCAATGAAGGCCGCACCTTCACCCTTCTTGCAAAATCCAAGGTCTTCGAGGAAAATCAGCGTGTTGATCGTAAAAGCGTCGTAAAGCTGCACCGTGTCCATCTGGGTAGGAGTGACGCCGGCGTCCGACATGGCACGCTTCCCCGATTCCTGCGCTGCGGTGCAGGTCAGGTCCGGCATGGCGGTGATGGAATTGTGCCAGGTTGCAGCAGCGGCCCCCAGGATGGGTACAGCCGGTTTGGGGCCGTCTTTCGCACGCGGGGTGGATGTGAGGTATAGTGCCGCGGCACCATCGGTTACGAGGCAGCAGTCGGCCTTGCTGAGCGGCGAACTAATCATGCGCGAAGCCATGCAGTCCTCTATCGTCAGCGGTCCTCGCGCAAATTCTTCCGGATTGGTGTTAGCCCATTGGCGGGCAGCTACCGCGATTGCCGCAAGATCCTGCCTCGTCGTTCCGAACTCGTGAATGTGTCGCGCGGCTACGAGGGCATAGCTGCTCATGGGAAAAATGGGATCGTAAGGCGCTTCCCACTCCGAACTCTTGGCTGGCGTCGCCAGCTTGCCACCTGCGCTTCTCTGGTTCGATCCGTAAAAGATTAGCGCGTTGTCGAGATATCCGGCATCGATCATCACGCTGGCCGTGATGATGTGGCTGATGAAGGAGGAACCACCGGTACGATTGTTGTCGGTGAAGCGGGGTGTGATACGGAAATACTCCGCCAGCGACAGTGTGCTGAACAGGTCCGCTGGCAGGCAACCGAACAAGCCGTCCACCTCTCGCAAATCCGCGCCTGCATCGTCCAATGCCATAAGACTGGCTTTCGCTGCCAGTTCCAGGGAGCTGAAACCGGGCATTTCGCCGATGCCGAATGTAGCAAGGCCCGCAATGGAAGCTGCACCCCGGGGAAACCTTTCGCTCATTCCGATGCCCTCCAATTGACGGATGCCTTACCGCCCCATATTCCCGATCCATGCACGACATCGAACCTGTTTCGCCCAAACGCAAGTTCACCACTGCGCTGAAGGACGGCAAGATAACCCTTCCATGCGATCCGCGAACCGGCGAAGCATATTTTCCGCCGCGCGTTCGGGCGGACAGCGAAGGGGCGCAGGAATGGATTGAGGCATCGGGGCGTGGCATCGTCCAATCCGTAACCGTCATTCATCCAAGGCCACCTCGGCAGCCTTACAACGTGGCGCTGATCGATCTGGAAGAAGGCGTGCGGATGATGAGCCGCGTGGAAGGCGTGCCGGCTGAAGAAGTCACCATCGGCATGACCGTTGTCGCTTCCATCTTGCGAACCGACGGCGAACCGTTGATCGTTTTTCATCCGGCCTGAGTGCCTTTCTCGTCCCGTGCGACCAGGCGCGCCACTTCCTCCGGCGTGAAGTTCGCTTCTTCCAGTATTTCGCGGCTGTGCTGACCCAGTCTTGGTCCCGGCTCTCCCGCCTCGCCCGGCGTCTTGGAGAAACGCACCGGCAGTCCGGGCATGCGTATCTCACCATCGGCTGTTGAACAGCGGTGCCAGAAACCCACCTGTTCAAGGTGAGGATCATCGATAAGATCATCGATCGATCGCACAGGCATGGCCGGACATTGCGCTTCGGTGAGGATATCCATCCACTCTTGCGTCGTGCGTTGTTCGAGAACCTCCGACAGATGGCCCAGAACCTTCGTAATATTCTCCGTCCGTGTTCGCAGACTTTTGAACATGGGGTCTTTCGACCATTCCGGATTACCGATCGCATCAAAGAAATTGGTCCAGTGGCGATCGTTGTAGATCATCACTGCGATGTATCCGTCGCTGGTACGATAGGGGCGGCGCTGCGGCGATAGCGCGCGCGGGTATCCCGTTGGTCCTATGGGAGGATCGAACATCGCTCCACACAAATGTTCCAGCATCGAGAACGAGGTCAGCGTTTCGAACATCGGAACCTCGATTTCCTGTCCGCCGCCATTGCGTTCACGCTCGAACAGGGCGGCCATGATCGCATAGGCTGCCGTCAGTCCTGCTACCTTGTCCGCCACAACGGTGGCCAGGTAGGTGGGTTCCCCCTGCGAAAGCGATGCCTGCAGCGCCACGATGCCCGATGCAGCCTGTACGATATCATCGTAGGCGGGATAGTCGGCGTAAGGGCCTGTCCGGCCATACCCGTAAAGATTGGCATAGATCATATCCGGGTTGGCGGCCCTCACGTCGTCATAGGCCAGGCCCAGTCTTCCTATCGCACGTGCACGCATCGAATGGATGAAGACATCGGAATCCTTGGCGAGCCGCAGTAGTGCGTCGCGCCCCTTTTTATCCTTAAGGTCCAGCACAATGCTGCGTTTGCCGCGGTTCACGTTCATGAACATTGCGCCCAGATCGTCTTCAGGTCCAGGCGGCAAGGAGCGCGTGGTATCGCCCGAAGGTGATTCGACCTTGATTACATCCGCACCGAGGTCAGCCATGATCTGTGTGGTATAGGGCCCCATCAGAACACTGGTGAGATCGAGGACGCGAACGCCCGCCAAGGGGCCCTTTCCGGCACCGGTCATGGGCATTAGACAAACTCCAAAAAAGCACTCATGCTTGTTTTTGCGTCAGGATTGCCCGAAGTGCAAGCCCAGCGACGTGACGAGACAAAAATTTGGGAGAGCAGCCTTGAAGGTACACCTGGTAGCAGCGGGTAAATACCACGATATCGACTTCGCAAGGCTTGAGCTGCTCAAGCTGCTCGGCGAGGTGCCACAGATCCGTACGACCGTCGCCGCCAGCTACGCCGATGAGGAATTGTTGCGCCAGAGCGATCTTCTCATCACCTACACCTGCGACCTAGTGCCTAACCCTGACGAGGTTGAGGCCCTGGCCGGATGGCTGGCCGACGGCGGGCGTTGGCTGGCCCTGCACGGCACCAATTCGATTCTGCGATTCACCCGCGACGGCCGTGTGGAAACGCCGGATGAAGCGCCCGAATTCATGGAATTGCTGGGCACTCAGTTTGCGGGGCACCCGCCGATCACCACGTTCAAGGTAAAGGTGACGAACGACGAACACGAGATGACCAGGGGTCTGCGCGATTTTTCCGTCATCGACGAATTGTACCTGACCCGTCGGTTGGGCGAGTTCGAGACGCTTTTGCACACCAGTTTCAGCGGCAAGTGCGACGAGTTCGGCGATACCGAGTGGGACGAGGACGAGGTTCCGGTCCTCTACGAACGGAAGGTCGGCAAGGGGGCGATAATGTATCTGACCCTTGGGCATTGCAGAGGGCATTACGACCTGCAACCTCTTGCGGGATACTATCCGCACCCGGAGAGGTGCGCGTGGAACTACCCCGTGTTCTACGAACTTTTGCGCCGGGGAATCCGTTGGGGCACGCGTCTTGGCTGAGAACCTGTCAGTTCGGCTTCGGCCGCAGTTCAAGGATGATCTTTTCCAGCTGGTCGAGAAGCAGATTGATTGTCTCTTCGTCGATCCCGTAGGTCAGACGATTGAGGGCCATCCCTTCCAGCGTGTTGTGGGTCAGGCCCAGAGCGACCTTGAACGCTGTGGGATCATCGCTCCATTCCGGAAAGAGTTCGATCGCCAGGTCGTGCCAGCGCTCGTTGAATTCCTTTCGTACCGGTTCGAGCGTCTTGGCCAGTTCCTTGTCCGTGCGCGAGGCGATGGCAAGCTCCTGAAAAGCAATGAACGTGGGTCGCAGCAACTGGTCCCAATAGGCTCTCAGCAAGGTCCGGGCATCGTGATCCAGCGTACCTGCCGCCCTGCGAAACGCGCGCAGGCGCTTGTGATGCAATTCAATCAGCGTCGCCTGCATCAATTGTCGGCCATTCTCGAAGTGGTGCAGCATCGCACCGCGCGAAAGGCCTGCTTCCTGCGCAACCTTCGGCGTTGTCGTATCGGCATAGCTGTACTTAACAAGGCAGCGGATCGTCGCCTCGATCAGGCGGGATCGGGTTTTCGCGCTTTTCAGAGCCTGCGCGGTTGGTTCGATCAGGGGGCGGGTGCTCTCGGCGTTGGTCGAACTTGGCGACGCCTTGGGTTTGCTGGCAGGCATTATGGTCTATCCCGGTAATTAAAGCATTCAGTTGTGCTTGTAATATCCTAGGTAGGCGTGAAGCAAACAGTCAATCGATTCATATTGGGAGAATGTAACAATGAAGAAACTGCAGGATCGCGTCGCGTTGGTAACCGGGGGTGGTTCGGGCCTGGGCAAAGCCGACTGTATCCATCTCGCTCGCGAAGGTGCATTCGTATATGTGACCGACGTCAACCTCGAGACTGCACGGCAGGTCGCGAGCGAAATCGGCGAGCGCGCCATCGCCTTGCGGCACGACGTCGCCTCGCAGGAGGACTGGGCGAGCGTTTACGAACGGATCGAGAGTGATCATGGCCGACTGGACATTCTGGTGAACAATGCGGGCATCGTCGTCGTCGCCGATCCAGAAGCCACGACCATCGAAGAGTTCGATCGTGTCATGGATATCATGTGCAAAGGTGTGTTTCTGGGCTGCAAATTCGGCTTGCCGCTGCTTGCAAAGTCGAAGAACGGGTCGATCATCAACATGAGCTCCACAGCCAGCCACCTTGGATATTCCCCCTTCTTCGCTTATTCCGCAGCGAAGGGGGCCGTGCGTTCGATGAGCAAATCCATCGTCGTCCATTGCCAGGAGCAGGGTTACAAGATCCGTTGCAACACGCTGCACCCGTCGTCGATCGAGACCCCCATGGTGCAGGGTGCAATGGGCCGAGCGGGGCATGAGGAAGAAGTGCCCGAAGGCGTTCTGCCGGCCGAAGCCATTGGTGCCCCTTCGGATGTCGCGAACCTCATCGTCTTTTTGTGTAGCGACGATGCGCGCTTCCTTACCGGCGGTGAATACCTGGTGGACAACGGCCTGGCCATTCGCCCCTAAAAAACAATCATGCCTGACTTTTTCCTTGCGGTAACCGACACAATGCGTAGGATGGCAATATGACGCGTACCAAACGAAAAGCGCTGGTTTTAGGCAGTTCCAGCCCCGGTGGGCTGGGCGAAGCCGTGGCGCAGAAGCTAGGCGATGATGGCTATGAGGTCGTCGTTGCCGCGCGGAGGGAGGCACTTGTCGCCGACCTGGCGAGTCGAATTGGCGGCAGCCATCTGATTTGCGACGTGACGGATGAAGAATCTGTCGAACGGGCATGCGTCGATGCGGGGCCGTTCGATGTCCTTGTAAATGCTGCGGGCACAACCTGTGCCGGCGGCCTTTCCCGGATCGAACGGTCGCAGATCGAAGATCAGATGGAATTGCATTTCACCGCCAATGCGCTGCTGCTGAAACACGCATTGCCAGCAATGCCCGATGGGGGCAGCATTGTCTTGTTCTCCTCCGTCACTGCAAAGCTCGCCGGTGTGGGCCTTACGGCTTACAGCTGCGCCAAGGCCGCGCTTGAGCAATTGGTGCGGGTTGCGGCGGTAGAGCTGGGGGAACGAGGCATTCGCGTGAATGCTGTCTCTCCCGGTTTCTCCGAAACGCCGATGACGAAGGCCATCTTCGAAAATCCGGCGCTTACCGATTTGTATCTTGGCCAAGTGCCATATCAGCAGCGGGCGGTTCTTCCGCAGGAAGTTGCATCTACCGTGGCATGGCTCGCGTCACGTGATTGTTTTTCGACCGGTGAGATCGTTCAGGTTTCAGGCGGGGCGCAATTGGGCCGATTGCCCAATTCCGCCGAACTTAGAGAATTGAGGAAGGCGTGAATTATGGACCTTGGGCTTAAAGGCAAAAAGGCAATCGTCGTCGGGGGTGCCCGTGGTATCGGTTATTCGATCGCCGAACTTTTTGCGCGCGAAGGTTGCGACGTGGCGATCACTGCGCGCAACGACGATTCGGTAAAGGATGCGGTTGCCGATCTTCGCAAGTACGGCACGAAGGTAATCGGATCTGGCTGCGATGTTTCCGATGCGGAAGGATTCCGTCAATGGATGGAAGACACTGATGAGAAACTTGGCGGATGCGATATTCTCGTCCCTGTCACTTCGGCTTCGGGCGGAGTGGGCAGTCTGAAATACTGGGAAAAGAATTTCGCGGTGGACGTGATGGGGCCGGTGCGCGCCATCGATGCCGTGATCGAGGGGATGAAGGAACGGGGCGAGGGCTCGATCGTGATGATCGGAACCACATCGGCGCTGGAGGCGATGGGCGGTCCACAAGCCTACAACGCATTGAAGGCATCGCTCATCATCTACGGGAAGCAACTGGGGTTGGCCCACGGCAAAGACGGCATCCGGGTCAACGTGGTTTCTCCCGGACCGATTGAATTCGAAGGTGGCAATTGGGAAATGCTCAAGGGCGCGATGGAGAAATACTACAATTCCCTCATTCGCAAGCATCCGCAGGGCAGGTTCGGTAAACCGGAAGAAATTGCGCGCTGCGTCGGCTTTCTCGCCAGCCCGGCGGCCAGTTGGTGCAACGGTTCGCACCTCGTGGTCGACGGCGGTTTCACCGACTGCACCCATTTCTGATCGACAGGCACGCAGGACAGTTCGATGGATGTGAAACGCCAGCAGAAGATCGTTCGCCCGGAAGAGCCGTTGCCGGGCGGAACGCCTATCGAAAAGGCGCCGGAGCCTGATCTTGGCTACGGCCTGATACCGGCGGAACGATATACGTCGACCGACTTCATGCAACTTGAATGGGATCGGTTGTGGACGAAGGTTTGGCTGCTTGGCGGAAGGTCGGACGATATTCCGGAACCAGGCGACTATATCTGCACCAATATCGGCAAGGAATCTGTCCTGCTCGTGCGTCAGCAGGACGGTTCGGTGGGCGGCTTTTTCAATGTCTGCCTTCATCGTGGCAACCGTCTAGTGCCGGAAGAAGGTGTGGGGTCTGTCGCGGAAGACGATGGCGTGTTCCGCTGCAGCTATCACCATTGGGCCTATTCGAAGTCCGGCAAATTGCTGCATATCCCCGATCGCGATACCTTCCCGCAGGGCAAGCCCCCATGCGGTCGCGTAAGGCCAATCAAGGTGGACGAGTGGGGCAGTTTCGTGTGGTTCTCGCTCAACCCCGATGTCGAGCCGCTGCGCGAGTATCTGGGTGTGATCCCGGAACATCTCGATCCCTATCACATGGAACGCATGGCGTGGACGCGTGACATTACCGTTGAATGGGATTGCAACTGGAAGGCCAGCGTGGATGCCTTCTCGGAAACCTACCACGTGCAAGGAATCCACCCCCAGCTGAAGTGGTATCTCGACGATGTGAACGTGCAGTACGACTGCTACGACAAGCACAATCGCTACCTGATACCCTTTGCGGCCGTAAGTCCGCGCGTTGCCCTGCCATCCACCATTCCGCCGCTGATCGCTGGGATGATGGAAGCGGCGGAAATGGATCCCGCTGAATACGAAGGTCCGATAGACGGTATTCGCGAAGCGCTGCAGAAGCACAAGCGCGAGCACGGGAAGTCGCAGGGCAAGGATTATTCCGACCTCAACGACGAGCAGCTTACCGACGATTACCACTATACGATTTTCCCCAACGTATCGTTGAACGTCCATGCGGACGACGTAATGATGTTCCGCCAAAGGCCGCATCCGACCGACCCGAACAAGATGCTTTACGACATCTGGATGTTCGAACTGGTGCCCGAGGATGAGAAGTGGCCGGAGCGACCGCGCCATCAGGTTTTCCAGCACGGTGACAAGACAATCGGCCAGGTGCTCGATCAGGATGCTTTCAACCTGCCGCATGTACAGGCGGGTATGCGAAGCGAGGCTTTTGATGGCCTGTGGCTTGGCGATCAGGAAGTTCGCCTGCGCCACTTTCACAAGACACTGAACGATTACCTCTATGGTCACAACGGGCCGGGCGAAGGAGATCTCTAGAATGGAATATACGAAGGAGGGACTGCTTCGAGCGTACAGGCGCATGGCCACGATCCGGCAGTTCGAGGAACGGTTGCACGAGGAAATCGCAAAAGGCGAAATTCCCGGCTTTACCCACCTGTACTGCGGACAGGAGGCGGCCGCCGTGGGCGTTTGCGAACATCTCGATACCGACGACAAGATCGTATCCACGCATCGCGGCCACGGCCACTGCATCGCCAAGGGATGCGACGTGATTGGCATGATGAAGGAAATTTACGGCAGCCGCGAGGGCATTTGCAAAGGCCGGGGCGGCTCGATGCATATCGCCGACACCTCGATTGGCATGCTTGGCGCGAACGGCATCGTGGGCGCTGGCGCCCCGCAGGCCGTGGGCGCTGCAATCTCGGCAAAAGCACAAGGTCAGAGAAAGGTGGCAATCGCCTTCTCGGGCGACGGTGCCTGCAACCAGGGTACCACTTTCGAAGCCATGAACATGGCGGTGGTGATCGATGTTCCCGCCATATTCGTGTTCGAGAACAACCACTATTCCGAACATACAGGTGATAGCTATGCCGTTGCCACGGGCAACGATATAGCCAGCCGCGCAGAGGCTTTCGGCATGAAGGTCTGGCGGGCCGACGGCAGCGATTTCCACGCCACTTACGAGACAATGGCCGAACTGCTGGAATATGTACGCGAAACCGGCAAACCGGCGGCGATCGAGCTCGATACGGAACGGTTTTACGGTCACTTCGAAGGTGATCCGCAGCGCTATCGCGGCAAGGGCGAACTCGATCGTATCCGAGAGGAGCGCGATGCGTTAAAAATTTTCCGCAATGCGCAATCCATCCGCGAACTTCTGGAAGAAGCCGAGCTCGATGCCATCGACAAGGAGGTGGCTGAACTCATCGAACGGGCAGTGGAAGAAGCGCGCGCCGCAGCCCGCTGCGATCCTTCGCAGATAGATGAAGACGTCTACGCGACGTACTGAAAGGTTTGATTCCGATGACCGTTATGAACGTTCGCGATGCGATCAATCAGACGATATACGATGCGATGGAACGCGATCCCAGCGTAATCCTTCTGGGTGAGGATGTGGCCGGCGGCGCGGGCACGGCCGGCGGGCAGGAAGCGATTGGCGGTATCTGGGGCACAAGCACCGGACTTGTCGGCAAGTTCGGTCCTGAGCGCGTGATAGACACGCCCATTTCGGAAAGCGCCATCGTCGGCGCGGCCGCCGGTGCTGCGTTGTCGGGCATGCGACCGATTGCGGAACTGATGTTTGCGGACTTCATCGGGGTGTGCGGCGACCAGCTGATCAACCAGATTGCGAAGTTCCGCTACATGTTCGGCGGCAATGCACGCTGCCCCGTAGTGATCCGGCTAGTCTACGGCGCGGGGATGAATGCAGCGGCACAGCACAGCCAGGCGTTCTACAATCTTCTCACGGCCATTCCTGGCCTTAAGGTCGCGTTGCCGACTACGCCCGCCGACGCGAAGGGTCTCATGAACGAGGCGTTGCATGGCGACGATCCTGTGATGTTCTTCGAACACAAGGCGCTTTACGGTCGCAAGGGCGAAGTTCCCGATGGCGTGCACCGGGTGCCGTTCGGCCATGCCCGCATGGCGCGCGAAGGCGGCGATGTTACCATCGTTGCACTGGGCCGTATGGTGAGTTTTGCCGAGAAAGCTGCAGACAAGCTGGCGGCTGACGGGATCGGCTGCGACATCATCGATCCGCGAACCACAAGTCCGCTCGACGAAGAGGCCATACTCGACAGCGTCGAGCAGACGGGGCGCCTCGTGGTGGTCGACGAAAGTCCGCCGCGATGCAGCGTCGCCACCGATATTGCCGCGCTGGTTGCGCAAAAGGCGTTCACCAGCCTCGACGCGCCGCCACAGTGCGTGACTGCACCGCACACACCGATCCCCTTCGCTCCGGAACTAGAGCGCGCCTATGTTCCCGGCCCCCCGACGATCGTGGATGCTGTACGACAAACGCTGGACTGGGGGTGAGTACATGACTGCTCTCAAGCCATTCACCATGCCCAAATGGGGCATCGAGATGACCGAGGGAACCCTGGCCGGCTGGCAGGTGGAAGAGCGCAAGCCTTTCGCCAAAGGCGATGTCATTGCCCTGATCGAGACTGACAAGATCACCAATGAGGTGGAAGCGGAGGCAGACGGCTGCCTGGTTAAGCTGATCGCCTCGGAACAGGATACCCTCCCTGTAGGAGCCTTGCTGGGAGTGATGGGACCAGCTGATGCGGATGCTGGAGAAGTCGAGGCGTTCATCGCTTCTTACAAGCCTTCGGGACAACGCAACGATGATGCCGAGGACGAAGACGAGGCAGACGCATCCGGCAAGGATGCGCCACAGTCATCCCCACCAGCGCCAACAGGCGAAGCGGCGACGACGAGCACGCGCAATAGCGTGATACCCGATGACGTCGCAATTTCGCCCGCTGCCAAGCGCGCGGCGGAGGCTGCCGGACTTTCGGCGCAGGATATCCAGCCCAGTGGCCGCAACGGCCGTATCACCCGGCAGGACGTGGACAAGGCGATTGCGGGGAAGCGCACCCCGGAACTGAAGGGGCCGATCGAAGTCGAAGGGCAGGAAAATGCCTTCGCTTCACCGCTCGCGCGAAGGATCGCCGTGCAGAATGGTATAGATCTCTCGGCCGTTGAAGGCAGTGGGGCCAGAGGCCGCATTTGCAAGGCCGACGTTCTTCAAAAAATTGAAACGCCCGCGCCTGCCTATGGCGAAGCGACACAATCGGCCGCGCAGCCTGCATCCGCTGGTACAACAGGCGCAAAGCAAGTCGTGCCCATGAGCTCCATGCGGCGCACGATCGCCCGAAGGCTTACAGAGGCGAAGCAGGCGGTTCCCCATATCTACCTGCGTCGCAAGGTGCGTGCCGATAAACTGATCGCTTTGCGCGAACGGGATGGGAAACCGGGCACCATCAACGATTACATGATCCGCGCCTGCGCGCTTGCGCTCCGCGAGGTTCCGGCGGTGAACGTCCAGGTCTACGAAAACGAGATCCATCAGTTCGAAAATGCCGACATCGCGGTTGCGGTGGCAACCGATCGTGGGCTTATCACTCCCATCGTTACCAATGCGGACGACCAGAGCGTCGCCAAAATTGCCGCCGCGACAAAAGGGCTGACCCAGAAGGCGCGAGCCGGGAAGTTGCAACCGCATGAGTTCCAGGGCGGCAGCTTCTCGATCTCCAACCTGGGCGGGTTCGGTGTCGAAAGCTTCGATGCGATCATTAACCCGCCTCAAGGTGCGATACTCGCCGTGGGCAAGGCGAGCCCCGAGCCCGTCGACGACGACGGCGCGATCCGGATCGTGTCTGTGCTACACCTGTCGCTAAGCTGCGACCACCGCGCAATCGATGGAGTTGATGGCGCGCGCTTCCTTGAAGCCTTGGCACAACTGCTGGAAAACCCGGAACAACTCTGAACCAGGAAAGGGCCACTTCGCAAGAGTAGCCCTTTCCCGGTTCAGTTTCGCGCATCTCGAATTATACGGTGACAATCCTGACAGGTCCGATTTACGTGCAGGAGCAGGCAGCTAGATCGTATCCCGCGTGACTGGTACTGTGAAGGTCGCCGCAGATTCCGGAAGATCTGCATCGCGTTCGTCTCCATACGCACGCATGCGCTGGCGGGTATCGATGGCAGTTAAATATTCATCGATGGGCAGATAGTAGAAAAAGCGCAGCACCCGGTCAGCGAACCGCCAAACGCCATCCTCGCGGCAGTAACTGTCGGCATAGCGCATCGCGACAATCATTGGACGTCCATCTCGCACAACTTCGGCATGAGATGAAACCGTGCCTCTGGCCCTGTCCCGGTCGTTGGGATCGAGTACGACAAGGTTATCATGCGTCACGTGCAATCCGAAACCTAACGATTTGAAACGATCACGAAATTGGTTGCAGATTGCATCGCGGCCCACTGCATCCATCACACCATCTGCCGAACGGAACCTGCCTTCCCGTGCGAAAAGGGGTGCTATCGATTCAAGGTCGTGCAGATCAATCGCCAGAACATATCTGGCTTGCAGGTCAGTGATTTCCTGCCGATCTTCAATACGCCTGATACGATCTTCGATTGTTGGCTGGCTCATCTTTTATGCGCCCGGAAGAATGCAAGCTGCATTTCCTCTGCCAGACAATCGAGTATCGGTGGAACAAGGCGGTCGTGGAAATCGATCTGCATGTGATGATCGAACGCGGCCTCGTCCCGGAAGGTTGCGACGCAGTAGAAGAGGTCTTCATCCTCCTCCGCCTGCAACACTTCATACACGTAAGCGTCGGGTTCGTGTTCCTTCACAAGTGATCTGAGCTCTGTTTGCAGCGCGATGAAGTCATCCCGTTTCTCCGGCTTCGTCCGCAAGGTTGCGATAAACGACTTGCCGGGCGCAGCGCCCGGTTCAGCTTTTGACATCGAGAAGATACTCCCGCTTGTAGGTGCCATCGATGCACTCGACCATCTTTTCGATGACCGGCGCATTCTCCGGGTTTTGCTGGTGGGCAAGATCGGCGTCTTCATTGGTGAAACTTTCGAAGACGGCAAAAGCGTGCGGCTCGTCCAGGCGATAGAACTTGTAGGCGAGCGTATCGGGTTCACGCTCTGCATTTGCCTCCATATCGGCGATAAGGTCGAGAAACTCCTCGTCCTTGTCGGGCTTTACCTTAAACCTTGAAAGAAAGGTGGTGGGCATCCTCGTCTCCTATTTTTCGCCGTCAAGATAACGGTCGAGTTCAGTATGAAAGTGGCGCAGGCGCGCTTCCTGTTCGCTCCACAGCGGGCCAGCAAATCCGCGCGAGCGCGCGCCCTTCTGAACGATCGGCAGCAGCTCGCTATCCTGGTCGAGCACTTCGCCCAGTTCCGGCGGTACGCCGACGCCAGTGTGGACGATTTCCGGTCGATCAAGCCCGGAAGTATCGGCATCTTCGGCCAGCCCCATCCATGCAGGCGGGCCATAGCCTGGGATGTCCTCGGGCTTAAACAGGATGATCGTTTCATAGGTGAACTGGCCGGGATCATCGGGGTGCGGCAAGAATCGGTGAATGAACACTGCCTCGGGGTGGCAGCCGATCTGGATGTTAGGGAACAGGCCGTAGATCGTGGAATCGGTTAGCTGCGTATCGCTGAACTTGTCATAGCCAAGCCCGTACTTTTCCGAACGTTGGCGCTTGGCCTGCTGAATTGCCGCGCGGCTATCCTGGGCGGTGCCTTCGAACGAATCCGGATCGATACCGGCGTCGGCCAGCATTATGCGGATGCCCTCGTTCACGGATTCCTGATCCGGGAAACGCGGGCTGGGCTGGGCGAAGGGCACGAACTGGCGGCTCATGCCATTGGGAAAGAGGTCGATCTGGGTGCGATCGTCCATCACCGCTTGGGTTTGGGGGTGCACGGAATGAAGATGGTAGATCTCGTAGAAGGCATCCACGCCGCCTTTCCAGTTTGCCGCCCAGTCCGACTTCTTGTGCTGTACCACCACCATCTGGTCGATATCGTAGAGCGCAAGATGTTCTGCCACCTCGCCCAGGTATTCCGACAGGGGCACGATATCGTCATTCATCGAGATGAAGATCAGACCCGCACTTTCCTCGCAGCGCACTTCGGTAAGATCGGTACCGTGACACAGGACATCGGGATTGAAGGTCTCCTTGTCGGTGATGCTCTCGTTCTTGCCATCTAGCCCGAAGGACCACGAGTGGAACGGACACACAAAGCTATTCGCCGACCCGAAATCGGCAAGGGCGATCTGGCTGCCCCTGTGAGGGCATACGTTATAGAAGGCCTTTATATCACCATCGGGCTGCCGCACGACGACAAAGGATTCGGTTCCGATTTCGAACCTGAGCCAGTCGCCTTCTTCTGGAATGTCGCTTTCGACGCCAGCAAGCAGCCAGGTTTTTGTGAAAACTTTCTCCCATTCCTGCTGCCATACATCGCGGTCATAATAGCGCGCTGGATCAGGGCGTTTTGTGCCATTGTCCGGGCGCGGCCGCTCCGCGTTGAAGGGGTGGGGGTCTCCCACGTGAATGTCCCAGTTCCGAAAATCGAAGTTCATGCTCCTGCTCCCGTTTGCGTTTTTTCTCTCTGCGTTCGGAAAAAATGCAGATAAAAAACAATCATGATTGATTGTTATATTCTGCTATGGCAGGAGGGCGAAGTCAACCGAATAGCGGCCAATGGAAGTGCTGCATAAGTTGCAGGGAGAGCGATAATGAAGAGATGCATGCTATATAGTGGAGCCGCCGTGGTGGCGATGGCCGCCGCCATGTCGCCGGGAGAAACGTTTGCGCAGGATCAGGTGACCGAAGCCACTGATTCGGAAGGTGTTGCCACCCAGACCCAGGACGAGGGCGTAGGCCGCATCATCGTGACGGCGACCCGTCGGAACACCGATCTGCAAACCACGCCTATCGCGGTCTCTGCAATCGATCGCTCGCTGATCGAAAATGCCAACGTCGACAATATCGGCGGCCTGGCGACATTCGTGCCCAACTTCTCGGCCGAGACGATTCCCGGATTCAACGCAGCCAGCTTCGCCATGCGCGGCGTAGGCCAGAACACCATCATCGTCTATTTCGAACCGCCCGTTGCGGTGCTGGTCGATGACTTTGTCGTTCCCAGCGTGCAAACTCAGCTGCTCGATACTTTCGATGTGGAACAGATCGAGGTTCTGCGCGGACCGCAGGGCACCCTGTTCGGCAAGAACACGACGGGTGGCGCGGTAACCGTTCGGACAATCCGGCCGGAAATCGGCAGTTGGGGCGTTGATGGCCGCGTGCAGGTCGGCAGCTTCGGCACGGCAAGTGCCAAGGCGGCTATCAATATCCCGGTGGTGGATGACGCGGTGGCTTTGCGCCTTGTCGGTGGTATCGAGACAAGCGACGGCTATTACAAGAATGGTGCATGCTATGGGCCGGTGGTCAGCTTCGTGCCCAATCAGTTTGCAGGTGCCGAAGGTTGCCTGAACGGTGAGAGCATCGGCGGGACCGAAGTCTATTCGGCGCGTGCCAAATTGCTGGTGGAGCCGACAGCAAACATTTCCGCGCTTTTCCAGTACGAGTTCATTCGAGATCGTTCGGACTCCGTTCCCTCGGTGAATGAAAACTATCGCTATGAAGGCAATGCGCCGTTCCTGACGGATCTCTTCAATACTGGCTATT
This sequence comes from uncultured Erythrobacter sp., assembly GCA_913061345.1. Next base: position 35,597 of record CAJXTZ010000015.1, read on the forward strand.
TCAACCCGGAAAGCGACGATCCGCTGGATAACGCGGCGATAACCTTGCGTGACGATCCGCTGCTATTTGCAGGCCGTGGTCAGCGCATCGATGTCGACGGACTCTATGCCAATATCGATTTCGATTTCGATGTCGGTACCATCACCTCGGTAACAGGCTGGCGCAGTCAGCGCTCGCGCCTCCCCAACAGTTATCCAGGCCATGCCCCGATCGACGACAATGGTGAGGTCCTGTCCCTCTTCGACGCAACGCGCGACGATGATCGCGAAACCTTTCAGCAGGAACTACGCTTCTCCAGCGATTTGGGCGGTCCGTTCGATTTCATCGCCGGTGGCTTCTACCAGACAGATGATACCGACTTCTGCGTTTCACAATTGCTCGGCTTTCTCGATCTCAGCAGCGGTCCACTGCCATTCGGGAACTGGAACGATACCCCCTATATCCTGTGCAATGCGCAGGAAGCGGAATCCTACGCATTGTTCGGGGAGGGGACTTTCGAAATTACGCCGGCTCTCAGCCTGACGGGCGGCCTTCGCTACACCTGGGAAAACAAGACCTGGTTTGGCCGTCAGCAAACCTTCATTCCTGCACTGGAAGGCGGGTTCGACCCATCGATCAGCATTGATGAGGCTCTCGACGCCAGTGTCTACGAATATCCAGCCGGCGTCATCAGTCTTGAAGATTCCGCCGAAGAACTGACCTGGCGCGTAAGCCTTGGCTACCAGGCAACGCCCGATCTTTACTTCTACGGTACGGCTTCGCACGGGTTCAAGGCGGGCGGCTTCAACGACCAGATCGGCGGCTTCGCTCCGTTTGGAAA
>CAJXTZ010000016.1 GCA_913061345.1 uncultured Erythrobacter sp.
GGGAAGGACATTTTGTCCATGCGTGAATTGCTGGACGAAGATCCGCACATTCCCTTCGCAGTTCTGCTTATCTGCCGCGCGATAGACGACTGTGTTGCCCTGAGCGCGACGCTGTTCCAACCAGATTTGCCGCACGAGAAAGTCGATATCGTCGACGACACGCGCGACGAAATAACCCCCGGAGGTCTGCCCGATGGCCAAGACAACGATCCCGTATAAAACTCAGAACGCGCTGTGGGCAAGAGCTGGCGGGCGCTGCCAATACCGCGGCTGTAATGACTTGCTCGTCGGCGACCTCATAGCGGGGAGGCGGACCGGGACCTATGGCTTTATCGCTCATATTGTCGCGGATGTAGGCGACAAGCTAAAGAGCAAGGCCCCGCGCTACGATCCTGTCCGCTCGCCAAAGCTTGCCAGAGATATCGGCAACCTGATGATCCTTTGCCACCGACACCATAAGCTAATCGATGTCGAGGAGGTGGATGATCATCCGGAAGACGTCCTCCTCCAGATGAAGAAGGAGCACGAAGAGCGCATCGAGCTCAATACCGGCATCGGCGCCGATCGCGCGTCGCATGTCCTTCGCTTCGGCGCCTCGATCGGCAAGCACCCGGTGCTCGTGAATACAAGCGCCATCTTCGCGGCAATGCCGCCGGACCGGCATCCTGCCGAGCACACTACGATCGATCTGCAGATGAAGAACCATGCGGCCCAGGACAACGAGGTCGCCTTCTATGAAACGGAACGGGCTAATCTGGAGCGATTGTTCGCACAGCGCGTTACCGAACGTGTGGAGGCCGAGGATGTAAAACACCTGAGCGTGTTTGCTCTCGCGCCACAGCCCCTATTATTCGAGCTTGGCCGCCTGCTGAATGAAATCGTGGATGTCACGGTCCATCAGTTCCATCGCAACCCTAAGGGATGGGCATGGGCACGCGACGCGGAGCCTTTGGAGTTCAAACTCACTGAACCGCAAGCCAATCGCGGTGGCCCCGTCGCCCTCAAGCTCGCCGTCAGCGCAAATATCGATGATAAGCGCATCCTTTCGGCGCTAAACGCTACGAGCGCCGAAGTCTGGACCGTGACAGTGCCGGCGCCGCACAACGATATTGTTCGCCAACCCGCCGACGTCGCCAATTTCGCAAAAACGATGCGCCGCGCCTATGCGCGTATTCAAGATGCCCATGGCGTCGAATCAGTCGTGAACGTTTTTCCAGCGGTTCCCGTCTCACTGGCCGTCGAAGCCGGGCGTGTTTGGATGCCCAAAGTGAACCCGTCTCTGCGCCTGTTCGACCAGGTGCGGGATCGGGGTTTTGTAGAAGCTTTCTGTATCGGGGGTTAAAAGCGTAGAGTTGCTAACGTCAGCTTTAGCCCATTTTCTGCCACCACTTATATACCGAGAGCGACTGGCTTACGGTCGGTGTGCTCTCAGCGAGTAGGTTGAAGGAGCGGACTTTAAGCACACCGAACGCATCTCCGATGCAGAAAGATATTGTTTACCAATAACTTGCTCGAATTTGTTCCTCGAAAAAGAGGAGCAGATCAATGGATACGAATGGCCATGTGTTACCGCAAAAATCAAGTTCGAATCATGCGCTTTCCGCAGCGCTGAATCAGCGCGAGGAAGGGGATGATCGAGGCGTCCAGCATTTAAGGCTCAATGGTAATATCGCTCGCCGTAAGCCCGGCAAACGGGTGATTGAGTATTGGGATAGCGAACTGCCCGGTTTCGGGCTGCGCGTGCATCCTTCGGGACGGCGGACCTGGTTCGTGATGTTTCGTCAGCGAGGAAAGCAGCGTCGAGCCTCGCTTGGCACTTCCAGACAGGTCACAGCAATCGAGGCGCGGCGTATGGCACGCGATAAGCTGGCCGAGGTTGCGCTTGACGGGCTGCCTACCCGCAAGACCAGCAAAGTTAGTGCCAAGCGATCACCACTGGTGCGCGACTATGCTGAGCGCTTCTGGACCGATTATGCACGACACTGGAAACCAAGCACGCGCCATCGCAATCGGACCGGGCTTGATCGGGAAATCCTGCCTGCGTTTGGGGATTGCCGTGTAGACGAGCTTGTGAAGTCGGACGTCTTGTTCTGGCGCGACGGATTTGCCGAGCGGACGGGGGCCTTTAATCGCACCTTGCCGATCCTTTCGGTGATGATGGGTTATGCCGAGAAGCTTGGCTACCGCCCGCGCGGATCGTATCCATCCGGTGAAGGCCGCGGTGTGACGCCGGCCGAGGCGTAGCCGGAGTTACGCGGCGATTGCGTCGGGGAGCGGCGCCTAGTTCCATGGCAGAAGCTCGTCGAGCCTGGTGGCGGGGTGATCGGCAATGCGGGCGAGGACATCGGCGAGCCAGGCCTGCGGATCGACGTCATTGAGCTTGGCGGTCTGGATCAGCGTGTAGATGATGGCGGCGCGTTGCCCGCCGCGGTCGGACCCGCAGAACAGCCATGCCTTGCGGCCGAGCGGGATGCAGCGCAACGCGCGTTCGGCAGCATTGTTGGTGAGGCAGATCCTGCCGTCGTCAAGGAAGCGGGTGAACGCGTCCCAGCGCTTCAGCATGTAGAGGCAGGCCTTGGTCAGATCATGGCCGCGCGACAGCTTGGCCACCTGCGCGGTGAGCCAGGTGTGGAGCTCGGACATCAGCGGTGCGCTGAGTTCCTGGCGAACGGCAATCCGCTCGGCCGGAGCCGTGCCATTGATGCCCCGCTCGATATCGAACAGGGCGTCGAGGCGCTGCACGGCTTCCAGCGCGATCGGATAGGTCATGCTGCTGCGCTGGCCACGGCTCTTCTTGCGGGCTGAGCTTACGACATCGGCCAGCTCGAAGAACTTGCGGCGCGCATGGGCAAAGCATCCAGCTTCCAGCACGGGACCGGGATCACGGCCTTCGCGATAGAGCTCGTTGTAGCCGCCATAGGCATCGGCCTGCAGGATACCGGACCATGCCGCGAGATGGGTCTGCGGGTGCTCGCCGCGCCGATCGCGCGAGTAATGGAACAGGGCAGCTGGTGGATCAGATCCGGCGAACGGGCGATCATCGCGAACGTAAACCCATAATCGAGCCGTATCGGTCTTGCCCCTGGCCATGACCGGCACGGTGGTATCGTCACCATGGATGCGGTCCGAAGCAAGGACGTGCGCTTCAATCAGCTTGTAGAGCGGCATCAGCGCATGGGCAGCCGCGCCGACCTGATCGGCGAGGGTCGAGACGCTGAGCGGCACGCCTTCGCGGGCAAAGCGCTCGGCCTGCCGGTTGAGCGGTTGGTGCTGCCCATACTTCTCGAACAATAGCATCGCCAGGAAGCTTGGTCCGGCCCATCCGCGCGGGACGACATGGAACGGCGCAGGGGCCTGCGCGATCTTCTCGCAGTCCCGGCACGAGAACTTCTCGCGCACCGTCTGGATCACCTTCCACGAGCGCGGGATCACCTCGAGCGTCTCGGTGACGTCTTCGCCGAGCTTGGAGAGCCGATCCCCGCCGCAGGCCGGGCAGGAACATGGGGCGGGCACCACGACGCGCTCGCGCGGCAGATGATCGGGAAACGGCTTCCTTGCCGGGCGCTTGCGCTCGAGGGCGGTGACGGTGGTGGTCCTGGCTGCCGCTTCCTCGGCGATCAGATCGTCCTCAGCGGCATCAGCCTCGAGATCTTCGAGCTGCAGCTCCATCTGATCCAGCAGGCGGCGGCTGCGCTCGGCGCTGGCGCCATACTGCTCGCGCCTGAGCTTGGCGATCTGCAGCTTGAGGTGGGCGATCACCGCTTCGATGGCGCTCTCGCGGGCATGGGCGTTGGCCAGTTCGGCTGCGACAGTGGCGGCGTGCTGCTCGGCCTCCTCGACTCTGCGGGCCATCGTCGCCACCAGCGCCTTGAGCGCTTCGACATCGTCCGGAAGGGGCGAGATGGCGGCTTCCATGACGCAGAGTGAATCACGTGGGATGCCCTGCTGCAAGAGCAAAATGCCACCTTCTGACGATTATCCTGCGCTCGCCGGGCGCCACGTATACTGCGGGTTGCGCCAGTCGATCCCCTCCAGCAGGCAGGCCAGCTGGGACGGGGTCAAGGATACCGTTCCGTCCTTCGCCGAGGGCCATACAAACCGGCCCTTCTCGAGCCGCTTGGCATAGAGCGACATGCCGATCCCGTCGTGCCAGATGATCTTGATCAGCGATCCCGCGCGGCCGCGAAACACGAACAGATCGCCGCTATGAGGATTACGCTTGAGACCCTGCTGCACCAGCAGGGCCAGGCCCTGCATGCCCTTCCGCATGTCCGTGTGGTCCAGCGCGATCCACACCCGCGCGCTCGGAGGGATCATCGCAGAGCCTTCAATGCGGCAGCAACCAGCGCCGGTGATGCCGCAGGATAAATGCTCAGCCGCTTGCCGCGCGGCAGATCAATGATCATCACGGGGTGCTCGACCGTGCTGGTCGCCGCTGCGTCCTCATCCACCACCGCTTCGGCAAACACCGGCGCCGGCAACGCCTCGGATAAGCTGCTTGCCCGTTCGCCTGCCTCGCGCAGCTTGCGCCGCCAGGTGTAGATCAGCGCCGAAGAAATATCGTGACGTCGGCACACCTCGGCAACGCAGGCGCCCGGCGCGAAAGCATCGGAAAGTATCCGCAGCCGCTCTTCCTCGCTCCAACGTCGGCGCCGCTCTGGCCCCGAAAACACCGTCACCTGACCCATCGACCACTCCATAAGCGCGCTCACAAGAGCACGCTAAAGAGCGCTCAATACCTACCCAGACAAGGCGGTCCCCGCCGGATGGATACGTTCGATCTGTTGAAGAGCCTTTCCTACCGGGAGACCCTTGTCCTCTTTGCCAGCAGGATCTTGATGAAGAGGCAGCTGTGCGGATGTCTTCATTCGACAGTTACATCAGAGGTGCCGCGATGGATCAGGCGCGAACAGCAGAGAACGCTGTTGCGCAGCGTCTTCAATCTCTTCGTCGATTATCATTCAAGAGTTCCGATGAAATCGGAGCACTGCTAGCGGAGGCTGCGGCGCAAGACACAAATGCAAAGGCTCTCGTTTCAGAGGCGATTGCCTATAACGAGGCTCTGCGAGCACGCCGTGATGAACGTCTTGGGCAATTCGAGACGGCTACGATTGGAGACTTGCCTGCGCTGCCAATCAACCCGGTGGTACGTATGAAGGCATGGATTGCGCAGCTTCGCGAGTACGCCAACCAACTCCGCAACTCTGATGACCGGACTGCGGTCGCGTCGGCAAGAGTTTCCGAGCTGGAAAACAGGCAACAGCTTAGCAATCAGATCGAAGAGGCCCTTGTTCGTCGAAATCAGTTAGCGAGCATTCATCTCTGGAAGAAATGCGAGGACGCGCTTGGTACTCGTTCCTTGTCGCGACTGATGAGTGCATTGAGGAAAGAATTGACGTCGCCGGCACTAGAGGCGCGAATAAAGGAAGAGATCGCGAATTTTGGAATGGAACACGTGCCGCTCCGTTTCACGGATGCCACAGACCATGGCACTAGCGTCTTTGAGGTTGGCTTGGCAACGGACCAAGCGGCAAAGAAAGCGCGTATCTTAAGCGAAGGCGAACAACGCGCCCTCAGCCTCGCCTGCTTTATGGCAGAAACTCATGTCGCTGAACGAAGATCAGGCATCATCCTAGATGATCCTGTGACCAGTTTGGACCATATGCGAATTCGCAAGGTCGCTCGGCGTCTGGTCGATGAAGCGGCCAAAGGCCGGCAGATCATTATCTTCACCCACAACCTGGTTTTCTACAACGAATTGATGCTCGCCTGTACGGATCGAACAGTGGCGGTGCCAGCCCTCCCTTGCTTAATCGAACAAGGCGGGACCGGTGAGTTCGGGGTGGTTACGGTCGACAGCGCGCCTTGGGTGGCTCGAAAGGTCAAAGAGCGCGAACAATCATTGAAAGCGCTGCTCGACCAAGTGCCAGAAGAGGTATCGCCTATAAGTGATGAATATCGACGAGCTTGCACGCGGTTTTACGCCGCGCTGCGAGAAACCTGGGAAAGAGCCGTGGAAGAAATCGTGCTAAACGATGTTGTCAGGCGGTTCGGCTCAAATGTCGGAACATTGCGTCTCAGCGGTGTCGACGTAAGTGACGAAGACTATCTGGTCATTCATCGCGCTATGTCGCGCGCTTCTGAGCATTCTGGGCACGACCAGGCCGCAGCAAAGCAGATCGAGATGCCAACCAAGACGCAGATGCAGGCAGAATTAGACGAGCTGGCAGCTTTCCGAGCAAAGAAGTCAAAGGCAAACAAGGTGGCAGAAGCTCGGCGAAAAGAAGCAGCTACGAAGCCACCAAAGGGCGCAACTGGTTGAAAATAGAGGTGAATAGCCTTCGCTATGACATTGGCTGAGCGCCAGACAGTTCAAAGGCCCTTTGAAGTTCGCACATGGTTAGCGATCTTCGTAGAGATGAGATCAAGTCATCGCTTGAAGCAGGTACGCGCAAACGCGGATGGCGCGACATTTCTCGATCCACCCTAAGGCTCCGGCCTAGGCAATGGTTTGCCATGACCTTTTTCCAGTAGGCTGATATCTATCGCTGTAAGGAGTTGATCGAAGAACGCCTCTACGAGCATTAGGTGTTCGGTATAGATGACCAGCTGCTCACCGGCCTTCAAATCAAGCCCTAGCTGAGGCTGTTCTGCACATAGCCGGCCTAATTCATCAGAGACAAGATCTTCTCCATGGGTGACGTGATGGCGAATAAGACCGACGGTTTCTATAGCTTTCGCCCACGATCCGATGTCACTCTGGGTGTACCAACTGGGCCGCTCCAAACCGGCTTTCTTGAAGTATGCAGCGAACACTTTGTGAAGACCGTCGTAAGCACGTTTCCTGCGCCAGCTCTCTAGCCGCTCGCTCCATGCCTCCTGATACTTTGTCGCTGCCTCGGGACTCGTTTCTTGGTCGCGATAGAGTTTGCGAAGGGGCTTGAAATCATCCCCCTTCATCAACTCCTGAGGATGGGCATCGAGATAGATTTCGTACAATTCAAATACTACCTCTTCCAGCGCACCATACATATCCTGAACGCCATAGCCGCCCATGAGAGGTATGCAGGCTTCGTAGTTCCTTGACGCTTCTTGGCCATGCCAAAGTGCCAGTTCGACGCGTTCAGGACCATCCGCGCTCGCTCTCACCGTATCAACGCGAAGACCGAGGTTTTGATGTGATTGATAGCGGTCGCGTGCGACGAAGAGCGAATTTATGGTAATCGCCCAGCGCATATAGACGCTTCGAAAGACTGATCTGAAATCGCCTATCATCTCAGTGGACTTCTCAATCCACTTTTTCTCCTGATCGTCTGTCCGATAGATTATGTTTTGGATCGGTGGCGGTTCGGCGAGCGCAGGATCATCCGCTTCAAAAATGTTCTGCTTAAGGAACTGCACTCGGTTTCTGAAACTTGGTCGCATAAAATGCCCTTAGGTTTTCCAATTTGATGGGCACAGGATAGCGCTGATTGCGATCCCCCCTTGTTCTGCCCTTGTTCTCTATGTAGCGTCCATAGTGACATGGCAAAGCAATCATCTAATTTCAGCTTCTATGAGTTCTTCGCGGGCGGCGGCATGGCGCGCGCTGGGCTTGGTGCCAATTGGACGTGCTTGTTCGCAAATGACTTCGATAAGAAGAAGGGAGCGACATATGCCCGCAACTGGGGCGGGGGCGATATTGTCGTCGATGATATTCGGAACGTCGATCCGCTGACATTGCCGGAAGAGCCAGACATGGTGTGGGGCTCGTTTCCATGCCAAGATCTGTCACTAGCGGGCGGAGGAGCAGGTCTTAAAGGCGACCGGTCCGGAACATTTTGGCCGTTCATCGCAATCATCGATGAGCTTGCCCGCGATGGACGCGCTCCAAAAATCATAGCGCTCGAAAATGTCGTCGGTACGCTGACGTCTCACAAAGGCAAAGACTTCGTGGCCATCTGCGATGCGTTACACGGTCTGGGATATCGGTTCGGTGCCGTTGTGGTCGATGCGTCGCTTTTCGTGCCACAATCCCGTCCGCGTCTGTTCGTCATCGGCGTACGCCACGATTTGGCTGCGACCAACACGAAGCGCGAGCCTCAAAGCCCATGGCATACTCCCGCTATCAAGCGCGCGTATGATTTATTGCCTCAGGTTCTTAAGGAAAGCTGGCTTTGGTGGAGCATGCCGAATCCGCCGGAGCGAAAGCAAGATTTCCGGGATTTGATCCAGGAGAATCCCAAGAGCGTCAAATGGCACACGGCCCGCGAAACGCGCGATCTTTTATCAATGATGAGCGATGTGAACCTGGCCAAGGTTGAGACGGCAAAGCTGGCCGGTGTGCGCATGGTTGGCGGCGTCTACAAGCGCACCCGCTTCCACCACGGAATTAAGGTTCAACGCGCGGAGGTTCGGTTCGACAATATCGCCGGATGCTTGCGAACGCCTGCGGGTGGTTCGTCGCGTCAATTGATCTTAGTCGTGGAGGGCGAGAAAATAAGGTCTCGCCTGATTTCTTCGAGGGAGACGGCCCGACTGATGGGTCTCCCGGACAGCTACAAGCTGCCCGACGGCTACAATGAAGCATATCATCTGACAGGGGATGGAGTGGCAGTTCCTGTGGTTAGACACTTGGCGAAACATCTATTTGAGCCGATAATTGCTCATGCATTGGCCAAAGAGGACGTCAGCGCCGCATGAATGACCCAATTCCGTGCCGAAAAGATCCTGATCTGAAGCGTCAAATCGAAGAGTTTTCAGAAACCCTCAAAACGAGGTCGCATGAGCTGAATACGTTCGGCTTAAGCGAGAAGGACTTTTACGAAAGTGGCATCTTCGAAGGCTCTATTCAGCGCGTCAGAGGTCAAATTTCCGCCTCAATGGCAGAGAAGAAAGCGTTCGTTGCTCACATCCTCAATCACATGGAGGATGCAGGCTACATCAAGAATTGGATTGAGGCGGGCAATGCCAATCGCCACGACTATTCCGTCACTCTCAACGACGACAAGATTGCAGCTATCGAGCTCAAGGGCTGCCTAGACGGTAATAACACGAATATCTCAGCTCGCCCGCCACATGCTAATGAGTTCATTGTGTGGAGTGTATGCCAAAACAAGGGAGCTGATCCACGCCACAATGTTTGGTCTGGTATTCATGTGCGTTTCTCGGCCGATGTGATCTCGGAGAAGAAGCAGGTTGACGGATTAATCGTTTGGGATTGGCTTTGCGGGACGGCCGCTAGAACCTGCCCGAAGATTGACGACGCGCCAGAACGAGTAAACGAGGTCGGCCCCTATCGGCTACCGCCACCTTGCATTTATCTTTTTCCAGCCACCATCCCGAGTCCTCGCAACAACCCGAAACCACCGCCACGGCCTTTAGATGAGGTTGGCTTTCTTAAGGCAATGCAAAGCTGCTTCGGCGGGTTCGATACAGAGTTAAACTCCGTGACCTTCGAGGCTGGGATGGACGGAGTAGATGTAGTTCGTACCACGACGATCGAACGAGATGGCTCTGTGCGAAAGCAATCGAAGGCGACGGCCATCCGCCGAGCTTGATCGAAGCATCGACCCGACAATTTGACCGCCGCTGGCTATAGACTGATTGGCTCATGTGTCCGGTTTCGAGTGATCAATCGCAACAGACAAATGAACGACTTGGACTGGTTAGCAGAATGACCGGATTTCGATGAACTTTGCCGAAACCGGACGGGCCGCTTGCCGCCCATTTGCTGACATACATTGCAAGCCAACGCCAGGGCAGCTTTCGGGCCGATAGCGGACTGTCGGCTGAGAGAGGCATTTCGTTCGAAATCCAACCCTTCTTGAGGATGACTCTGCCAAACTCGGATCTCGTGCCGCAGCTTGCCGATGCCTACGATATCGGCACTATCCGGTCGGCCGTTCGAAGGATTATGGGGACGGGGGTCCAGCCTGCCTGAACAAGCTGTCTCGAGGCCTGCGAACTGAGCTTGTGTTAAGTGGGCGGCGCCAATCGTTCAGCCGATCAAACATAGCATTGGCGGATCAATAGAGACGCTTATAGGGCCTACGTGCCTGGCAATTACTGGATTTTATTTCAGATAGAGGTACACGACCGCATCCCTTTGATTTCACGGAAGTAGCACATGCCGCAGTTCAACGATTGGTGCATTAGTGACGATGTGCCAGTTGGGAATCACTTTTGCCGTGTAATGACCGGCCAGGCAGCAAACCTTCCCACCGGCATTCAGGCAACGGCTGCAATAGTCCCAGCGCACTATGCGTCGGAAGAACATGTGGCGCGGGCGCTCGCACGTCTCGGCAAGCCAGCCGCGGCCGCACTCATCCAAGGCAAACTACCAACAACGAAGGCTATCCGTTCTGGTGATCTGGGAGAAATATATGCGACAGAATGGATCGATGCGCACAGCGGTGGCTATAGTGCGCCGATCAAGCGCCTCCGTTGGAAAGATCATCGCAACATGGCGATGCGCGGCGAGGATGTTATTGGCATCCTCCAAGACCCTCAGTCTCAGCGCCTGCGCTTTCTCAAGACCGAAGCGAAAAGCCGGGTGGCGCTGACCGCGCAGGTTCTCGTCGAAGCCCGCGCCAATCTAGATAAGGACGGTGGCCTGCCATCTGCCCATGCCCTCGCCTTCATTTCGGCCCGCTTGCTCGAACTGAACAATCTTCCGCTTGCGGATGCGATCGACGATGCGCTGCTCAAGCATGGAATCCCGCCGCAGAACGTTCGGCATCTGCTTTTCACATTCTCTGGCAACGCGCCCGACGCAATGCTTGCCGAGTCGCTTCAAGCCTATCCCGGCCAATTCAACCAGTGGGGGGTTGGCCTGCGTGTGGAAGGCCATGCCGCTTTCATCGGCGCCATATATGATCAGGTGATTGCCGATGCCAACAACCCCTGAAGCCATAGCGGCGGACATTGCCGAGGCGGCCACTGCCGGCTTCCGCGGGCGCCTCATAGCCCGTGGACAAGCCCGCGCGATGATCTGGCGCGACGGTATCCTGCCGCCTGAAGCGCCCGACTTTGCCCCCCAATTGAGCTACGATCTTCATTCGCACGGCTATGCGCTATTGGGGCTTGGCCTCCGATTGCGCGAGCTGGGCGGCGATGAGGCGGCCGCGCGCGTTGCCTTCGAACAGGCCGCCACCGCCCTTGAAGCCGTTATAGCAAAAGGCAATCGAGAGGAGGCCGATCGTGACTTCCACTTCGTCATGGCGGCGGCAAGCTACCACCTCGCACATCTCTCTGCCCGCGCTTACTCGCTGCTCGCGATCGTGGAGACAGACGAGAATTTTTCGCCGGTCGAGCGCGTGCTTGCTCAATTGATGCGGCGGAATTTTACTGCCCTTCGCACCAGCGTCCTTGATTACCGATCCTCAGGAGAAGGTAGTGACGCACGCATCGCCGCTGCCATCCAAGCCAAACTAGATCTCATAGGGGACGCGACCGATCCAATTGACGGTGGCCATGACTTCCTTTTCGAGGGGCTCGATACAGCTCTAATCGATGCCTTCTTGGCTGCCATGTCCCTTTTTCTCCTTGCGTTGGAACGCGGTGAGCGGCCGCTGCTGGATCAGGCACTCGAAAGACTGCGCGTCAATCTTTCCATCTGCAGCGAACTCAACCTGCTACCGCAATGGTGGGCCCATCGGATCGCGATACATCTTTTGTCCGATCTTTGGTCGAACACATTCCACCAGCAGGTGCCTTTAGAGCCAGTAGGCGGCGAAGCGGCGGAATGGCCGCAACTCCGCGAACTATTCATCGCCTTGCTTCAGCGGCGACCCAAAGCCGAGATCGACCTCTGGCCCTCTCAGGTTGAGGCCGCAACCCGCGCAGTCGACCAAGGAGACGACCTTGTCGTGTCATTGCCCACCAGCGCCGGCAAAACCCGGATAGCCGAATTATGTATCCTTCGTTGCCTTGCCGGTGGGAAGCGGGTGTTTTTCATAACCCCGTTGCGCGCGCTTTCCGCGCAAACGGAGTCGACCCTACTCAGAACCTTCGGTCCGCTCGGTAAGACAATCTCTGCGCTTTACGGCAGCATTGGCGTCAGTGGTTTCGACGAGGACGCAATCCGGGAACGGCATATCGTCGTCGCCACTCCTGAAAAACTCGACTTCGCTCTGCGCAATGATCCGTCCCTGCTCGATGACGTGGGACTCCTCGTGTTCGACGAAGGCCACATGATCGGCCTGAATGAACGCGAGGTTCGTTATGAAGTGCAGATCCAGCGGCTCCTACGGCGTCCCGACGCTCACGAACGGAGGATCGTCTGCCTATCCGCCATCCTGCCAGACGGAAATCAGCTTGACGATTTCGCCGGGTGGCTCCGACGGGATCATCCCGGTGGCCTGATCAAACATGACTGGCGCCCGACAAGGTTGCGCTTCGGCGAGGTGGTCTGGAACTCACCCACGGCGCGGCTGAACCTCCGCGTTGGTGAGGAACGACCCTGGGTTCAGCGTTACCTGACCGGGTTTGCCCCTCCCGACTGGATTCCACCAAAACGACGACGGACCCGGCTCTTTCCAGGAGACCAGCGCGAACTGTGCCTTGCTACCGCATGGCGGCTGACCGAAGATGGAGAAACAGTTCTCATCTTCTGTCCGCTGCGGAAAAGCGTAGAGCCTTTCGCGGATGTCATCGTCGATCTTCATGAGCGTGGCGCATTGCGCTCTCTGCTCGAAGCCGATCCCGGCGTACTCGAAACGGCGATTGCGCTGGGAGAAGAATGGCTTGGCCCCGACAGCGCGATTCTCAAATGTCTCCGCCTAGGCGTCGCTCTTCACCATGGCGCCTTGCCGACCGCCTATCGCAAAGAAGTCGAGCGGTTGCTGCGCAACAATGTGCTCAAGGTAACAATCTCTTCGCCCACGCTGGCGCAGGGTCTCAACCTGTCGGCGACGGCCGTCATCATGCACTCTCTGCACCGCAACCGTGAGATGATCGAGGTCTCCGAGTTTAAGAACGTCATCGGCCGGGCGGGCCGAGCCTATGTCGATGTCGAAGGTTTAGTACTCTATCCTATGTTCGACAATATCGCGAAAAAGCGCCGCAACTGGGAAGAACTCATAGCCGACATGGGTGCACGGGAAATGGAGAGTGGTCTTGTGCGACTTGTCGCCGCCCTCTTGGCTCGTATGCGTGAACGGATCGGAGGAGACCTAGGCCAACTCGTCGAATATGTGGTCAACAACGCCGCTGCTTGGAATTTCCCGGAGGTTGCAAACGAGAAGCCGGAAGACCGCGCCCGCGCACTTGTTGACTGGGAACGGCATGTTGCCACTCTCGACACTGCTGTCCTTAGCCTGATTGGTGAAACCGATATCGCAGACGAAGAGATCGAAGCGGCGTTGGACACCATGCTCCAGTCCTCACTGTGGCAGCGCCGCCTTCAACGGCAGAACGAGCCGATACAGCAGGCTCTTAAGGCGGGCCTCATTTCCCGTAGCCGGCTCATTTGGAGCCAATCCACTGCCGAACGCCGTCGGGGCTATTTCCTCGCCGGGGTGGGCCTTTCGACAGGCCAAGCGCTGGACGCGATTGCCGCAGATGCGAATCATCTTCTCGTTCAGGCCAATGGCGCAATTCTTCAAAACGATGTGGACGCGGCTATAGCAGCCATCACTACGTTCGCTGAGTTAGTCTTCACCTTCTTTCCCTTCACGCCAGACCCTATGCCGGCGAACTGGCGGGACATCCTACGCGCTTGGCTGCTCGGTCAACCGCTCGCGGCGATCGCCGTCGGTCAGGAATCAGAGACGCTGCAATTCATCGAGGGAGGCCTTGTCTATCGTCTTCCCTGGGCCATGGAGGCGGTCCGAGTTCGGGCGGCCGCCAATGGCGACACGACCGGCGTCTTTGATCTTCCTCTGGAAGATCACGAACTCGGCCTTGCCGTTCCCGCCGTCGAAACCGGAACCCTGAACCGCTCCGCATCGATCCTTATCCAGGCCGGCTTCAACTCAAGGCTCGCCGCCATCAAGGCCGTCACAGATACTGGTGCAACCTTTCAAACCGGGCAGGAACTTCGACATTGGCTGAATTCTGAAGCGGTCCACGCGTGGAGTGCGCAACCCGATTGGCCGACAGCCGAGACAAAAGCGATGTGGACGGACTTTACGCAAAGCTTCACACCGCGCGACAATCGTACGTGGGCCGAGCGACAATATTCGGCAAACGTGGTATGGCTGAATGCCCCGCCACCCCCCGGTACGCCGGTTCAGGTTCACCATTCGGCAGGCCAACAACGGGTGCTTTCGGCCGACGGCACTCCGCTTGGCGCAGTGCAGGGGGCCCTCAACCCGGGCCGCGCCGGATTGTTGCGCGCCCAAGTGGCGCAGGATGTCGGTCGAATTGATATCAGTTATCTGGGGCCAGCGGACTTGTCAGGCGCATGATCGGCCAAACGTGCCCACCGATCTCTCTTGTATGTCGTTCTGAAGTTTAGATCGCAATTTGCGGCACATGTGGTCAATACCGCGCCGCCATTGGTAGAAGGCTAGCTTATGAACGAGTGACAGGCGTGAGCGATTTTTCGCCTAAGAGGAAACCTTCCGGATCATTCAACTTTGGGGTCATTCCCGCTCTACAAGGTCATGTCCGCTCTTAAGCATCAGACGCACCGCCTCTAATGGCGGAAACGGGGGCGCAAAGCTACCAGAAAAGACAGTAAATAACCGCTTCGAAGTTCGATCGCCAATGGACGGATATTCTTCGCTCAACACCGGCGATCAGCGTCTCAGTTGGCGGTCGATTTCATTCCCGACCGTGTTTGCAGCGTCAAGAAGCGAGCTGTCATCAAGGTGGGCGTATCGAGCGGTCGTCGACACTTGCCTGTGGCCGAGGAGACTTCCGATCATCAGCAAAGTCTCGGATGATCGCGCCGCCAGGCTGGCGTAGTTGTGCCTCAGATCGTGCAGTCTGACATCCTCAAGTCCGGCATCTCGTCGAAGCTTACGCCAAAACCAGTCGATCGCTGAAACCACCTGCCCTTTGAATGGAAAAACGCGGTCGCCCTTCTTCCCACGCGGCAAACCATCGAGCACCTCCCTCGCCTCCTGGCCAAGCCACACAATACGCGGGCCTGTCTTGGAGTCGGTCAGTTTGAGCTTGCGTCCCTGAACCTCGCCCCAGGTAAGATTGAGGATTTCCCCGCGCCGGCAACCCGTCAAGGCTAGCAGTGTGACTACCGCCGCTTCGACCGGTTGGTCAGCGCGCCGGTCGGCAATAGCTTCCCCGAGCCGCGCCATTTCGGCGTCGCTTAGAAACCGTTCGATCTTGCGCCCGCGGTTCTTCTTCACACCTCGAAAGGGGTTTGAGTGCTCCGGAATATAGCCCCAGTCCTCGGCCTTGGCGAACATGGCTTTCAAAATTTCCATGGCGCGGTTTGCCGCGCCCGGTCCTGCCGAGCGCGTTACCTCCGCGTGCCAGCGCACCGCATCGGCATGATCGATCTCGTCGATGAACTTACCCGCGAACGCACGATCGAGATGCGTGCGGCGGTAGATGTCCTGAATCTCGCGCGTCGATTTCTTCCAGGTCGGTGCCGCCACATCCCAGTAGGACTGAAGGAACGCCGCGTAGGTCGGCGTCTTCCTGCCGCGCCTCTTCTTGTCTGCCGGGTTTTGCCCGAGCTCGATACGGAGGATCAGACGGCGGGCAACATCCTTCGCGATGCGCTCGGTAAGGATGGCCGCGTCGCCGATCGTGATCAACCGTTGCTTGCCACCGATCGTCCGCTGGAGAACGTAGCTCTTGTGCCCTGAGCGGTGGACGCGCTCGCCAAAGCCCGGAAGCGCATAGTCAAACCGCGTCCGGCGCTCCCCAGCCTCTCCCGGAACAACACGCGCGAGTTCCTCGGCCAAGATATGCTTCAGATCGTATCCTGTCATGGAGCAATGCCCAGCGCACCGGCGAGGTTCGAACAAATCCGCTCGGCGCTCTCCGAAATGACTTCGTCAGCGAGATGCGCATAGCGCGCGGTCGTCTCAGGCAGTGCATGTCCCAGCAGCTTGCCGATGGTCGCAAGCGGAATGCCCTTGGCAATGGCCACCGAGGCAAAGCTGTGGCGAAGGTCGTGAAGCCGGACATCGGGCAAAGCGGCCCTGCGCCTGATCCTGATCCAGTGCTCGCCCAGATTGATTGGGACCTCTCGATGCATCGCCGGAAAGACAAGCTGGTCGTCGGTACGACGGTCGAGGCCATTCAGAACTTCGATCGCTTGCGGGTTGAGATAGATGGTCTTCGGCCCGGTCTTGCAGTCGGGCAAGGCAAGTCGAGGAGTCTGGACGTAGCGCCAGCGCAGTGTCGCGATCTCGGAGGCACGTGCGCCCGTGTAAACGAGCATGAGGAGCGCCGGGATCACGAACGGGTTCGCAAATTCGTGACAGGCTAACACGCGCCCGAGCCTGCGGTATTCGTCGGCGGAAAGGTAGCGCTCCGGGAGCTCGCGCTTGAAGCGGGATACACCGCGACAAGGGTTGGTGCTCTTGGCGCGATACCCGAGCTTCTCTGCATACTGCATCATGACCGACATGATCGGGATGGTGCGATTGAAGCTTCCTTCCTTCTTTGTCATGGTGTCGCGCCAGCGGTTGATGTCGGATCGTGCGATCATGTCCACCGGAAGTGAGCCGAATTGCGGTATCAGCAGCTGATGGATGCGCGAGCGCGAGCTCGTCCTGGTCGACGGCTTCCAGTGCGGCGAATAGTCGGTCCAGAATTCCTCGGCGAAGTCGACGAAAAGCGGGATCTTCTTCTGCTCGGGCGCAGACGGCAGGTCGGCAAGCGTAGCCTTGATGAGCAATCTGCGCGCGGCTGGAGCGCTCAGCGCACCTGCCGCCACTCCCGCGCGTCCCAACGTCACCATCCTCTGCACGCCTCGAGGCCGGTACTTCACTATCCAGCTAAGGTGTCCGGACTTGCGCTTGCGCAGTCCGAAGCCAGGTAGTTCATTGTCCCATGTAATCCCGAGCGGGAGACATGTTCTACGGGCCACATGACCGGTCAGCTTCAGCTTCTTGGACCGCCGTTTCAAGGTTACGGCTGTGCCTTGGCTTCCCCCAGATTCCCGATCGGTTGGAATTTTCAACCTATCTGTTTTTACGTGTTTTTTCTCCATTAATGCAGCTTAGGCTGCGTCCGGTGTGCTTAAAGTCCGCTCCTTCACCCTACTCGCTGAGAGCACACCGACCGTAAGCCAGTAGCTCTCGGTATATAAGTGGTGGCTCAAAATGGGCCGGTTGCTGACTGTCTGCTTTGGGCAGGCAACCAATGCAAATCGGCCATTTTGCTTCCGACCCCATGGCAGACCACCCATGTATGCCCAGCACCTGTTGAATGGCAGCCGTTTGTCGTGTCTCTACAATACATCAGGTAGCAGAAGCCCATGAAGTTCATCACTCTCAATCGCGCCTCGACCCTTTCCGTTGGGCTGAGCTGGCCGGGTTTCCGGCTCGTGAAGCAGCAATGCCGCTCGACCATACGCGCCTAATCGATACTTCTCTGCGCTTGGCGCAGATGCCATTGCCCGCTTCGTTCGCGACGGCTTCGTCTGGGTGGGTGCTGCATTTTCATCCAAGGTGGCCGCAGAAGCGCGCGCGATCCTGTGGGTGGCCACGGGATGCGATCCCGATGACTCGACCACCTGGACCCGGCCCGTCTCGAGCGGTTCGATCAGGCTCCGTTTCACGAAGCGGCAAACACAACCGCCCTGCATACAGCATTCGACCAGCTTGTGGGCAAAGGTCGGTGGCTGCCGCGGGGCGGACTCGGAACATTTGCTGTTGGCTTTCCATCTGCCGAAGAACCTGGAGACGACGGGTGGCACATCGAGGTCAGCTTCGCTTATGAGAAGCCCGACTTCATGGAGTGGCGGGCCAATGTGCACCGCAAGGGCCGCGCCCTGTTGATGCTGTTCCTATTCTCGGATGTGGGTATTCACGATTCCTCAACGCGCATTCGGGTCGGCTCGCATATCGATACAGCGCGACAACTCGCACCGGCCAAGGAAGCCGGTCTGACCCTTCGAGAGTTGGCCTCGGACGGATTCGCCGGATCGGCCCATCGCCTGGAGCAACTGGCAACGGGTCCGGCCGGCAAGGTGTATCTGTGCCACCCTTTCCTCGTGCATTCTGCATATAAGGATTACGGTAAGCAGCCGCGCTTCATTGCGCAGCCGCCACTGCTACCGCGTGAGCCGATCAGTCTCGAGCGTTCCGACAATAGCTACTCGCCGGTCGAGAAGACTATTCTGAGGGCTTTGGGCAGGTGACGCGGTCAGAATTTGACGCAAAGGCGTGTCTGCCAGCATGACGCGCCTTGCAAATTATATATTGCGCACAATATAATTGGATACTATTTATCCTGCTGTCTAACCGTAAGGAGCTAACATGAAAAATCTCTACAACACTCGCGTTAACGCCTATGGTGGCCGCGCCGGAAAGGTCAAAAGCGAAGATGGCATTCTCGAGCTCGACCTCGCTCTACCGAAGGAACTCGGTGGCAAGGGCGACGCGACTAATCCCGAGCAACTCTTCGCTGCTGGTTATGCGGCTTGCTTCGAAAATGCCGTGATCCATGTAACGCGGGCACAGACCGACAAGGTGGGTGACGACGACATTGAAGTCTCCTGCCAGGTCGGCCTCTTGCCGAATGGTAATGACGGGTTTAATCTCGCTGTCACACTGGATGTCGAAATTGCCGGGGTCAATCAGGCAAAGGCTGACGAGATCGTGAAGAACGCCCACGCTGCTTGCCCCTATTCCAACGCAGTCAGCGGAAACGTCGATGTGAAAATTAATGTGTTCGCCCAATGAATGACGGAGTGGCAGCAGCACAGGACCCGCGCGATCCCTTGTTGCTCGATCGACAGGTTTGCTTTCCCCTTTATGCTGCCACCAACCTCCTCAGCCGCCTCTATGGCCCTGTTCTTCGGGAGCTGGGTCTCACCTATCCGC
Source organism: uncultured Erythrobacter sp. (assembly GCA_913061345.1). The sequence continues at coordinate 18,951 of CAJXTZ010000016.1, forward strand.
AATATCTGGTCATGCTGGTATTATGGGAGAAAGAACCCCAGACGGTGGGCTCCCTCGGCGCGCGGCTTTACCTCGATAGCGGAACTCTCACCCCTCTGCTGAAGCGTATGGAGGCCGCCGGCCTGGTTCGACGAACACGCGATCCGGAAGACGAGCGCCGAGTGGTTATCGAACTGACCGAGAGTGGAAAAATACTGCGCAACCAGGCAGTGTATGTTCCCGAAACCCTCGCGAGGGGGCGCAAATCCGAAGGGATTGACGAACTGCGGGACAGCGTGCGCAGGCTTGTCGAACTGCTTGCGGAGCAAACCGGCTCGAAGAGGTGAAGCCTCTCAGCAGGTGTCGCACGTCTGCGAGGATTGCCTGTCCGATCTTCGTGGGGCGTCCACTGGGACGCTTGGCGATAGTCGAGCGACCTTGCGATGCAGTTCGTTTCCTCTCGCCCGCCCGCGTAAATGAGGACTGCCGACCCGACTTTACAGACCTATCTCGACCGCAATGTCGCCGGTGCCACTCTACTGGTGGCACCCGAGACCGGACAGCCAACATCGGGCGATCCGATCGAAATCGTCCTGACCGGCCCCGACATGTTGAAGCTGCAAGAGCTGTCGCAGGACGTGCAGGCGCTGCTGGAAGACGAGGTTGGCGTAGTCGACGTTCGCGACAATCTCGGTAGCATCAAAGGTGAGATCGCACTTCAGCCAAACCGCGAGGCTTTCCGATGAATCGGCAAGGTCAGAGACGTCGAGCCGTTCCACCGACCTGGCTCTTGCCGATATCCCGTTCAACCATGGCCGCCGCATTTCTGGAGAATGGCCAGGCGCGGACCCTGTGGCTGTCGGGCGTTCACCGGAGAAGTGCCACGAAGGCCGATGCCAAGATCCTTGCCGGACAGGATCTGGACTATTCGCTCGACCCCTTTGATGACCAGAGCTTCTACCGGTCGGCCGCGCGTTCGCGCAATGCCGCGCTGGAAGTTACCGTGGGCGTGTCGCCCAAGGCCTCGCGGGTCTGGCTTGGCAAGGCAAATTCAATCGAAGGGTTTGCCGCTTCGGCGGCGCTGCTCATCAACGCTGTCGCGGCCGCGAAGCAAGGAACCGCCGAGCCATTCCGCTTTCTCGCAACCCCGGTGCAGGCGCTCGACCCTGCACAAGTCAAAGGCGGATAAAGACCGAACCCAGGTCGCTTTGTTGCCACCGTTCGAGATGTCCTTAAGCCCAATCCATCTCCGTTAAGCCGACTAATCCTATTGTCCGATATGGGCATCGCTCCGACGCCCTCGAACCGACGTCCGCTTTCGGAACGTAACCCTGAATGCTCGGATGACTGGGATGAGAGGGCGAAGCCGACCTGAGCGCATGCCATGCGAACATCTGCTTCTGGCGAACCGCCGAGTTGGTGGTTAGGACCGACATTAGAGTCGCAACCCGCCATTCCACTTTTGACCATCCAGTCTACGCAAGCGCCAAGCCCCAGACTATTTGTCGAAACCCGGGCGGATCGGCGTTTTCTACTTGGACAAGGCGATGCGGGTAGAGTGGGCAGGCACAATCGTTTATGCTAGCCAAAGTGAGCCGGTTCTGTACGAAGTCATTCTGCCGTCGAAATGTGGGATCGCGTCGAACTGCCTTTCTCCTCGCGCACCTGACCCACGAATTCGAGAAGAAACGCAGTGCTCAAACCGAACATGACGAGGCCGTTGGCAGCCACGATCGCAGACAGCAGCCGCACATCCTGCGAGAGGATAACGTCGCCGAAGCCTAGCGTCGTCAGGGAAACCGTTGCGAAATAGAGCGCCGGTTCCAGCGCTTCGAAGGCACCCAATACAATAAACAGGCCCGCCCAAATCCAAGCCGCCAGCGTGATAGCGAGCAGCATCCATATCGTAGAAGCGGCAAGAAGCAAGGTCGCTCCAAAGCGTGTTGTTCGCGTGCGAGGCGGCGTGAAGCGATCATCGACTGAGAAGGCTATTGCGGCAAAACACGCTTGCATGATGATGGTAAGTGCAACGGTCACCGTTCCGATCGCGAGTTGAGCGACGATACTCATCGTTGATGATCCTCAATTTTATCAATTTGATTTACTCCTCCGATTATTATCAGTCTGCAGTGGAGTCTCGCTCATTCTGAGCTTCTACCCGCCGACAACAGCACAACTTGCACATGCAGTCCTCGGCCCGGCTTGGACCGGAACGAGACGGAGCCGCCTATGGCTTCGGCAAGTCCGCAGACGATCGCTAAGCCAAGGCCGGCTCCGCCCGTCTGTCGATCGCGTGACGGATCGAAACGGGCATAGGCCGTGCCTAACGTCAGTTGTTGGTCGGGCGCAACTCCCGGGCCATCGTCCTCAAACGACCAGCAGGTCTTACCGCCATCCGAAACATTCCTTACCGTGACGGTCGAGGCGTGGCGCAGGGCATTATCGACGAGGTTATCAAAAATCCGTCCGAGCGCGGTGGGATCACCCAGCACATGGCTTGCCGGCGAAAGGTCGAGGCCGATGCGGTCCTCATCTGAATGCAGCGCCAATAGATCACCAGTCAGAGCCGTAAGGTTGACCTCCACCGTCGCCCAGACCGCGGCGTCGCTCTCTTTATAGTAAGAGGGCGACGCTGCGCTTCGTGAAAGTTTTGAGGTCAGGAGAGAGGCTCCCGACCGGCCCGTCATGGAGAAAACTCATGGGCTCCGCCGCGAACCCGAACTGCCCGATCATCTCGATATCGCACGAGAAACGCCGGACTCGTTACCGACCGGCGAGTTCGCGATTTTCGAGGATGACCCGGATGAAGCTGCGCGCGCATCGGCCTTGCGGCGACGGATGCAAGGGCTGGCGCGACAGGCCTCGCAACCCCGACGACGGCATTGATCTGTAGGAGATCGTGATGCGAAGCGTTACTAAGGGTTTATCGAGACGCTCGGGCGGCGGTACGCCTCTGGCAGAACATTGCTCGACGAGATTCCAGAGCACATTGAGCCGGGGCCATCTTCTGGACACTCCGATCACGATGAATCCGAAGGATACTGAAATATCTTTAGGTTCAAACCAATGCAACGAAGTTACTGATTTATAAGATATGCGCCAGCTTACCGCCCATTCGTCGAAAAGACGACGCCAGTGCGAAGTGCAGCCATCACGAAATCAAGTTCCTTGTCCAGGCTGACGGATTCGCTGCCATGATATTCGGGACCCATGCCCCTCAGTATTTCATAATTCGGCAAGGAGAATAATAAGTCGAAGACGATCTTAGCGATCGCCGGGAAGTCTGAGAACGCAATTTCTCCGTTTGCGTAGCCGTCCTTTAGAATTTGGTTCATAACGCCGGTAACGTCAGCCACGGCTTTGGCCCTGATCTTGTTCTGCAAATCGGGGCGGTAATTGGCAAGCCATGTCAGCAAGGTCTGTATGCCGCGGCCTTCTGCGGTGAGCGAGGCTTCTAGAAATTTATGCGCAACGGCTTCGAGGCGCTCGCGAATGGGGCCATTGGCAGGAAGAGTGCTCACCGGACGGATGTGCTTCGCAATACCATAGTCCATCGTCGCACATAGCAGTTCATCCTTGGATTTGTAGCGTGCGTAAAGTGTTCGCTTCGATACGTGGGCCGAAGCGGCGATCGCGTCCATCCGGGACGCATCGAGGCCCTTAGCGATAAATTCCTGCAGCGCTTCCTGCAATATGTGCTCGCCTAGTTTCTCGGCCTCCTCTTTTGAAGGACGACCGCCGCTTGAGGTTCTGCGGGGAAGTGACATCTATTCTCTCACTATTGCATTGGTTCGGCCATCTGATCTGCTGCCCAGTAGGACGAGGCCTTTGTGGTATGGCCAGGCAAAGCTCCGCAGCGGGCAACGCGGACTAATGATGCCCACATGAACGCTTGCCTGCCGCAACGGAAAACGGCATGGTACCGGTGAGTTTACTTTCTTTCATCGCCGGCGCCAGCAAAAATGGCCTTTCCCCCAAGGCAATCTCTCCGATCGATCAGTGAGCCGAGCTTTAGCGGTTGGAATGCAATCTCTGTCTTTCGTAGGTTCGTAGGGTTGAAGCCATTGCGGAACTGCGATGGCCAGCGCCTTCCAGATAATATCCCGATCGGACCGATATCGGTTCTCCGTCTTTCTGCCCTTTTATTGCTGGTCGCCTGCGCCGCCTTAACACCGGCTTCCGCTCAAATCGCTCCTGTGGCGGAGCCGATGGCCGAGCAGGCCGCTGAAGTGGCTACCGACCCTTTCGGTCGCGAGACGCCGCGTGGAACGGTGACCGGCCTGATCAGCGCCCTGGCGGCGAAGGACTACACGAGGGCTGCTCACTATTTCCACCTGTCTGCGGAAGAGGATGAGGCTCAACTTGTCGATCAAGGAGCGATCTGGGCCACCAAGCTGCAAGCCGCGCTCGACCAACAGGGGACGCTCCTGCCTTTCGGTGCCTTGTCGAACGAAGCGAGTGGGCGTCTCGACGATGAACTGCCGGCCGACACCGAAGAGGTAGGCAGGCTCGGCGGCGAGGAAAGTCTGCCGATCCTTCTCACCCGGACCGACAGCCCTGTCGGCAGCGAGGTCTGGGGGATTTCGCAGGAGACCGTTGAAGCTCTCGAAGCAGTGTCTGTGGCGGCGACAAATCCGGCTGAACCGGAAGACGGTGAAAGCGCCGAGGTGGCCGGAGCCCCGCTGCAGGACTGGGCTCTCTTGCTCGGGAGCGCAGCCGGCAGTTTCTTTCTCTACTGGCTTATATCGGCCGGACTTCTGGCCATCATGCGGCGTTTTGTGGCCGACCGCGAGAAAAGCGCGATCTACCGCTTCACGCAGGCCGCCTTGCCGCCGCTCAGCCTGTTTCTCGCAGTGGTGACCTTCCACCTGTGGACGGGCAGCATCGAGGCGTCCATCGTCGCGCGCCAGACCTTGCTGCGCTATATCGGTATCGTTGGCTGGGTAGCGCTTGCTTGGTTTGCGCTGCGCCTGGTCGATGCCATCGCACGCGTTGCTAGTGCCCGGATGGAACGCCGCCAGCGGCGGCAGGCAGTGTCGGTCGTCGTCCTGTTGCGGCGTACGGCAAAGATAGTGCTCTTCCTATTGGCGACGGTAGCGGTCCTCGACACGCTGGGGGTCGATGTGACCACGGGCATTGCCGCATTGGGCATTGGCGGCATCGCCTTGGCGTTAGGCGCACAGAAGGCCGTGGAGAATTTGATCGGCAGCCTGAACGTCATCGCAGACCGCCCTGTTCAGGTCGGAGACTTCTGCCGCGCGGGAGATATTGTCGGCACCGTAGAGGATATCGGTATGCGCTCGACGAGGATTCGCACGAATGAACGCACGCTCGTCACCATCCCGAACGGTGATTTTTCCTCCCGCGAGATCGAAAACTTCGCCAAGCGCGACCGCTTTCTCTTCAATCCCACGATCGGCGTCGAATACGGTATCTCCGCAGGCCAGCTGCGCCGGGCCGTGGAGATTATCGAGCAGATCCTGCGCGATCACCACCTGATTGAAAAGGATGGCCTCCGTGCTCGATTTGCTCATTTCGGCGAGAGCTCGCTGGATATCGAGATCTGGTCCTACATCATGGTTGCCGATTACGCGGAAAGCCGACTGATCCGGCAGGAACTGCTGCTGGCCATTTTCGAGAGGTTGAAGGCAGCCGGTCTCGCTATCGCCTACCCGACGCGGACGGTCCATTTGGTGACCCAGGAGAATGACGTCGGCGCGTAGGTCGCCGCGCCCAGATGGTATTCACAGCAGCCAATCGATCGGCGTTTTGCTGAGAAGGCGAGTGAGCACTCGCGACCACCATGTGGTTCCAGGCTCGGCCAGTTCACATTGACGGACATCGTCGCGCATGTCCATCCAGTTCAGTCGGCCTTTGTCATCCACGACGATTTTGTAGGAGCCGGACGCGATCATGGTATCGAAGGCGTGGTGCATCTGTGCCGCCAGATTCTCACTCTGGATGACGATCCCGAGCTCAGTATTGAGAGCGAAAGAGCGCGGATCGAAATTGAAAGAACCGACAAAGACCCGACGGCCGTCTACAGCGAACATCTTGGCATGCAGGGTGGCATTCTCGTTTGTGTTGCGCGGCGAAGGTCGACGCAGAGATTTGCGGGTGGTCTTGGGCCGGTCTCCAGGGGCAGGCATCTCATACAGACGCACCCCCGACTTCACGAGAAAATGCCGATGCTTTGCATATCCGGCATGAACCATAGCGACATCGGTCGAAGCAAAGGAATTGGTCAGGACGCGCACATCGACCCCGTTGCGTGCCATTTGCGCAAAGGCCCTGGCACCTGATGAGGTCGGCACGAAATAGCCCGAAACGACGAGCAATTCCCTTTCCGGTTGACCGATGAGACTCCTGAGGACGCTAGCCATGAGATCGCCTTGACGCGATTGTCCGAGAACCTTGGCGGGCCGATCGCTGACCAGCTCGACGGGCACCCATTCGAATTCAATCCGTCCGGCCCGCGCACGCTCAAGCAAAACAGATCCGGCGGCACGGCTTAGATAATCGGTCGCGGAGGGGCCGGAAACTGACCGCGTGAAATCAGTTGCCCCGCTTGCCGCGTACTGCTTCGGATCTTCCTTCACGATGCAGTCGATTTCGACTGCAGCGGGAAAATTCCAGAACGCATCGAAACATTCGGAGACTTCTTGCACCACCGCGCCTACGCAAAGCGCATCCACATCGGCAAAAATCCCCTGCTCTCGGTTGGCGAAGTACTCGTCTCCGACATTACGCCCGCCGACACAGGTTATCTGATTGTCGACTGTAAAGCTTTTCGAATGCATCCTGCGATTGACGCGGTGGAAATCCAGCAGGAAATCGAGCGGCTTGAAGTGTCGGTTTCGAAACGGATTGAAAATGCGGATTTCGAAATTGCGGTCGCTGGCCAGCCAGCGCAATTTGCGGTCGAGGCCGGGAATGCCGTTATCGTCAACCAGCAGACGGACCCGTACACCCCGCGCTGCCGCTCTGCGCAAGTCTTCCAGCAGGAGATTACCGGTCAGATCGTCGCGCCAGATGTAATATTGCAGGTCGATCGATCTTTCGGCCGCGGCGATGAGTCGAGAGCGGATGGCAAACGCGTCTATGCCGTCCTCGACAAGTGCAACGCCCGTCAGGCCGGGATGGCCCACCGCGTGCTTAGCGACACTCAAGCCGATTGCGGAAAGTGCCGTATTTCCGAACGCATGAGAAGCTGCGCGCTGTATCATGAACGGAGGGTGCCGGTCGCGCATCCGCGTTACGGTGCGCTGTCGGGAGGCGTTGTCTGCGACGGAACAGCAGGGCCAATGTCCGGTTCTGTTCCGGTTAGTGCAACCGACCTGTTGCACAGCTTTCTCGTCATCTCCCGGTCGCGAGTCGGGTCTGTCACGACCGCGCGACCCGAAGTCTGGCCACGCATCCCCATGAGACCGCAAGGACCGGGATGGTCGCCGCCTTCCGCTTGCGGATCGGTCACGGCCTGTAAGACACGCAAAGTGCCGTGCTCGGCATCGCGACACGCCAGCAGCACGCGCACGCCTTTCATCGCCAGGTGCGGGGCGATCTCGTAGCCGGTGCCGCTATTGGCGCCGTTAACGACGGCCGGCCGTCCGGATTGATGGGGGATATCGGAAAAGGCGAAGCTCATGCGGTATGTTCGTCCCGGTGCCATGACGGGCGCTAATCCTCGGAACTCGTCGTTTCGGGCACGGCTGATGCGACAGTGTCCGGATCCGACGATGGCGGACTATCCTGCCATGCCTGTGCCCGACCGCGCTCCACGCCATAGTCGAACAGCGTGCGCATATAATCCTGCTCGAAAAGATCGTGCTCGTCCGCGTCGAAGTCCTGCTCGATAAAGGTCAAGTGATATCCGGCGCCGGTCGATCTCGCCCAGACATAGGCCGAGGCCACACGGTCCTGGAGGCTGGAGAAGAGCATCACCTCAAGCGTCCGCTTGGCGATGCTGGAGAGACCTGCTTCGATCAGCTCGAACTCGCCTGCCATCTTGCCGTTGACCAGCAGATACAGCTCCGTTGGGGACTGGCTGTCCCGCAGGATCTGGTCGTTCGCGACCGGCGGAGCGGCCATCAGGGTCGCAATGGTGCCGCCATCGACATGGAGTTCGCTGATTCGCTCTCCCTGCGCTTCCATCTCGATCAGCACCGGGGGGAACTGCACCGGGACGGAGCTGCTGGCGAGCAGGATGCGCCGGAAAAGGGCATAGCGACCGGGCGCATCACCGGCCGCGATCGCTCCCATGTCCCAGATCGCATTGCCGGGGCGGTCGAGGCTGACGGTGCCGACGAACAGGCGCCGGCCCTTGCGGTGCTCTTCGCCGATGGCATCGATCACCGCATCAGTGGCGAAGCGGGCGATTAGAGCCTCGAGCGGCCCGGTCGTCGCGACGCTGGTCGAGAACGGGATCGCCAACGCGAAGCGGTCCTTGTAAATGTCGTCGGGCGTGATCTCGGTATAGGCGCGTTTCAGCTCGTCGTCGTAGTCCGGCCCGAGCAGCGCGAAGGGGGCGATGAGAGCCCCGGTGCTGACTCCAGTGACCACGGCAAATTCAGGTCGCTTGCCGGTTTGCGACCATCCGTTGAGAAAACCCGCACCATAGGCCCCGTCATCCCCACCGCCCGACAGCGCGAGCACGCGCAGTGGCTCGCCCGGCGGTGGCGGGGCGATCGAGATCTGTGTCAACAGGTCGGGGGAATTGGCCCAATGGCGGATTTTCGGCGAATCCGGCGCGTGCGCGGCTTCGATCTGCGCGGCCTCGAACGGTTGCCGGTCGAAGCTGGCACAACCGCCAAGCAGCAATGCGGGGCCGAGCACTCCCAGGACGAGCGTTCGCACCAGGTCGATGGCCTGTCCCGGCATCATGGTCAGGCGGAGTTCTTTACGGGTTCGCATCGCCATCCTTCTCGGAAATCTCTGGGGGATCAGCCTCCGGCGCGTTCCAGCTTCCGCCGAGCGCCAGATTGAGCGTGACGAACTGCTCGCGTTCCATGCGCTCGATCGTCGCCAGATCGCTGCGCGCAGTGATCACCTGCTGCCGGATCTGCAACACGTCAAGCAGGCTGCTTTCGCCGACCCTGTACCGCAGATCCTCGATCCTGAGCGCTTCCTCTATCTCGCGCACGCGGATGACGGCCGCGTCCCGGCGGCGGCGAAGCACCACGCCGCTGTCGAGCGCGGTTTCCACCTCCTCGAAAGCGGCCAGCGCGGCGCCGGCATATTGCGCGATCGCCGCGCGCAGTTCGGCATCGGCAATGTTTTCGCCGGCAGCCAGCGCGCCGCCCTGGTAGATCGGCGCCGCGACATTGCCGCCAATGCTGAACAGGGTCGCGGTAGGATCGAAGATATTTTCAAGGGCGTCCGACACCGCGCCCGCCAGCCCCGTGAGCGACAGGCGCGGCAGGCGCGCCTTGCTGGCCTGGTCCTCGGCATGCAGTGCGGCGGCGACGCGCCGCTCGGCCGCGACCAGATCGGGCCGCCGCTCGAGCAGCGTCGAAGGCAGCCCGGCAGGCGGCGGCGTTGGCATGGGCGGCAAGTCAATTCCCGAGGCGAACTCGGCCGCGGGATAGCGCCCGACCAGTAGTTCGAGAGCACGGATCGCCTCGCGCCGCGCGCCCTGTGCCCGTGCGAGAGCCTCGCGCGCCTGTTCGAGATTGGCGCGGATCAGTGCCAGATCGCCATCCATCGCGACGCCCTCGCGGACCTGCAGACCCACCAGGCGATGCAGATGTTCGAGCGTATCAACCGCTTCCTCGGCCAGCCCCACCTGCCGCGAAGCCTCGATCGAGACCAGATAGGCGCGCGCCACGCCCGCGGCAATCGATTGCCGGGCCGCGAAATAGTCGGCGCGGGCAGCCGCCTCGTTCTCGAGCGCGGCATACCAGCCATCGCTGATCCTGCCCCACAGGTCGATTTCCCAACTCGCCTGCGCCAGTCCCAGAAAGCTGGTGCTGTCATATTCGATGCTGGACGGCACCGGCAGTCCGGCCTGCCCGCCGATTTCGATATCATCGATCTCGATATGGCTGCGCGAACCCAGGCCGACCGCCTGAACGGCCGGACGCAGCCCGGAACGCGCCTGACGGGCAAGTGCTGCGGCGCGCTGGACCTGCGCCGCGGCGGCCTGAAGATCACTGTTCTTCTCCTGCGCTTCGGCCACGAGCGCGGCGAGGCGCGGGTCGCCGAAGGCGGCGACCCATCCGTCCGCGACCGGCCCTGCGGCATCGGCGACTGCCCGCCAGCGTTCCGGCAAAGGCGGCAGGGCCGCGCGGGCGGGTGCGACCGGACCATCGCCGACCCTGTCGGGATGCGAGCAGCCTGACACCAGCATCAGGCCGAGCAACATGGCGGTGAGAGGGACGATGCGCATGGTTCAACTTGCCCCCTGTGGCTCGGCTGCGGTCTCGTCAGGGCCGATCTTGAAGAAGATTGCATAGAGGACCGGCACCACGAACAGGGTCAGTACCGTCCCGAAGGCCAGCCCGAAGGCCAGGACCACGGCCATCGCCTTGAAGAAGGCGTCGAACAGCAGTGGGATGACGCCGAGTACCGTCGTCAGCGAACTCAGGATGACCGGGCGGGCGCGATCATAGGCTGCCTCAATGATGGCATCGAAACGCGGTTTGCCCTCGCCGATCTCGATATCCATCTGATCGACCAGCACGATCGCGTTCTTGATCAGCAGGCCCGAGAGCGAGAGCACACCGAGAATGGCGATGAACTCCATCGCTATGCCGGTGAAGAGCAGGCCGATGGTTACGCCGATGATCGCCAGCGGCACGATCATGAAAATGATCACCGGCTGGCGCACTGCGTTGAACAGCACGATTACCACCAGCACCATGCCGATGACACCGAGCGGGACCACGCCAATCAGCGAATCGATCGCCTCGGTGCTCGTTCCTTCCTGGCCGTCCCATTCGAAATGGTAGCTGGAAGGCAGTTCGATCGCCTCGACGTCTCCGCGCACGCGATCGAGCAGACGGTTGGCGGTTTCGCCCGGCGCGGGATCGGCCTGGGCGTTGATTGCCCAGCGCTGATCGATCCGCTGAATCTGCGAATGACGCCAGCGGGTCTCGAAACCGTCGATCACTTCCTGCAGCGGAAGCGAGGCGCCGCTGGCGCTGAACACCTGGATTGCTTCCATGTTCTGCGCGTCGCGCGTTTCGCTTTCGGGCGAGCGGGCGATGATCGGGATCAGGTCGTCGCCCTCGCGGAAGACGCCTATCGGACGGCCCGCGAACGTGCCCTGCAAGGCCTCGGCCACGTCCTCGCGGCTGACGCCAAGGCGACGCGCGCGCGTTTCGGAATAGAGCGGGTGGATGACCGGCACCTGCTCGCGCCAGTCATCCTTCACGAGGATGGCCGCTTCGTCCTCGGCGAAGACATCCTTGGCCTGCTGCGCCAGGCTCTGCAGAACCGCCGGATCGGGCCCCGAAAACTGCGCCTCGATCTTCGAGCCGCCACCCGGCCCCAGTTCGAACAGCCAGACCTTGGCGCGCGCTTCGGGGGCGTTCTTTTGCAAATAGGCATGCACATCTGCCTGCAGCCGCTCGAGCGTCGAGGCGTCCTCAACCCGCAGGATCATCTGGCCGAAGGAGGATGTCGGCGCCTCGGGCTGATAGACCAGCTTGTAACGCAAGGTACCCATGCCGACCACGGTCTGAACGTCAGTAACGCCGTCCATCGTCGCCAGATCCTCCTCAATCTCCTCCAGGTCGGCATTGGTCCGCTCGATATCGGTGCCCGCAGGCAGCCAGTAATCGACCATCAAATGCGGCGTGGTGGAGGCGGGAAAGAAACCCTGTTCCACGAACGCGAAGCCCACAAGGGAGACGGCGAACAACCCCCCGGTCAGGCCCATGGTACGCCAGCGATGGCGCAGCGCGCGCGCGAGCCATTCGCGATAGGCGGTGCCGATCCGGCCGGCTTCGCGCTGCGGGGCGGCCTCGTCCTCGAGACCGTCGTGGCCTGCATCGAATCCTGTCTCCCGATCAGTGCCGGAAGCGGCAGCATCCTCCTCCTTCTCGAACAGCCAGTTGGCGAGAAAAGGCGCTACGGTGACCGCGAAGAACCACGAGAACAAGAGCGAGATCATCATCACCCAGAACAGGTGATTGGTGTATTCGGCGACCTGCCCGGGGGCGAGGCCGATCGGGGCGAAGGCGATGATGCCGACCAGCGTGCCTCCTAGTAGCGGCCACAGCATCTGGCCCACGATCGCGCGCGCCGCCTCCAGCCTGTTTTTGCCCTGCTTGAGGCCGACGAGCATCCCCTCGACCACGACGATGGCGTTGTCCACCATCATTCCCAGCGCGATGATCAGCGCGCCCAGCGAGATGCGGTGCATCGGTATCCCGCCGGCATTCATCCCAGCCAGCGTCGCCGCGACGGTGAGCATGAGCACGGCGCCGATGACCACGGCCGAGCGCCAGCCCATGAAGATCAGCAGCGTGACCACCACGATGACGAGCGCCGTCGCGACATTGATCACGAAATCGCCGATCGCGTCCGACACCACCTTGCCCTGGTGGTAGAATTCGTGGATCTCGATGCCGATCGGGCGGTCGCTCTCGCTCGCGCGCAGCTTGGCTTCGATCGCCTCGCCGACCTCGACCACATTTGTGCCGGTCGCATTCGAGATGCCCATGCCCACCGCCGGCCTGCCATTGTAGCGCAGGATCTGCATCGGCGGATCGACATAGCCGCGCGTCACGCGGGCCAGATCGCCCAGTCTCACGACCGCGCCTTCCTGGCCGGTCATCACCGGCAGATCGCGCAATTCCTCGACCGAATCGATCTCGCCGGTGGGAACGATCTCCAGACGCTGGTCGCCGACGCGCACGCTGCCCGCTGCGACGACGGAATTCTGCTGTGCTAGATCCTGATAGACGCTCTGCACCGACAGCCCCAGCGCCGCGACCCGCTCGCGCATGATCTCGACATAGAAGGCCTCGCGTTGCTCGCCCGACAGCACCACCTTGCCCACACCCTCCACACCGCTCAGGTCGGTGCGCAGCTTTTCGGCATAGTCGTACAGCTCGGCCGGCGAATAACCATCGGCGGTTAGCATGTAGAAGATGCCGAAGACGTCGCCGAAATCGTCGTTGACGATCGAGGGACCTGCCCCGGGCGGAAGCAGCCGGGCGGCATCGGCCACGCGGTTGCGCAGCTTGGTCCAGACGATCTGGAGCTGTTCCTTGTTGCGCCCGAACTCGTACTTGATCTCCACCTCGATGCGCGACTGGCCCGCCTCGGAGGTCGAAACAATCTCCTTCACCTCCTGCATCTGCCCGATCTCCCGCTCGAGACGCTGGGTGACCTCGGTGGCGACCTCCATCGGCGATCCGCCAGGATAGGGTGTTACCACGACAGCGCGGCGGATGGTGAACTCGGGATCCTCGAAGCGCGGCAGCGACCCATAGGCCGCCATCCCGGCAACGATCGTCCCGATGATGACGAGCAGGATGAGCAGGCGATTCCTGATCGAGAAGACGGCGGGATTAAACGACATGGCTCAGTCCCGCTCGTAGGGGCGGACTTTCATCCCCTCTTCGAGATTGGCCACGCCAGCAGCCACTATCAGGTCTCCGCGGCCGATGCCGGCAGTTACAGGCAGCATTCCGCCTGCTCCCTTGCCTACGGTGACGCGGCGCAGCGCGATGGCTCCCGTCCTGCGGTCCACGCGCCAGACGAATGTCTTTTCGTCACGCCCAACGATCGCTTCCAGTGGCACAGCCGGCATCTCGGCATCATCGGTATCGAGCTCGACATGCAGTGTTCCCGTCATGCCCGGCAGGATCAGCGCGCCGGAAGGCGGATCGAACAGGAACGTCGCCTCGTAGGTGAGCGACTGACGCGTGGCGTCGGTGGCGAACGAGCCGAACCGGGCCGCGAACCGCCTGTCGGGAAGACTGTCGAGCGCGATCGCCGCGTTGATCGGGGCCCGCTGCTCGGCATTGGCAACGATGGACGAGGGAACCTGGACCACCACCTTGGCGGAACCGGCGGTCTGTAAGGTCACGACCGGCTGCTGCGGCGAAACATATTCGAACGGCTCGGTCAGTCGCCTGGCCACGCGGCCCGAAAAGGGCGCCCGCAAGACGGTCTTCTCCAACTGCTCGCGCGCATTGTCAAGTTCGGCTCGCGCAGTGTCGCGCTGCGTTTCGCGCTGAACGTGCACTGCCCGCGGAATCGCGCCTTCGCCGACCAGCGCGTCGGCGCGGCGGAATGCATCCTGTGCCGCCTCGTACTGTTCGCGTGCCTGGACGAGCTGGTTGCGCGCGATGGTCTGGTCGAGCTGCGCGATCACCGTGCCGGCCCTGACGAAATCGCCCTGGTCCACCGTCAGCCGGACGATCTTGCCCGGCACATCGAAGGTTAGATCCGAAGATGTGCTTGCCTCGATGATCGCGGGAAACTCGTAAGTCCTCGCCTGACCGCCTGCCGCCACGGTGTAGAGTTTGACCGGACGCCGATCGGCCTCCTCCGGAATGGGAGCATCGTCGCAACCTGCAACAAGGCATGCGAAAATTAGCGAAACGAATATGCGCAGCATGAAGAATTTGGGTCTGAAAATGGTTCGGCGCGAATCAGACTTTGACATGCGCCCAAAATGAAACGAATAAGTTTACATATCATCGCTCGTCGCAATAGGAAGACCCAATTGCAAGGCCAAACGCTTTCGCTGAACCTGTCTCATCCCGAATCGACGAACCGCCCCCGGGTCGTCATCGTCGGCGCCGGTTTCGGCGGCATGGCTGCGGCGCGCGCTCTTCGCGGCAATGCCGCGGAAGTGACGCTGATCGACCAAACCAATCATCACCTGTTTCAACCGCTGCTATACCAGGTCGCGACTGCGGCGCTTTCCCCGTCCGATATCGCTACGGCCACCCGTGTGCTGATGCGCGGCGGGTCAAACCTAAGTGTGTTGATGGCGGAGGTTACAGGCGTCGATATCAGGGCGCGCTCGGTGCTGCTGCGCGATGGGCATCGGTTGCCATACGATTATCTCGTACTCGCCACGGGATCGGCCTCGAGCTTTTTTGGACAGGACAACTGGCGCGAACACACGCTGGTTCTCAAGACGATTGAGGATGCGCTTGCCATCCGCGCGCGGTTGCTGGAAGCGTTCGAGCGGGCCGAGCAGTCGACCGACGACGCAGAGATACGACGCCTCCTGACCTTTGCTATTGTTGGGGGCGGCCCAACTGGCGTGGAACTGGCTGGGACCATCTCCGAACTCGCACGCGCGACTTTGGCGCGCGATTTCTCTCGCATCGATCCGCGCGACACGCGTGTGGTCCTATGCGAGGCGGGCGGCCGTTTGCTGTCGGGTTTCGATCCCGCGCTTTCGACCTATGCGACCGAAGCTCTAACCTCGATGGGGGTGGAGGTGCGGATTGGCACGGCCGTCGAGGCAATCGATCCCACCGGCGTGGTGCTCGGTAGCGAGCGGATAGATACCGGAGCCGTGCTGTGGTGTGCCGGCACTGAGGCCCGTCCGGCTGCTGAATGGCTTGGAATCGATGGGGTCCGCAACGGGGCTGTAACGGTCCGGTCCGATTGTTCGGTGCCGGGTCATCCAAACATCTTTGCGATCGGGGACGTCGCAAGTTTCGAAGCAGGCGGCGACGAGCGCTTGCCGGCTCTTGCACCAGTTGCCAAGCAGCAGGGCACATATGTCGGGAAGCTGCTCGCGGCCCGTATCGCCGGTCGGCGCGAGCCCGGCGCCTTCCGCTACCGCGACTATGGTACCATGGCGGTGATCGGGCGCTCGCGTGCGGCGGCGCAATTCGGCAGGCTCCGGCTCACGGGATTTCTCGCCTGGCTGGTCTGGTCACTTATACATTTGATGCTGCTTGTGGACTTTCGCAGCCGCCTGGTCGTCTATGTCAACTGGGCTTGGGCATGGTTTACTTACGGACGCGGGGCGCGGTTGTTGACGGGATCAACCACAAGCGATGCCCGGCAGCCGCCGCTCAGCGACCCAGAAAGCGGGCGGCCCGATGACAAGTAGCGGTCTCAGCCAATATTCAAATAGTTGACCATGATGAAAGCATGCTCCCGCACCGCCATCTAGGACCATTCGAAGGCTCGCCTGGCCTCGCTATCCATCACCTGCAAGTTGTCGCGACCTAGCTTGCACTTGATCGCAGGAAGCGCTCGAAGCCAAACCGCATCTAAGATCAGCGTATCTGTCTTTGGCGTCGATCTACCTCAGTTGACTAAGCAGCGGTAGGCATGGCGGTCGCATGAAGACCGAACGGCTTCGGCGACACTACGTCATAGCTCTCATCTTCCCTGGAAACCCGGCTAGCGGCGAAGATATCGCGTTTCAGCTCACCATAACGGGTTTGGAGGAGGAGCTCTTCTATCGTGGCATCCTGCTGTTCGCGCTGGATCAGGCTTTCACCGGAAGGAGACGGTTCCTCGGGTCGATTGGGGATGGGGCGCGGTCCTGTCGTGCTTCCTGTTCGGATTGGCACATGCCTGTGGCTTCTCGGACGACAGCTTTGCCTTCGATCCCATCACGATGGCGCTGACGGCAATCCCAGCCTTTATCGCGGTCTGGCTGCGTTTGCGCACCGGAAGCCTGCTCCTGCCGGTTCTGCTTCACAATTTCGGCAATTCGCTCTCGTTCATCGTGTGAAGATGTCTTCCCGGAATGCCCGCTTCCGGGATCAGCATTCTGCCCGTAAAATGACCGAATTTGGGGCGCAAAGCCGACATCGTTCTTGTTTGATGGCCGCCCGAAAAGCGGCGACGAAATCACCTTGCCGAGCGTTAACGGTCGCCCGACTCATGTGATGAGAACCGCTTTGCGAGGCGCGCGCTGGCTCCGCTTTGCGCGGCGAGCCTAG
>CAJXTZ010000017.1 GCA_913061345.1 uncultured Erythrobacter sp.
GGCGTCAGAACTTTTTTGCCAAGAGATCCTTCAGCGCTGCCTTGTCCAGCATCGTATCGGCCAGCAGCCGCTTGAGCTTGGCGTTCTCGCCCTCAAGCTCCCTCAATCGCCGGGCTTCGGATACCTCCAGCCCACCATACTTCGACTTCCAGTTGTAGATCGTTGCTTCCGACACTCCGTAACGCCGGGCCAGGTCAGCGGTCTTCGCGCCTGCCTCGGCTTCCTTCAACACGCCAATGATCTGCTCTTCGGTAAACCTCGTTCTCTTCATCTCGTCCGTCCTTCTGTCAGGGCCGGACTCTAATTTAACTTGGAAGAAAATCAGGGGGTCACGTCACATTCGACCCAATGCAGGCACGGCGCCATCGCGCCATTGTCTAACAGCACCGCGTCAAAACTGCATCGCCCGAAATATCCCAGTGTCTGAAACAGCAGACCTAATCTTGCGGCGCCCTCCACAACTATGTCCTGCACATCTTTGGGCAAGTCGCTTGGCACTGCCCCAGTGAAGCGGGCATTGGAGTTGGCAGTAATCTGGTCGAAGACGCCCTCCACAATTGGTGAGCCGTCTTCTGGATACGGAATCCATAATTGTGCCGATGGGGTAGCTTTTATCGGCGCCTCCCACGCAGTGACTTGCAGTGGAAAAGGGTTTTTCCATCCTGCACGATCAATCATATCAACCAATCTGCCCGACATCTCTGCGGCTGGCATTCCTGAAAACTCGGGACTATTTAGCACGAGATTACCGAGTGAGGCAGCGCTATGCGAGAGCTTGATAGCCACCCGGCGGTGTTCTCGCATGAAGCGGCGCAAATAGCCGATCAATGCGGCCATCCCATACACCGCTCGGCTATGAGGAACGGCTTCCTCGCCGAGCAGTTTTGCGGCCCACCGGGCAAACCACAATTTGTCGTTCACCGCACGCATCAGCGCAGGTGCAGGACCAGCGAGGCGGACGGGCACCCCCGCCTGCTGTGCAATTTCGCCAGCTAGCCGCCAGATTGCGCCCGTGGCCATATAGGGGATCACATTCAGGCCGCCGGCATGCTGCGCCCGCTTCACAGCGCGTGCAATCAGATGCCGATCATTCAGGCAAGCATCGGCGAGCGATTGCACAGGATTCGCCAATGGCGGTGCTATCACCTCGACACGGCCCAGCCCAAGCCAGTCCCGGCAATAGGCCTCGAACGCAGGATAGCGCTTCCCGTAGACCGCCAGCAGATCGCCCTCGCCGGCTAGCAACAAGGCGCGGTAGCTATGGTGGGCATCTGCGCCCCTTTCATGGGCGAGTTGAATGCCGCTATGATCCTCAACCAAGAGGGCGGGCGCATCAATCAAACCGCTGGAGAGATTTTCGGAGAAGTTCGGAGCGTGGCACAATCGGGGAGACTCCGTCTGAATTTGCCGCGCCAGATGGGCTATCCTTATCCGTTCTTCCGGTGGCAGCTTTACCCGGTGATGTACCACAATCGGCAAACGGAATTGCTGGCCCGTTTTTCCGGCCAGATCGGGGGCGATGTTCACGGGACTGTGTCCGCTGTCAGCGCAGTCCAGCAGATCCCCTCTGCGCGCACGCAACGCATCGAGCTGCGCCAGCAGTTCACCTTGTTCGGCTTCTGGAATGCGCCCCATCGCGCCAAACAGTTCGCCACATTCGGCAACATGTTTTTCCATCAATTCTATATCGCGGAGCAAGGCCCGCACCAGGGCGCTATCGGGCCACGCTGCATCTGGCAGGGAGAGGACCTTACACAAGGCTGCCTGACCGATCCGGTGTTCCATATAAAGCCGGTCAACTTCCTCATCACCGATCAGCGAGCGCATTCGGGGATAAAAATGCTGCTCTTCGAAGGCGATATGCGGCCCGACAGCATGGTTCAGCCGGTCAGCAATGCGCTTTGCTGACAAGATGTCACGGGCCCGCAAGGCGGCGCCCAGTTGATGCAACCCTCGGCCCAAGACAACGTGATCACGTTTGAAAGCGGCTAACAACTGCTTGACCGGCTCGGTCATTGTACTCCTCCGGAACATTGCGGATATGGCGCGCGGTCAGCAGGCGTAAACTTGCTCTCATGTGCCGCTTGTATGGATTTCGCGCGAGTGAGGCGACCAAGGTCGAATGCACGCTGGTGCATGCGCAAAATGCACTGATGGTACAGAGCCAGTCTGACCAGGCAGGCAAATCGCACGCGAATGGCTGGGGCATGGTATCTTTTGACGGACGTGTCCCGCATGTGGAGCGGCAGGCGTGGGCGGCCTATCATGGCGAACATTTTCGCCGGGTGGCAGGAAGGATATACGCGAAACAAGTGCTTGCCCATGTTCGCCGGGCGACGGTTGGTGAGCCAAAGCTGGCTAACACGCATCCGTTTCTTGATGGCGGCTGGGCGCTCATTCATAATGGCACGATCCCTAATTTCGATCGGGTCCGTCCGCTTTTGCTGGCGCAGCTTCCAGAACATCGCCGCGCCGCGATCACCGGCGACACCGATAGCGAGCATGTGCTGCAATTGCTGCGCGCGATGCAGGATCGCCAGCCCGCCAGACCATCGCTGGATATCCTTGACGCCATGATTGGAATGGTCGCCGGATGGTGTCACGAGATAGATCCGAGCGCGCGACTGGGCCTTAATTTGCTGGTTACCGATGGACGCCAGATGATCGGTAGTTGTCTCGGCAGACCGCTGCATTTCGTCGAGCGGCGCGGGGTGCATGATTGCGAGATATGCGGCTTCCCGCATATCCACCACAAACCCCGGCATGCCTATCGGGCGGTAGTGATCGCGTCGGAGCCAATCAGCCATGAAGAGTGGCACGAAGTGCCCGACGGCTCGGTCTACCGCATCGATCCTGATTACCGACTCGAGCTTCACTCGATTGCCCTCGGCAATGAGCGAAGTTCGAGTTGAAATTATACACCATGGGCGCTGCATAGATTGATGGTCCTTGGGCATCGTGGCGAGCATCAGCTTACGCAGCACAGCACCCCCCGGCATTAAGTAGACTTCCGGAACACTACGGATAGCGGTTTGGCGGAGATCAAGCCGATCATAGGTTGCAATGGCACACCCGGCCCCAATTCAATCCCGCACGCCGCCAGGCAGAATATGTGTGGTTTCGCGGTGAACGCGCTCCCTCTCGCAGTGCTGATTGCTATCTTTGCTATCGCCGCCAGCGCTGTGTGGTGGGCAGGCTCGCATCTCCCGCGCTATGTCGTCGGCCTCAGCGATAAAACGGGGCTGGGTCAGGGCTTTGCCGGCATGCTGGTGCTGGGCGGGATAACCTCGCTGCCTGAACTGGCGACGGCGACCACCGCCGCTGCCATCGGGGCGCCGTTACTGGCGCTCAATGATGTGCTGGGGAGCGCGGCCTTCAATATCCTACTGCTCGCGGTGGCCGATATGCTGCTCGGGCCGCGCCCCTTAACCTCAGTCGTCGCTAAGCCGGTCACCCTGATACAGGGTGTTTTGGGAATGATGGTACTGGGGCTTGTCATCGCGGCGATCACATATGGGGAAAGCCAGCTCTTTGGGTTGGCCGGCTTGGGTTCGACATTGATTTTTGGCTCTGCAGTGGCCGCCATCTGGATTGCCGATCGATCCGAACGCCGACCAATGTGGCTGGTAGTCAATCAACCCGATCTCGCCTTGGCAGCAGAAGCAGAGCACAGTGACATCAGCTGGCACCAGATCTTGCTCGGTCTAAACATGTTAGCTGCGATTATCCTTATTGCCGGAGGAGTTCTAGCGACCAGCGCCACTATGATCGCACAGCAGACCGGCTTGGGCGGCAGCGTTATGGGCTTCCTGTTCGTTTCGGCAGCCACATCTCTGCCGGAACTCAGCGCGATCACCGGGGCCATTCGTAACCAGCGTTATGAATTGGCGATAGGCGAGGTCTTCGGTTCCAACCTTTTCAACATAGCATTCATCTTTGTTATCGATCTTGTCTCCCCCGGTCCGCCCGTGCTCGGACTGGCCGGACCGTTCGAAGCGATGGCGGCGTTGCTTGCGCTGCTGATGTCGGGCGTGTTCGTGCTCGGATTGATCGAGCGGCGCGATCGGACCATCCTGCGGATGGGCGTGGATTCAATCGCGGTGCTATTGGTTTACGGGATTGGCCTTGCCTTGCTGCTGACAATCGCATGATAGCCAGATTCAGAAAGCCCTACAGCGCCCTCCAGACGAAGGTTGCGATATCTAATCTGGCGGACCCGCCAACAGCGCGCAGGCTATCCCATCCTTTATGGCGCTGTCGGCGATGATACGTGCATCTCATAGCGTGGATAAGCTGCGGCTGGCCAGAACCGACTATTGCTCGCCTGGATATTCCACCAGCGGACCTATCCGGTCGATCACTTCCCGCGCATTGAATGCCCGCATTGTGCCATTGGGCGTGATGCCATCACCAAGACGGATTTCGGCAATCGCCTCGAACCGCTCGACCTCGCGAATATCGACATGGTCGGTCCAGAATGAATGGCCATAATAAGGATACCAGCTGCGCCAGCCGCGTGGGCCGTAATACCGCCACGATGGCTGCCAATAGCCATAATAGGATCCATACCATGGATCATAGAGCGGGTCGCGCCCGACCTCGCGCTCAATATCGTGTTCAACCACGCGGTCTTCGATGGCAAACCAATCCCGCCCCTGCTCCAGCGTCAGTTCCGCCGCGCGGAATAATAGATAGCTCTCCACTTTCTCGCGCGAGGTCAGCGTATTGCCTGCAAAGGATACCCGGTAGCGGTCTTCACCCAGGCTCTCATCGCTATAGCCGCCAGCAATCCTATTGGCCGAGGCGATTGGCTGGTATGGCGTGCTGCGAGAGGCACAGCCCGCTATCACCAAAGATGTTACCGCCACTGCCGCGATCATCGCTTTTTTCAAAAAGCCGTCCATTGCAAATCTCCTGTGGGCCCATGTCACAGGAGATTTCAGCCAGATATCGAGAAGCGTGCTATAGGTAATATTCCGTTTTTGACCGAGAACACCAGCGGCTATTTCCTGAGCACGACACGGGCATCAAGCGCGACCACTCCATCCGCGTCGGCGATGAGTGGATTGATATCAAGTTCCGCAATCCGGGGGAGCGCCAGCGCGATATTCGACAAGGCGACGATTACCTCCGCAACCGCGGTCTGATCAGTTGCTGGGACATTGCGATAGCCAGACAATAGACGCGCAATGCGTGTTTCCCCAATCAATTGCTTCGCCCGCTCTAGATGAACTGGCGGCAGCGCAATGGACTTGTCGTCAATCACTTCAATTGCAGTTCCCCCTGCCCCGAACAGGATCACCGGCCCGAATGAGGGATCGCATGCGACACCGGCAAACAGTTCATGTGCAGCCTTTCGCCGGATCATGGGCTGGATGGCAAAGCCTTCGATCCGGGCTTCTGGAAACCGTGTGGCGATCCGCTTGGCCATAGCGCGCGCCGCCTGCCTGACTGCTGCTGCATCGGCCAGTCCGAGGACCACCCCGCCAAAGTCGGATTTGTGGGTTATGTCGGGTGAGACAATCTTGATCGCATAAGGCGCCGGTAACTCTGTACAGGCCTGCTCCGCCATTTCGGCCGTCGCGGCGAACTGCGTGGGAACAACGCGGATACCAAACGCTGCCAGCAATCCTTTAGCCTCAATCTCGCTCAGCAAGTGACGGTTATCCGAAAGAACAGCATCGATAATCGCTTCGGCCCGCACAATTGCATCGACATCGGGAGCGCCCGCCCCGTCCGGCAAAATCTGCACCCGCGCCCGGCGCGCAGCAGTCGCATAACCGAATGCCTGAATTGCCTGAGCAGGCGTGGAGAATTCGGGAATGCGGGCAGCGCCAAGGACTTCATGCGAAGACGCGCGATTAGCATCGCCCAGCCAACAGGCGAGGACGGGCTTCTTGCGCGGAAAGGGCCCAGCGGCATCGGCCGCAGCGCGCGAAGCATCGCCCGGCACAAGCAAGCCGGTGGGGCAATTCATCGCGAGCACAGCATCAACGCCCTCGTCCGCGAGCACCGCGTCCATGGCGGCCCGATACCGAGCAGGTCCCGCATCGCCGATAATATCGACCGGATTGGCTCGTGACCAACCCGGTGGCAGCACCGCATCGAGGCGTGAAACTGTATCATCTGACAATTCGGCAAGCGACGCAGAGGTGACTTCCATCGCATCAAGCGCCAACACACCTGCGCCGCCGCCATTGGTGACAATGGCCAGCCGCTCACCCGGCAGCTCTGGAAAATCGTCGAGCATTGCGGCAGCATCGAACAAGGCGTCCAGACTGCTCGCTGTAACGATCCCCGCCTCATGGAAGGCCGCACGATAGACCTCCCATGATCCGGCCAGCGCGCCAGTGTGCGACAGGGCAGCGCGGCCAGCAACAGTTCCGCGCCCCGCCTTCAGCACGATCACAGGTTTGATAGCTGTTACCGCACGGGCCGCTTGGACAAAGGCCAAGCCATCATCCAGCCCTTCCATATAGATCAGGATAGCGCGGGTCTGCTGATCTGCTGCAAACAATTCGAGCAGTTCATCGAACCCGGTCTGCGCCATATCGCCGATTGACAGGATTGCCGAGAAACCCACGCCGTGCGGAGCCGCCCATTCTACCATTGCCGATGCAATCGCACCGCTTTGCGAAAGCAATGCCAGTTCGCCGGCCGGAGCATCGTGGGAAGCGAAAGACGCATTGATCCCCAGATGTGGCAAGATGATACCGAGGCAATTGGGTCCGATAATCCGGATGCCTGCCTCGCGCGCAACGCGCAGCATTTCCTGACCCGGCTCGGTTGTCTTGCCCAGTCCTGCGGAAATTATCACCGCAAGACCAATGCCCTTGGCCGCCAATTCACGCAGCACATCTGGCACCAGCCGGGCAGGAATCGCAATCACGGCGAGCGCAGGCCCTGGCGGGACGGTTTGAATGCCCGTGTGACAATGGGCATCGGGAATTACCAGCTTATGAGGGTTGACTGCATGCAGTTCAAACCGGTCTGCCCCGCGCAGCAGATTGGTCAGTACCGCATGACCAACCGAACCTGTTTCCTGCGATGCCCCAACCAGCACGATCCGGCTAGGCCGCAGCCAATGCGGTTCAAGTGAGGGTAGTCGATCCGTCATTCTCTCTCCGGGTCGTAGAACAGAAATGGTGCCCGATAATCATCGAGGCGGCATGCGAAGTTCCGGACGGTTGCGCATTACGCAATGCTCCGGGCAGGCGAACGAAGGAGCCATTTGGTCGCCTCTGTCGCCAACAAGACTGCAGCTGCTCCGGCAAGGCATTGCCAGAACACGATCATGTGGACCGGCTGGACACCAAGCAAGTTCTGCATCGGAGGGAAGTAGAGTGCTCCGATATGCAAGGTCAGCGCAGCAGCCATGCCGAAAAACATCCAGCCATTTTCAGGCGGGTGCCAGCGCCAGAATGGCCGGTGGAGGCTGCGGACACTCAGCAAGAATGCATTCTGGAACAGCACAACCATCAGCAACACAGCATTGCGCGCTTCAGCTGTAGTGTCGCCCGCTCCAAGATGGGTGGCGAGCATCCAAACAGACATGGCGGTCATCACGATTGCGCCGGGTAACATCAGGATCACCGCTTCCCGATCCAGCAAGGCTGCCAGCTTGCGACGGGGAGGCTGCTGCAATTCATCTCCTTCGCCCCGACCGAACCCAAGCGTGACATCCTGAACCCCATTGGTGACAAGATTGAGCCACAGGAGCTGGACCGGCGTAAGCGGCATTGGCAAGCCAGCAGCCAGCGCGCCCAGAAACATGCAAATCTCGGCCAATCCGGTGGCGACCATAAACAGTACGATTTTTCGCACGTTCAGGAAAGTGACCCGTCCTTCTTCAATCCCGGCAACGATGGTAGCGAAATTGTCATCGGCCAGCACCATATCGGCCGCGCCCCTTGCAACATCCGTGCCCCCGCGCCCCATTGCCACGCCGATATCCGCAGCGCGCAATGCTGGCCCATCGTTCACGCCATCGCCAGTAACGGCGACGATTTCTTCCGCCTTTTGCAATGCGCGGACGATGGCAAGCTTTTGTGCCGGTTCGATCCTGGCGTAGATGAGGGCGCGACCGACATTCTCTGCAAACTCGTCACTCTCGCGGTCAAGCGCTGCAAGTTCTGCCCCGGTCACCACTGTTTCAGGATTGGTTGAAAGGCCCAGCTGGCGGGCAATGGCAAGCGCTGTGGCCGGATGGTCGCCAGTAATCATGCGCACGCCGATTCCTGCTTCACGACAACGCTCTACTGCTTTGACCACGCCGGAGCGCAGCGGATCACCCAGACCGACAAAGCCAAGCAGGCGCAACCCGTGAAGGTGGTCCTTGATATGTCCATTGTACTGATCCGACATCCCTTCCGCGAGGACCAGCACGCGGTAGCCGTCACTGGCCATGCGTTCGACTATGTCAATGCTATCGGGATTGGCATCGGCACACATTGCCAGCACCGTTTCGGGCGCACCTTTGACTACGATCTGGCTCCCTCCGTTCGTCGCCGCCTCGACCGCGGCAAAACGCGCTGCAGGCTCGTAAGGAATGACCGACAAGCGTTCTATACCTAATAAAGTGGCCGGATTGTTGCCCGTTTCCTCGGCGAGATCAAGCAATGCCACATCGACAGCGTCGCCGACCGTACTGCCGGTATCGGTAAGTTGCGCTTCATTGCACAAGGCCGCTGCGCGGCTAAGATCCGACAACGCATCGGGAAAATCTTCGGTCAACCAGTTCTTGCGATTTACAATGGTGCCATCGGGCAAGGCTGCCCGTTCTACTGTCAGGCGATTGAGTGTCAGCGTGCCGGTCTTGTCGCTGGCGATGAGGGTGCAGGCACCAAGTCCCTCCACGGCGGGCAGGGCACGAACAATGACATTGCGCCGTGCCATCCGGCTTGCAGCGGCCGACAAGGCGACGGTAACCGCAATGGGCAAGCCTTCGGGAATGGCCGCGACTGCCAAAGCGATTGCCAGAAGCACGATATCGCGCAGTCCTTCGCCCTGGAGCGCGAGAACGCCTGCCAAAAGAAGGATCAAAAGTATCGTCGCCAACGATATCTGGCGAGCAAGCAGCCCCATCCGCCGTACCAGCGGCGTGTCCACGGCCGTGCGGGTGGCCGCAGCGAGCGTTGTGCCGATCTCGCCCAGGAGTGTCTCGGTACCGGTCGCGACCACTACACCCACGCCGCGCCCCTCTACAACCGTAGTGCCAGCGTGCGCCATTGTCAGACGGTCGCCAGGCGGCGTGTCCATTTCTATGAACGCTTGAGCATCCTTTGCCGCTGGCGCGGATTCACCGGTCAACAGGGATTCGTCAATCCGCAAACCAAGGGATGACAGCAAGCGCAGATCAGCTGTTACTTTGAAGCCGCTTTCCAATTCGACGATGTCGCCCGGCACAATCTCGGCAGAGGGTATTTCCCGCGCAATTCCGCCGCGCCGGATACGGGCTGTTTGCGGCACCAGCATGCGCAAGGCCATAGCGCTCGCATCGGCTTTGTATTCTTGATAGCTGCTGATGAGGGCATTCGTGGTGAGAACGCCGAAAATGAAGATTGCGTCCCATCTGTCTCCGATAGCAAGTGATAAGGCACCTGCACCCAGCAACAGATAGATAAGCGGATTGGTAAACTGGCGTAGGAAAATGCGCAGCGGACCGGAATTTCGCGTCTCCGGCAGGCTATTGCGGCCAAAAGCCGCCAATCGTTCATTTGCCTCGGTTTCGTCGAGGCCCGTCACAGACGACTGCGCGCCCGCCAGAGCCTCGCTACAACTCAGCGCATACCAGGGCTTTCGCTCCGAATTCATTCTATTGCTAGCGAAACGTCTTCTCGACCAGCATTGTCGTCGGGTCATCCGGCTGGGTCCGTACGGTAAAGCCCATCTCGCGCTCAAGACGCAAGGCATCGGCTTGGCTGATACTTTGCAGGGCGTAAATACGCCTGACTCCCATGGCAGCGGCATAATTGGCGCCGTGGTCAAGAAGCGCCCAGCTTATCCCTTTATGCTTGGCGTCTTCGCGCGTGCACATCGCAATTTCAGCAGAATCGAAATCTGCATCTGCGACTAGCATGGCAGTCGCGAGAATCTCTCCGTCCTCATCGTCGATTGCCAGAAAATCGATCGAGGAATCATCATCGTCGCGCAACATCGCTTCCAACCGGGCATCGTCCACTTTGCGCAAACCCGAAAGAAAGCGGAAGTAGAGATCTTCAGGTGTTACCCGTTCAAAGAACCGTTCCAGAGCATTGCGGTCTTCTGGCCTGGCAGGCGTGATTGTCACCTTCACGCCGGTATGGGTGGTTGCGACAGCATTCCAGCCTTCCTGCGCTTCACGATTGGAGAAACTGCGCGAGGGCGAGTGCTGGTCAGTCGCAGGCGTTGGGCCTGGCGAAGATTTGACGTCTGTCATGAATTAGCTCCTTTTCACAGGAACAGTGTCTGCGCCGCGTGCAATCGGTCGGCCATCCGTAGACATCCGTAGAGCCATGCTGATGCTGGCGTGCCAGCTTCAAAGGATTGCGGGAGTGTCCTGGCGTTTCCCGGTATCTGCCAGACGCAATTGCGCCGCCTGATCGCTCCCTGATGCGAGGTCAACCAGAACTGGCAACGCCTTCGCGAGCGATAGGACGGCGCGAGGGTAATCAATACGAGAGCCAAAGATCCGATGCGCCAGGAAGGTCCCTTTGCGAGTCTTGAAGTGATCGACATCCACAAATCCTTTGGCAAGCGGCCTGTTTTGAATGGTCTGTCGTTAACTGTGAGACAAGGAGAGGTCGTTGGCCTTTTCGGACGTGACGGAGCGGGCAAAAGTGTGAGCTTTTATTGCATTCTCGGAATGCTGAAACCCGATGCTGGCCGTATCATGTTGCGCGGAGATGATATTTCACGATTGCCGTTCTACCGTCGCGCGATTCTTGGTTTGGGATATTTGCCGGAGCAGCCCTCTGTTTTTAGAGGTCTGACGGTCGAACAGAACGTGCAGGCGATGCTGGAGATTTCCGAACCTGATCGGCAGCGTCGCCATGAGCGCCTCGAAACTCTCCTGACAGATCTCAATATTGCACATCTGCGCAATACGCGGGCGACATCTTTATCGGGCGGCGAGCGCAGAAGATGCGAAGTCGCCCGCGCGCTGGCCCTCGATCCGTCCGTCATGCTGCTCGATGAACCCTTCGCGGGCATCGATCCGCTTACCGTCGCTAGTATCAAGGAGCTGGTTCTGAAAATGAAGCGGCGGAATATCGGCATTCTCATGACCGATCAGAATGTGCCCGAGATGCTCGACGTGATCGATCAGGCCTATGTGATCGATCGGGGGCGGATCGTATTCGAAGGATCGTCCGATGAAATGCTCCACAACCCGACCGTTTTACGAACCTACCTGGGGAGCGGACGCTGAGCGAGACAAGTTTCGAGAATGTTGGAGAGCCTCAAGGTGCCCTGACAACACTCGTTCGTCCAGTTCGAACTAAGTATCGGTGCTCTAATTCTGGCAAAGGAACTGCAAGGCGCGGTGATGGCACCTAAAAAGTCACCCCGGCCCTCTAAGAACCGGGGTGATAGTCTCGGCGGTGAGTCCCATAGGGACTCCGGGAGATTAGAGTTGCCCGCATGCATTGGGGGAAATCGCGCAGGCAGTACCGGGATTACAGTCTCATGCGTCCTTCTTCCCGGTATGAATTTCGATTTGGCGGCGACGTGTATCCACGTCGGCGCTGCGTGGTATCGAGACCCGCAATATGCCGTCGGAAGCCTCGGCTTTGATGTCATCTGTCAGCGCATCGGCGGGAAGGGCTATCCGCCGTTCGAAAGTACCGTAGCTTCTTTCGGAAATGACATAGTCACGATCTGCTTCCTGGCGTTCTTCCTTCTTCTCGCCCTTCAATATCAGCGTGTCGTGATCGACCTGCAAATCGATATCCTCCACCGCGATACCCGGCACTTCGACAGCCACATTATAGCAATCATCGGTTTCGGCCATTTCCACCGCAGGCGCTCCGGTAAACGGAAAAGCTGAAAGGCGTGCCGGGGAATCTTCTATCAAGTGATCGACACCGCTGCGCATTCTGGCAAGCGGTTCGATGAAGCGTTCAGCAAATCCGTGCTCTGAGCGCGGACGGCGCGGGGTTGTGAGTTGGTTGGTCACGATTCGATCCTCTGTCTTGCGGTCATCGGAAGCCAAGAATTAGATCGGGTGCAATCACGCAGCGATACGGAAACATCCGTAGAAAGCCGGATCGGCAGAACTGAGAAACGTGTTTCGATTGTTCGCCGCTTGCAGCTTAGCCCAATGCACATTCGGTTTCTCCATTGGACTGCCGCAATGCCGCGGCTCCATCGCGATTGTAGATGTCTGGGAAAATGCGGATCGTTCCGGTGCGATCAGGCGCAGCGGTAAAGTAGGCAACATAAAGAGGGATTTTATGCGACAGCGGAATCGTGACGGTTCTTCCAGCTGCAATAGCTTGTTCGATTTCGGATGCCCCCCAACCGTCAGGAGACAGCACGGTTTCCGCAAACTGTAGCGCCCTGTCTACCCGCACGCAGCCATGGCTGCGTGCGCGCTCTTCCAGCGTGAACAGTTCGCGATTGGAGATGTCATGAAGGATGACGGCAAAGCGGTTTGGCATTACAAGCTTCATCCGCCCCAGCGTATTGTTGTCGCCCGGCATCTGCCGATATCGCCCGTTATTGTAGATATAGCCCTGTGCACGCGCAGCAGTTGGATTTTGGCGCACAAAAGCAGCGATTCCTTCAGCCGCGATGCTGGATGGAATGTTCCACCAGGGGTTCAGCATGACGCCAGACACGTCCACAGAAAATACCGGAGTGGGGGATGACGGCTTGCCGACGATCACCCGCCAACTATCCATGATTGTGGTACCCTCCCACAGCGTCAATTCCTGCGCTGCGGAATTGACTATCAAATAGCGCCCCTCCGCCGGGATAGGTATGCTGCGCCAGCGCGCCAGGTTGAGCGCCAACAGCTGGCGGCGCGCAACATTTATCTCGTTTGTGTAAGCTGTCGCAAGGGCGCTGTAATGGGGATGATCGGGACGGGCTGCGCGGATCACCAGATCGATCCGGTCGGCAGATAATGCCTCGGCAATCCTATCGCGCAGCGTCTGATCGGTTACCGATTGCGCGATATGCCAGTTCTCCGGCATCGTGTCGCCGCAGCATTGCCCGTGATATGCACGCAGCAATTGCAATGCAGCCGTATCAGATACCTCGTTCAAATGATCTCGCTCGCCTGTATCGATCGCCTCGCGCAGATCACGTGCTGTTTGAATCGGCAATTCGATCGCTTCGTCACCGGCCCGCAGCACCCATTGCAGGAGATTTTCGGCTTGGGCCGGCCGCCAGTTGCCCCGAGCATGGTTGTTTGCGGTATCCTGTGCATTCAGAGGCATGAAGTCTGCAACAAATAGCAACAGGATCAGAAAGAAATTTCGCATCCGGCGCATTTCCTCCGCCTTGCCGGACGACGAAATAAGGACATGTCCGTAAAGAGGCTCAGGTCTTGACCGGCTACAATATCTGACTGTGAAGCAGGTGCCGCCCGATCGGCATTTTGACCTGTTCTGCGCATTAAATTCAGTCTGATTCCACGGGTAGCCAAGCGGATTTGGAAGCCTTGAGCTGCTTGCAATTGTCCGCGCTGCCCAAAGGATGTTGTTATTCCCCCAGCATATTGGCACTTGATACATAAAATGGCGAAAGACCCACCTTCCATCGGCCCGTCCGCGCTGCACCCGTTCGGTGGCCCGGATGTTCTTCATGCGCTGATCGACACCGTGCCCGATGCGATGGTCGTAATCGATACGAGCGGCAACATCCTGTCGTTCAGCACGGGGGCTGAGCTGATGTTTGGCTATTCCGAAGCCGAGGTGCTGGGTGAGAATGTCAGCCTCCTCATGCCCTCGCCCGATCGTGAACGGCACGACGGCTATTTGCGTCAATATATCAAAACGGGGGAACGGCGGGTCATTGGGATCGGTCGCGTGACAACAGCCAGGGCGCGCGATGGGGCGACCTTCCCGATCGATCTTTCCGTTGGCGAGGTCAATCTGGCCGATAAGCGTTTGTTCGCAGGCTTCATTCGGGATTTGACCGATAGCCGTCAAACCGAACAGCAATTACATTCCTTGCAGGCAGAATTGGCGCATGTCTCGCGTATTTCCTCCATGGGCACGCTTGCTACTTCTATTGCCCACGAACTTAACCAGCCGCTGACCGCGATTGCGAATTATGTCGAAGGTGCGCAAGACTTGCTAGACGAGCCCAGCGCGCACAACATTGACCAAGTTCGCTATGCGTTACGGGAAAGTGCCGATGAAGCGCTTCGTGCTGGACAAATCGTGCAGCGGCTGCGCGAATTTATCGCGCGCGGAGAGACTACCCGGACCTTTGCCAGCATTTCGAAACTGGTGAATGAGGCCACAGCTCTCGCTCTGATAAACGGCGATGCCCGCGGCGTAGAATTCGAGCAGGCGCTTTCCGATGAAGAAGACAAGGTGCTGGTCGATCCCGTCCAGATCCAGCAGGTGCTTGTCAATCTAATCCGCAATGCAGTCGAGGCGATGAGCGAAAGCACGATTAAGCGGCTGCTTATCTCCAGTCATCTGGATTCTGGTGGCATGATGGTCGTCACTGTCAGCGATAGCGGTCCGGGGCTGGACAAGCATGTCGCCGAACGTCTTTTCCATCCCTTCGTGAGCACCAAAGCTAGTGGAATGGGCCTGGGTCTCTCCATCGCGCACACCATTATCAACGCCCATGACGGCAAGATCTGGGCTGAACCCTCACCCATGGGCGGAACACAATTTCATTTCTCGCTCGTCACGCAAAGGACACTGCCGGATGATGACTGACTATCCAGTTTATCTCATCGATGACGATGATGGCGTTCGCCGATCAGTCGGCTTTATGCTCAAGACGTCAGGCTACCGGGTGAAAGCATTTGAATCCGGAGAGGAATTGCTTTCGCATCTGCGGGATCTCGAGCCAGGCTACATCCTTCTCGATGTCAGAATGCCAGGTCGGGATGGCCTGGAGATCCAGGCCGAGTTGCGTGAACGCGGCGTCACTTATCCTGTCATCGTCATGACCGGACATGGCGATGTCGATATGGCGGTAAAGGCCATGAAAAGCGGAGCCTCCGATTTTATCGAAAAGCCATTCGGGAAATCCACACTGCTTGGCGCGCTCGAGAATGCTGGCAACCGTCTGGCCGATAACGGCCTTCGGCATGCGCGACGCGATGAAGCACAGGTTCTCATCAACGGTCTGACGCAGCGGGAGACTGAAGTGCTGGCGGGTCTGGTCAAAGGCTATCCCAACAAGACCATCGGCTACGACCTTGGGATCAGCCCGCGCACAGTCGAAATCCACCGCGCCAATGTGATGAACAAGCTGGAAGTCCACAATCTTTCCGACCTGCTCCGCATCGCATTCGCCGCAGAAATTGGCGAAAAGGAATGAGAGAGATCAAGGCGATGCTTGCCCCTTATTTCGTGCAAAACCACATACGCTAGATCGGCGATATGGACGCTACGCGATAAGGAAGTCGCTCACCGTCGGATTCAGTTACGGTCACATATTCCCCCTGCAGAATCGGATGATTTTCGAGATGGAAAAGATTCTCATCATCGTTCTCACCGATCGCATAGGAAAAGACCCACCCATTGCCTGATTTCAGAATGTAGCCCGATTGATCGCGTTCGTTTGGCCAGAAACGTCTGACGGTCGAACGGCCCGGATCGGCTGCGCGCGCCGCTTCATCAATCAACCCCCGATCATTCAGAGGAATACGGATCAGATACGATCGGCTGGCAGAACCAGAGGGAAACTCATCTGTCCGTGCAAGCTCCAGCTTCACGATGTTCCAGGTGCTCATCAACAACTCCCGCGTCGGTTGATGTGTGATCATCTGCCAGTCTCCCCGGCAGCGGAAATACGCAAACCTACGCAGGTCCTTTAGGGCAATTGCGTAGTTACCATCGGCGTGATGCGACTATTCTGATAAAAGGAGATTGATTAACACCACGAAGAGATACCGTATGCGCACGATCCTACTGTATATTCACGATGATGATTGCTTCGAGGCACGGCTACAGGTCGCGCTGGACCTGTGCCGACAATATGACGGGCATCTGACATGTCTTCAGGCCGTCCCCTACAATCAGGGCATCGCAACAGACTTCTATTACCCTGTAGTTACGCAAGTGGTCACGGATCTGCGAGAGGCAGCAAAGGAAGTTCGTGACCGGATTGAACCCAGACTGGCCAGTGAGGACATTGCTTGGGACTGGATATATTCCGATGGTTTTGCCTCGCGCCAGATATCCCGTTATGCTCCGCTCTGCGAACTGATCGTGCTGGGAGCACACAACCAGGTCGGCAGCGCCCAGCACCCATCTTCGCTGGTATCCGATGTGGTATCTCAAGTTCGGGCTCCCATACTTGTGGTGCCGGCATCGACAAAATGCCTTTCGCTTGATGCCTTGGCCGTAGTTGCGTGGAACGGATCGCCCGAAGGTGCACATGCCTTGCGCGCCGCAACTTCAATGCTGAGCCGGGCATCACAGGTACAACTTCTGACGGTCCGCGAACAGCAGGATGCCGAGCGACCGGATCTTCTACCGACCGATGCAGCGAAATACCTCGCGAGACACGGTATCGAAGCAGAAATTGTGGAACTGGCGTCCGATGGAAAATTGTCGACCGCCGAAATCCTAAGCCAGGCCGCGGAGATCCGCAAGGCGGCGTATCTCGTGATGGGCGCTTATGGTCATTCACGATTCCGCGAGCGCATTCTGGGCGGCGTTACGCGTGACATGCTGACCAATCCGAAAACTCCCTTACTCCTGAGCCACTAGGGTAAATCAGTGTCCACCAAACGAAGGTTTTTGGAACCTGCTGGCTGGTTTCTCGCAAGCCGGCTACGATAGCGTGACGCTCAACGTATGCGCACAGGTGACGGTTGCTAAACCACAAGCAACTCAGCCTACGGACATCTACATATTACGCGGCATCAAATGCCCACTTATCGCCATCACACTATTTGCTGTTCCCCAGGTGAGAGATATGATGGACGAAAAATCAGGGCCCTTAATGCCGAGAAATATCTGGATATTCATTTTTCTGCTGGCCATCGTGCTGGGCGGGATATGGCTATGGGTGCAATCAGAGCAGTCAGCGGAACCTGCCCCCTCTTCAGCCTCGCAGCCATCTTCCGAATGGACTACCGCTCCTGAGGGCGGCGTGAAGGTCAATCTTCCCGAAACGCCTATGACGAATGCGCCAGTGGATGCTCCGAACTCTGATAGTGAACAACAGGGTCGTGCGACCTCGGAGTGATTGGCCGCGACCTGAGAAAGTCCGGCCTTAGTTCGATAATTCAAGGTGAGCGTCTGCCAGGCACATCATTCTTGACCGGCACATGATCGCTCAGATGAAGCCCTGAAAAACGGCCTCCGATCATTGTTCGATCCCCTTGGTGAAACCACCCGTGGTCAGATTGGGCACGACCGCCAAACCCGCCAGCATTTGGCAGGAATCTTCCGCTATTGCTCGCCCCGGGGCAATCTAGGTCAGGATCCTATGGGGCATTCCCACGATCGAAACCGACAGACTTGTACGAACTACCCTCTGTCAGTCATCGAGACGCAAATTGCGCAGCCGCAGTGCATTGGCGATCACCGATACAGAAGAAAGGCTCATGGCCGCCGCCGCGATCATCGGGCTGAGCAACAGTCCGAAGAAGGGAAACAGGACGCCCGCCGCGATCGGAATGCCGAGTGTATTGTAAGCGAAAGCAAAGAACAGGTTCTGCCGGATATTCCGCATGGTCGCGCGCGACAGCACAATGGCCTGCACCGCTCCGAACAGGTCGCCCCGCACCAGAGTCACGCCAGCACTCTCGATTGCGACATCGGTGCCCGTCCCCATCGCGATACCAACATCAGCAGCTGCAAGCGCGGGAGCATCGTTGATGCCGTCTCCGGCCATGCCAACCCGGCGACCTTGCGCTTTCAGCTCCTCAATCTTGCGATGCTTGTCTTCGGGAGAGGGCGTGATGATCAACCGGAAGAAGACCCAGCGCCTGTATCAAGAGGAGGGACTGGTGGTAAGGCGTAGACGCAGCCGCAAGCGCGCTGTCGGGACCAGAGCTCCGGCTCCGGTGCTGGCTCTGCCGAACCAGCGCTGGAGCTTGGACTTTGTGCATGATCAGATGGCTTCAGGAAGACGGTTCCGCGTGCTCAATGTGGTTGATGACGTGACCAGGGAGTGCCTGCGAGCGGTGCCGGATACATCGATCTCCGGTCGCCGAGTTGTGCGCGAGCTAGCCGAGCTGATCGCCGAGCGCGGCAAGCCCGGCATGATCGTAAGCGACAACGGCACCGAGCTTACCTCCAACGCTGTGCTCGCATGGTGCGGGGAGATGGGCGTGGAGTGGCATTACATCGCGCCGGGAAGGCCAATGCAAAACGGCTTCTGCGAGAGCTTCAACGGCCGGATGCGCGACGAACTGCTCAACGAGACGCTGTTCCTCAGCCTCGCGCATGCCCGGGTCGAGATCGCGGCCTGGGTGGAGGACTACAACCAGAAGAGGCCACACTCGGCCCTTGGCTACGCAACCCCGGCGGCGTTCGCCGCCAAACTGGATATGCAATGGCCTGCTTCGCTACGCCCTACGGGCTCCGCAGCCCATTGCTTCAACCGCGCTCATGCGCAACAACGCGGCTCGGCTCTAATCGAGACTGGAGGAAAGCTGGGGGTCACGTCACCACGTCTCGGTGGCGGGCGGAAAAGGGGGGCTTGTGCGAACGCTCTTGGTCGATCACGCGGCGGCTTTACGAGCAAAATCCACGCCCGCTGCGACAATCAAGGACTGCCTGTCGGCTTCGTCCTGACCGGCGGAGAGGCTTCTGATTACACCGCTGCCGAACCGCTGATGGCGATCCCCGTCGCCGCACCCAAGGCACTGCTGGCAGACAAGGGCTATGACGGTGATCGCTTCCGGGAGAGCCTGCTGATCCGAGGCATCCTGCCGGTCATCCCGCCCCGCTCGAACCGCAAGGTGCCCGAGCACCCCGACTATCGTCGCTACCGAAACCGCAACCGCGTCGAGCGCATGTTCGGAAAGCTAAAGCAACAGCGCCGTATTGCCACCCGCTACGACAAGACCGTCCTCTCCTTCGAGAGCTTCCTCAACCTCGCCGCAACACCCCTATGGTTGAAGTCTTTTATCAACAAGGCCTAGGCCAATTGGGATGAGCGTCGGAAGGTACGTCAGATAACAAATTCTTTTTTGTAAATCATATCAGCTAGTACAACTCTTTCTATGAGATTTCTTTTTATCAGTTTTTGTGCGTTCTCGTATTTGATTAACGTACTCATTTAATAAAGAAACTGTTAAATGAGTTACACGTTGCATCCGTTCAGGTTCTTTGCCAATCTGGGAGCGCACGGCCAAACCGCGCAATACGCTCCATAATATCCACAAGACATCTTCAGCATCATCAGACGATAAGCCCGTTTGGACGAACCGTCTCACCCAAGCCTGCTCCGCTCCAATGCGCTGACTCTGTGATATGTTCCTGACATCATCAGCCAACGGTCTGAGTTTGTTCCCTGCGATAACAAGATCCAAAGCTATCAGAAAATCTTCGCTATAAAAGAATACCTTCGCTTCTGCGCAAGCGGCCTCAAGCATCTTGTTGTCGTTATTAACCTTGGCAGCTGCGCTCGTGGCACTTTCATGAGCAGCGGAGAAGACCTGCTCTAAGCAAGCCGCGACAAGTTTATCTTTGGTCGGGAAATGATGAAGCTGAGCGCCACGCGATACTCCAGCTGCATCAGCCACGTCTGCGACTCGAAAAGCGGAATAGCCCTTTTTGCGTAGCAGACCGATGGCCGCCGATAAAATGCGCTTGCGCATTTTACTGGTACGCTCACGCTGCGATATGCGCGAAACTCCATGGGCTTTTTCAGTAGTACTCGTTTCTTTGCCCGTCACATTTTACCAGCCCCTCATTTGATCGAATGCCGCTTACATAACTGTTCAGTCCATATTATCAAAGCATAGAAAATTATCAAAGCATAGAAACGGGGTGACTGCACAGCTGTTATACAACAATCTGCAGAGCCAGGCTAAACGGCGTTCAGCGAAACGTGGTCCCGCCATCGATAGCGATCGACTGGCCGGTAACGAACTCTGCATCATCTGACGCGAGATACAACGCTGCGGCGAGCAAATCGTCAGCAGTTTCGTGGCGTTTGATGCACTGCATGGCCAAGATTTGTGACTTTTGCTCCGACGACACTGTTTCCCGATCGATTTCCGTGAAAGTCGCGCCTGGCAGAAGCGCATTCACCGTGATCCTATCAGCACCGAGTTCACGCGCCATGGCACGTGTCATGCCGACCACTGCGGCTTTGGAAGCCACGTAATGTAGATAATGTGGGCGACCAAGCGTCACCACGCCTGAAGAAATGTTAATGATACGTCCGTGGCGGTTCTTGCGCATGATAGGGGCGCAGGCCTTTGTAACGAGCATCACGCCGTCGACATTGACCCGCATGACATCGCGCCATTCGTCGAAAGGTATTTCTTCGAAGGGACGCATCTTCAATGTAGAAAAAATAGCCGCGTTGTTGATGACGATGTCTATTTTGCCAAAGGCCTGCAATGTTGATGCGACTGCTGCGTCAACAGAGGCCGGCTCAGATACGTCAGCGGGAACGGCGATGACAACGTCTTTGCCACAATCCTCTTCGATTTCCGCTGCTACCGCACTTGCTCTTGCCTCGTTCAATTCGACAATCGCAATTTTGGCTCCGGCACGGGCAAACCCTTTAGCGAATACTCGTCCGATGCCTTGTCCGGCGCCCGTGATTAGTACAACGCGGTTAGCAAAGGAGTGGGTGTTGGGAATGTCAGTCATATAGTTGTCTCCGTTATTATGAGTGTTATTAAGATCTGTCGCCTTGCTGGCTTCCGGACGGAGAAGTGGTAGTCAACCAGCGCCAAGCACGATCAATCACGCCTCCAGCTAAAGTTTGCCGGGCGCGAATCTCGTCGTCGCTCAACAGGCCTTTTGAAGGGTCGAAACCCATTGATCGGATGTCTCGCTCGACACGACCTGCATCTTCCAGAAAAAAGGCGAAAGCCGTCGCCTCCTCAATGTTGCGACCGACCGTAATAGCGCCATTCGCTCGCATGACAATGGCGCGAGCTTGCCCTAGTGCGCTTGCAAGTTTCACGGCCAAGGCATCATCGCGCAACAACCGAGGGTCGTTCCAAAACGGCGGTCTTGGTGCAAAATAGGCGCCGAGACCATGCCTCGCTGCTGGCGTAATCCCAGCGGTTGATAGCGCCATTACTGCCGGAGACATGATGCGACAAATTCCTCCCACGTCATGCCGTGCGGCGTATATTGCTTGGTGCGCGCGAACTTCCCCCAAGACGTTCTCGGGAAGCGGGCCGTCGATGGCCACGACAGTTCCTGTTTCGTCGTTGATTAGTCCCATCGGCATCGCAGCGCAGACCAGAAATTGTCGCTGATTAATGCGGGCGCTGCAATGCCCGAAAGCATGTACGAGGCCTGCAGACGCCAAGCCGCGCGCAGCTAAGCGGACTCTCTCGTCAAGGGAGGCGTCAAAGCTCTCTGTCACCGAACCCATTTCCCTTACAAAGCGATTCGGCCATCTTCATTGCTGAGGTCATGCTGGCATGCTGAGCGATGCCCATGCCTGCGATTTCCATCGCAGACCCGTGCGGAACCGTCAGATGTACATAATCAAGGCCAATATAAATTGTGCACGCTCCCTCAAACGCCGCCGTTTTGAGCGCGATCTGGCCTTGATCGTGATACATTGAGACAACGACGTCATATTGTCCTTCCATCGCGCGACGAAATATAGAGTCGGGAGAAATTGGTCCTTCGACCAACCTCCCCGCAATTCTCTCCCGTTCGACCGCAGGTGCGATCCGAAATTTATCCTCGCTTCCCATTGCATGCGGATTGAGACCAGCGACACCGATCCGGGTATCAATCATCCCCCATCTTTTGAAAGTATCATCGACAAGGGCAACTAACGTGGACACCGCATCGGTGGTAACGGTATCAGGAACCTCAGAGATCCTGATATGTTCAGTGATCGGGACTACGCGAAGGGAGGGACTAACCCTGAGGAGATAGGTTCCAGCGGGCTGCAAGTCATCGATAGACTTGATTTTACCAGAAAGCATTAATGAGCGAGAATCGACCGGGGCCATGATCCAGCCATCGATTTGCCCTTCGCCCGCCCATCGCTCAGCGAGACGAATCCATTCGACGACCGCACGACCTGACGCGGCACAGGGTTTGCCAATACTCCAGGCATCTTTCGGCAATGAGCCAGGATCGATAATTGTTATTTCTCCGTGTCTTGCGCCAACTTCATGCGGGCTGTCTATTTGTCGGATGCGAGAGTCGAGTCCACTTGACGCAGCAGCAAGGCGAACCGCATCGGCACTTCCTATGAGCACGTGACGAGCTCCGTGAAGCGCATCTTCGGTCGCCAGCGCTTTTACGCAAACTTCGGGCCCAATTCCCGCTGGATCGCCAATGACGGTAGCTATGAGTGGCAAGTAAGCCGGATCCAAGCGCTGCGGCACTGTCTTGGTGCCCTCCTCGGCCCCTCTCACAGCAGAAAGGTCACATTGCGCATCGGCGCATTATTGCCGATAAGATATACTTTCTTGCCCACAATCTTGAGGCCGTCTGACTCGCGTATCAGCCGATGTGTTGCGCGCCCAAAAAGCGTCTGCAGTTGTCCGCCACGCATTTCACCAAGAATAAAATTTGACCGGACCAGAAGATCTGACGAGCCAGAAGCGACCACAGTGAGGTTTGAGATCATGCGGATAAGTCTGGATTTCGGGCTTTGCGAGTGCATGCGCTTGTCTTTAAGACGAAATATTCGATCCGCGATACCATCGTAGTGTTCGAAAATGATCGAAACGCACTTGTCCGGATCTAGATCCTCGCTATTCGAAGGTATCCAGTAGAGGCCCGATGGATGCCAAAGCGATAACCAATCGTCATATGCATTCTGATCCATGAGTGCGGCCTCAAAATAAAGAAAGGCCTCGACTTCTCCAAACAGTTCGCTCGGCTGTCGAATGGGCCTGCCTGACGCAAGATCCGAAAATATGGACGCATCGCTTAAGTTGACTGCACCCTCTACCATCTCACAACGCTCCCATGACAGGGGCACCTGTCATCATGGCCAGCCACTGGCGCATTTGCCCTCGCTGTGGAACTTCATCGGTTATATGCCCGACTACCGTGCCCTCATCATCTATGTACTCGCGATTCATGCCTCGCGAAATATTGATCCAGGGTTCCAACTGGGCATGAAGGCCCAGTTGGACTCTCTCGAAAATCTCCGCGTCATCCGTAGAACCGGAGCCAGCAGGACCATAAAAGGACTCGTGCTGTCGTAGCCGGAGAGCGTTAATCTCGTCACTTGCATGAGCGAATAGTACTGGAAACATTTGAACCTCGGTTTCGTCGACGGACACGGGGTTCACAATACGGATATGATTGTTGATCAGCTGAAGATTGGGGAATATTCCAACATGGGGATCTCCCGCCATCGCCAAAAGCAGATCGGCCCATTTGGAATCATGTTCAGAGTAAAGCGCGTCGATATATTCAACTCCACCTGGTGTACTTTCCAATAAAGCCCGATATTTTCCGGCATGCATCAGTCGGTGCTTTCGAAAATCGAGTGTTGTGTGGCCATGTCCGAAGTCACGCGTCTCAGAGACGGCATCGAAAGCAAACGGATTAGCGCTGTGAGTCGCTCCAAGACTATGCCCGGACTCTGCCTGACGTTCCCATGTTGCCAACACTGAGGCGTGCACGAAAAGCGGATGATAGCCGTCCATGCCCACCTGCTTCCAGTTCCCTTTGTAGACAGTTCGGTTGGAGCCGGCGCCCACAGTAATCTCACCTTTTGGCGCTGCGTCGACAAGTATGTCGATCATCTTAGCCGCTCCTCCGAGATACTCCTGCAGAGAAGGAACCTGATCTTTCAGCGCTGCAAACACGAACCCGCGATAATTCTCGACCCGTGGCGCGGGAGTGAGACCATTCTCCCGCGCATCGAAGCTCGAATCATAACCTTCGGGTCCCGAGACGCTGAGAAGCTCGCCGGAATTGGAATAGGTCCAGCCATGATACCAACAACGAAAATATCTGTCCTGTCCTTCATCAAGTTCGCAGACGACCGCCCCCCGATGTCGACAGCGGTTGAGCAAAACCCTCACCTGCTCATCGTGCCCGCGTACAAAGATAACTGGTTGCCGCCCTATCTGACGGCGCTTGAACTCACCTGCTTTAGCAATTTCGCTTTCATGACCAATAAACACCCAACCGGAATGAAAAATTCGCTCCAGCTCAAGTTCAAATATAGTCTCGTCGGTGTAGAGCGCCGAATGGACCCAGCCATCGGGCGCAAGTGACCGCAAAGAATCAGAGTCGTATTTCATGCTCCCCACATCGAGCCGCTGTGGCACTCGGTGAGGCCCCGTCGGCGCGGTATGGTTCTCTTCAATGTTTGGTTTCTCTTGGGCCGCAGCGCCCACCATTTGCTTTCCGACTGACATGTGAATTCTCCAGGTATGGGTGGGAATGATCGTAAAGATCGCCTTCCCGGGGTTTTGGCCGATCGTAATGCCCCACAAAGCGGGCTTCGCCCGCGTTCGCCATCACGTACGGCATAGTAGCTGGCAGGTATTCCCTTTGATTAACGGTTGTTCGAACCCAGCGAGATGAAGATGTTCTTTTCTTGGGTGAACGCCAAGAGCTCACCGAGGCATTCCTCGCGGCCAATCCCAGATTGCTTCATTCCACCAAAGGGAGCACCTAGGATGTGTCGCGAGGTTTCATTGATCCAAACGTAGCCTACATCGACCGCCATGGCAGTGCGATGTGCCCGCTCCAAATCATGTGTCCAGATCGAACACGTAAGTCCGAACTCCAGTTCGTTCACTGCGTTAAGCATAGATGCCTCGTCCGACCACTTCATTACTGCAAGCACGGGACCGAAAACCTCTTCACGTGCCAATCGCATGTCCGGGGTCACATCGGCGAAAACGGTCGGCTCTAGGAAATACCCATCTGCCAAAGCTGGATCAGCAGGAGACCCGCCACCGCATATTAAGCGCGCGCCTTCCTTTTGGGCACCGTCGATGAAGCCGAGGATGCGCTCGTGCTGCGAAGCGCTGATGATCGCACCCATTGTAGTTACGCCATTAGAAGGATTGCCCGGATGGAAGCACGCAACTTGATCTGCAATTTGAGCAAGTACGTCATCATAGATATCAGCGTGTACGAACGCCCTGCTCGTTGAGCCGCAAGACTGTCCACACCAAGCAAGATTCATGCCTTGGACAAGGGCAGAAGCAATACTGTCAGAGTCAGCGTCGCCATAAGCTATTAGAGCGTTCTTGCCGCCCAGTTCGAGCAAAACTGGCTTCAGTGTTGCGCTCGCCTCTCGCATCAGAGCGCGGCCAGCAGTAGCGCTTCCCACAAGACTCACCATCGCAACCTTGGGGTGAGCGGCGAGGGCCGCCCCCGCTTCGGCTCCGCCGGTGAGCACATTGAACGTGCCCGCTGGCAACAGCCCATCGATGAGTTCGGCAAAACGAAGGGCTGAGAGCGGGGCCTGTTCCGATGGCTTCACGATCACCGCATTGCCTGCTGCAAGTGGTGCCGCAATTTTTCCAACACAGAACAGAAAAGGGTGATTGAACGCCAAGATACGCGCCACAACGCCAAAAGGTTGCCTGACAGAAAAATTTACAGCGTTTGGGCCGACCGGGATAGACGCGCCTTTCATCTCAGTAACTAGGCCGGCGAAGTACTCCATTAGTGCAGCCGCTACCTGCGTGTCACCTCGAAGCTCCGCAATAGGATTTCCGCAATCCAAAGCGTCGAGTTCGGCCAGTTCCGCCGCGTTCTGCCGAACCACCGAGGCGATCTCACGGAGTAGCCGAGCGCGTTCAAGAGGAAGAACATCGCGCCACTCACAGAAACCGGCGAAGGCTGCGTTAACGGCGCAATCGACGTCTTCCTTTGTAGCATTTGCCACGCGACCTAAGAGATTTCCATTGGCAGGGTTGAGCGAGGGCCGATACTCTTTGGAAGTTGGCGGCTGCCAATTTCCGCCATAAAACAATTTGTGATCCCGAACTATTGCTTCCATCTCAGCCACTTCCTCCTCATTAATGCGCGACGCTTACGGTTGGTGGTAATTTACTTTAAAACCTTACATCAACTCCCGCGCCAATCCGACGAGGCAGCTCGTAACGAAGGTCAGTCGCCAATGCGCCAGGTCGGATCTCCTGAATGATTTTTTCATTAGTGAGATTCGTCGTCCAGAGCGAAAAGCGAAACTTTTCATCCTCTGTCTCCCACGAGATCTCAGCATTGATCGACGTATACGGATCCTGCTTGGTCAGATTCATGAAGTCGAAATAAACTGTCGAGCTATGGAATAGGGTGCCGTTGATGTTAACCGTTCCCGTCTTGAGTGGGATGTCGAG
This sequence comes from uncultured Erythrobacter sp., assembly GCA_913061345.1. The sequence goes on from CAJXTZ010000017.1 coordinate 26,615, forward strand.
GCTGGGGGCGATGCTGAAAGTCCATCGGGGTGCGCGCGGCAATTGATTTCCGGAAGCGTCCATCTGCGACACAATATTTCCTCCGGTAGGCCGGGGAATGAAGACTTGGGCGGCTGGGAACTCGTCGTATTCCGCATGGGCATAAGCTACCGAGCCATTGACGTGGAAGTTTTCCGTCGGTGCCAAAGTGGTTTCGAGTTCTCCCCCATAGATCGTGGCGTTGGCTGCGTTTTGAAGGACGTATCCCGGCCCAAGCGGATCGCGGGCGGTGACTTGCAAGTCTTTGTAATCATAACTGTAGAGTGCGAGGTTGGCGCGTAGCCAAGGCGTGATGTCAGACTTGATACCTCCTTCAAGCGCCTTGAGCGTTTCGGGATTAACCGCGAACGGGGATGCCCCCGCCATATTAAAGACCCCGCTTTTGAAGCCGGTACTGTATGTCGCGTAAATGTTCGTATTTGACCCGATTTCATAGCGGACCGTGCCCTTGTAAGTAACCTTGTTAAATGATTCTCGCGAGGTTTCTGGAAATAAAGCAACGCCGTTCATAACTTGGTCAAACGACCTCTTCTCGTAAGTATAGCGTATACCACCTGTCACGAAGAGGCTCGGCACGACCTCGAGCGTCCCTTCGGCGAAGCCGGCGTAGGATGTCGTCTTGAGAACCGGATCGAAGGTGCGCACCAGCAGCGGCTGGCTCGGATCGGTTCGGCTGCTCAAGATGAAGTTGGCGTTCCCAGTGAGGTGGAATGCATAAGCGCCAGCAATCCACTGGAACGGTCCGGGCGTGGAGGAAAGAAGTCGGACCTCCTGACTGTAATTTTCCGAGGCAATCTTCGGAGCGACAAAGGACGCTAGCAGAATATTGGAAGAGTCTGAGTCAGTCGCTTGAAACGTCCGGGTGTGGGCGTACGTACCGGTTGTTTCGAGATCCACGCCACCAAGATCGAAGCTTGTCTGTAGCGCCACGCTGTACCGTCGGGTCCGAAGTTCTGGTTCGAGGTCAGTGGAAAACTGCCAGGGCTTAGACGGAATGATAGCACCGGAAAAAGCGCGGCCCGCCGTGTTATTCTCATAGGGCTGGTAGACATTCTCCGAACCCTCGCGGTCGAAGTATTCTCCCACAAGCACGACCTTGTTGCCGTTCCCGCCACGATACATAAGCTTACTGCGGATATCTATTACGCGATAGCCGCCAGCCTTCCCACCGCGAACGAGGTCGTCCACGAAGTTTCCTGACTTTCTATAAATCCCCGCAATGTCTGCAGCCAGCGTATCGGAGAGGCCACCGGTTAGGTAGCCACGAATATTATAATCTCCCGCGCCTGTTTCAATAGCAGCAGCACGCGCAGAAAACAGACCGTTTAATGCAAAGCTTGGGTCGGGGGTAATTACGTTGATCAGGCCACCGGTCGCATTACGTCCGAAGATAGTTCCTTGCGGTCCACGTAGAACCTCGACGCGATCAACTTTAACAAGATCTGTCCACGTCGAGAACGGGTCCCCTTGGTAAATACCATCAACGTAGGTTGCCACATTCGACTCATCTGCCACTGAGATGTTGCTCGAACCTACCCCCCTGATAACCGGAAGAAACACGCCGGAGGCTCGACCACCAAAGAAACCTGGGACAACCTGCGTTAGATTGCGGATATCAGACGCTCCTGACCGCCCGAGCGCTTCTGATGTCACCGCGGTAACCGCTACCGGAACGTCCTGCAATCTTTGCTCCCGGCGCGTCGCGGTCACGACGATATCCCCGATGGCGGCTTGCGGTTCCGGCTTATTTTCGTCGTTTACTGCTGTGGTTTCTGGAATATCGTCGGCTGCCGTCTGCGCAAAGCATGGCGATGCAATAGTAGCCGCCGTCACTAACAACATTGACCTCAATAAAAAAACGCTTTTCACGCGCTCTCCCCCTCTAATAGCTATTAATCAAACCAAATTAAAACATTTTATCACAAAGGAAATACCAAATAACGCGGAAGAACTGGGTTATCGGTCACAGCGTTTCGTGACAGAAAATTACACCCGTTACTGTCCATCCGAATAATATCTTCGTAAGTTCCGACTGCGAGTTGCTGTGGCAACCCCGTATCATCAGGTGTAAAGATAACCGAAAAATTCGAAGACATTTCGATATTACCATCTTGGCGACGGCTCGCGTGAACGCGTTGAACGAAATGCCGAGTGCGATAATCTTGGAAAGTACCGGCCCATACTTCTGTAATGAACGTACCTCTATCAATTATTCGATCACGGCAGTCGTCAAGCATCATCGCTACCTGCAGATCATTTTCTATGTCGCTGCGTGCAATGCAAATGTAGCTGACAGCGGGATCATCATCGAAGGTATCAATCCATGAAGGCATATCCTTGCCATCCAGAGCTGAGATATATCTGCACTGTAGTTCATCGAGCAGTGCGTATTCATCCAACGTCAAGCGAGTCATGCTGCCGCCCTCCGAAATCCCATCGCGGCTCTGTAATATTCCCAATGAGGAAGGTTGCCGCTTTCGTCATTCTGACGGAATTCAAAGCTCAAACGGGAAGGATCGGCGACACCCTTCTGGAAAACTGCTGTACCAGGCGTGCGATTGCCGATCTGTACGCGATGGAAAACTGAAGCATCCTCCATGCTGATCAAACCTGACGGGCCGATTGCATTGGAACTCTGCCGGATGCGGTGACGCACCATCTCCTCGTCATCGTCTTGATGCGCGAAATAGGCGTAATTCACTTCTACCTCATCGATCGCGACCGGTGTGGCGAAGCGAATGCTGATGACATTTAGGTAATTCGACGCAACCAACATGGGGAAGAGAGCAAGGACACTTGATCGTTTAGGCCTTCCTTCGTCACGAAATTCGACTACCGAACTGTCGCGAATGAGACTGCTTGGCTTCGGAACAGTAAGTTCTGTTTCGATGCAATAATGCCCCCGGCCCGTGGTTGCATATTGCCGACCGGTTCCGCCCTGCCAGTCCAGCATCGTGAACGCCTGATGCAGGAGCGGCGGATGATAACCATCGTTGTCGCCATAGGCCTTCCAGTTCGTCAGATACCTGACCCGGTGATAGCCAATCAGCTTCAGACGGCCGTCTCCTCCCATAACATCAAGAAGGGAGTCTTTGGCCTCCTGGAGGAAATCATCGAGGCTTTCGGTATCCGGAGATAAGGTCACAAACAGCAAGCCGCCGACCGTTTCTTGTCGCGGCTGGGCAAGCGGATAATCTTTCTTGTCGAAGCCGGGTGTGAAATCGCGCTGATTTGGACAGCCTATTAATTCCCCTTCACTATTGAAAAGCCACCGGTGATATGGGCATTCGAATTCATTCCGATTGCCCGAGGGCTTGACTTCAATCTGGTTGCTGCGGTGGGAACAAGCATTGTAGAACGCCCGGACGTGTCCGTCTTCGCCGCGGATAACGAGCAGTGGAACGTCGGCAAGGTTGCACGTCTTGAAATCGCCCGCGTTTGGCACTTCGCTTTCGTGTGCTATGGGGTGCCATTCCGGCCCTCGAAAAAACCGATTAATCTCCGCTTGATATAGATCTTGCCTGACAAAAATTTCTTTGGGAATTTCGTTATAGTTTGCAGGCCAAACAATATCGCGCTGATATGATTCATGAATATCCATTATTCGTCCTTCTATTTTGTTCTCGCGGCACCATCTCAATTGTTTGGCAGATACAGTTTGTTTCAACTGTCAAGACCGCAGGGAACATCTCGTTAGATCAACTTGAAAGTTCTTTGATTTTTGCCTTTGCGCCCCACATGCAGAGGCTGGAGGGCTCAAAGCCGAATTGGCGTTCTCTGTAGGTTTTTTCGTCGACTTCTTGGACTCCGACAGAATACTCAAAAATCATGTCGTCGGGACCTTCGAAGTAGACGAAGCGCGCGCCGGACGTTGGATGCCGCCCTGGTCCGAAGACAATCGGAATATTATGCTGACGCAGCAGCGAGTAGTTACGTTGAACGTCGTCGATCGATTTAACCTGGTGGTTGATGTGCTGGACGCCAGAATGCTTGGCCGGCACAAGAGCGATGCTATGATGAATCTGACTTAACCGTAGGAGTGGAAGCTCACCAACTCGGTCACTGACACGGGCGTTGCAAACCTGGGTCCAGAAATGTTCGTCCCGTTCAGTATCCTGGCTGAACAGACCAACGTGGCTGAATCCAGTGATGCCCGCATCGCGCGACAGCTTTGCTGCTCCTGCGACGTGGGGCGAAACGGCAAATTCGATACGTCCGCCGCCGGCGTCGCTGAACGCGATAAAGTCGCTCACATGGCGTTGATCGCACTCTGCGCGGGATCCCCGACGTACGTCATGGCCTATCTTCTCGAGTGTTTTAGCTGCACTTTCCAGTTCCTCGCCACTTCCAAGTTCGAACCCTATGATAGTTTCGGAAGGGTTGCCTGCTTCATAGCTCAGCGTGCTCATACGGCGGTCAGATCGAAACGATCGGTGGTTGCCGATGCGATCGGCCGGCTCAAGACCAAGAATTCGCGTCGCGAACTCACTTGCACCATCAAGGTCCAGGGTCTTGAGACGAGTATAGGCTACATCCAGGATGTTGATGGTCACGACGCTGTACCCCCCAACTCCGGCAGGGCAGAAGCCGAGCCCCAGCTGCAGTATGAGCCTAGCGTGGCGGCAAACTGCCGCGGTCGCCGCTCTTCCGAATATGATTCAGACTTCGTCGAATAGGAAAAATAAACGTCTGGAGACGGCCCATTGAAAGTCAGGAAGACCTGACCGCTTGCAGGCTCCCTGCCTGGACCACGAACTATTCCAACTTGGCGGTCAAGGAAAAAGTAGCTCGATTGCATCACGACATCGATGTTCTCGACCTCAAATCCTACGACGAGGAAGCCTTCTCGACTGCTCGGCACGAGCATGATGCGATGGTGCGCTTCATCCCAGCCAATATATACGGCGTCGCCAACTCGATCAGTAATGCGTGCGCCCAGAACATCCACCCACACCGCAGCGTCGCCCGTCGGATCCCGGCTGCCTATGACCACCTGCGACAGTCCGACGACACCAGCATCGCGCGATGGAAAGCAACGACGACCCTTATCTTCAGCCCGAACAACCAACTCAAAATGATTGCCACTTAAGTCCTGACAAGCAAGGCCAGCGTAGTATCGTCGGCTTCGGCACAAATCGCCAGGAATCTTCTCAATGTTCCACCCGCGCTTCCTAAGCAGTTCGGATACCAACTCCATCTGCTCGACTGTCCGAAGCGACACCCCTACCGTAGGCTGACTCATGCTGGCCGACGCATCCAGCTCGACGCTATAAGCTCGCGAATCGGACCGGAACCGCGCCCCTTGATTCAATCGCTCAGCATGCTCAAGACCCACAATTTCAAGTAAATAGCTCCTTGCCTCGTCAAGCGAGGCAACCGGAAGCCGCACAAAACGCAGTTGCTCTATCATCCTACCCTCAAGCCCATACTTATTTAGCAGTCAGTATATCCTGACTTATTTAGCAGTCAGTATATCCTGTTTGTGCTTTTGACAAGGCCAATCTGTCTTTGGCCTAGGCGGGGTGGACAAATTGGTTGCTGCAGCGCTGCCTGATTGATTCATGGCTGCCTTTTGGAGGCGGGTTTGAACCGAGGTGATCTGAATGAAGCAGCGAACCGGGGACGAGACCGTCGTCCCGCGCAGAACCGATCCGTCATCAACGGCATACTTTGGCGGCTCCGCTGCGGCACGCCCTGGCGCGACGTTCCGCCCAAATACGGCAACTGGAACATGGTCTATCGACGGTTCAGGCGCTGGAGCGAGGTCGGGGTGTGGGAGGCCTTACCAGTTACGCTGGCCGAGATCATGGCCGACTACAGCATCGACAGCACCAGCGTTCGCGGCCACGTCTCGGCGGCGGGCGGAAAGGAGGGACTCATCGAAGAGCTCTTGGCCGCTCGCGGGGCGGGTTCACCAGTAAACTTCTCTGTCTGGCTGACAGGCGAGGACGGCCACTCGTTTTCCACCTGACAGTCGGTGAAGCAGCGGATTGCAAAGCCTATGACACGCTGATCAACCTGCCGGAGCGCACGCCAGAGGCGTTTCTGGCTGACAAAGGTTTGATGGCGATCGCTTCCGCACCGACCTTGCAGGTCGCGACATACAGGCCGTCATTCCAGGACGGTCAAACCGCCGGGTGAAGATCGACCATGACCGAGAACTCTACAAGGAACGCAACCAGATCGAGCGCTTCTTCGGACGCCTGAAAATCAACCGAGCCATCGCCACCCGCTACGACAAGCTCGCAGAAAGCTTCCTCAGCATGGTCCGCATCGCATCAGCAAAATACTGGCTCAAATTTGTCCACGCCGCCTAAGCGATCTTTCGGTGGAAGGTGCTTAAGTGCGACAAAAGCTGCCGCCCAAGGTGTTGTTGTCGAGAAATTGGATTGGAAGATCACGGGACCAATAATTGAAATCTGGGTATTCCGATTGCGCACACGCCACCCTGCAGTGAAAACAATTCTCGGCTTATTGGATATGGGCGAGTATTGAGAAGCTACTCGCAAAGGAGAGTTTCTTCCTCATACAGGTTGGGCACGTCACTGTCCGGCTGAAAAAGCAATAACAGGTCGAAGCTATGGTCGATGAACGCCTGCCCCTAGCTATCGCCCGCTGTATTTTGCGATCATATTCGGCTTAGTGGCCTCGGCCATTTTTTCGCTATTCATCATTCCAGCACTTTACATGCTGCTGACATGATAAAGCCACTTACAAGTAGAGGCACTCGATTGATGCGGCAACTGCTGACCTTACTGCTTCCCGTTTCGCTCGCGCTGAGCGGGTGCACCACCTGGCCCGATCGTATTCCGCATACTGAGGCGCAGGCGGCGATGGCGCAAGTGCCGGGCTTCGCATCGATCCGTTATTGGGCAGATGCTCCCGCCGCGACGTTTACCATGATGCGAGAAGATATAGCGGTCGATGCGACTATCGCCCGGCCCGATACCTTGCTCGCCCTTTCAGGCGGGGCCGATGATGGCGCCTATGCTGCGGGCTTCCTCAAAGGCTGGAGCGATACGGGTGATCGCCCGCAGTTTACCCTCGTTTCGGGCGTCAGCACAGGTGCATTGATTGCCCCCTTCGCTTTCCTCGGTTCTGACCATGATGACAAGCTACGCGCTTTCTTCACTGAGATTTCGCGCAAGGATATTTATCGTCAGCGCGGAATAGTGGGCCTGCTTACGCGGCCCAGCGCAGCGGACGCCAATCCGCTCAAGCTTCTAATCGCACAAAATATCGACAGCAGCCTGCTTGATGCCATCGCAATTGAGCATGGTCGGGGCCGACGTTTGCTGGTGCAAACGACCAACCTCGATGCCGCCCGCGGCGTGATCTGGGATATGGGAGCGATTGCGCAGAGCACCCATCCACATCGACTTGAGCTGTTCCGCGAGGTCTTGCTCGCATCGGCCAGCGTGCCAGGCTTGTTCGCACCTGTGATGATCGAGGTGACCGGAAGTGATGAGGAACGCTTTTCCGAAATGCATGTGGATGGCGCTACGACAGCCGGTTTTCTTGCCGTCCCCGAAAGCATGGCACTCTCCAGAGATCATAAATCCGGCACCGGACAGGATCGAATCTTCGTGATTATGAACGGTCGACTGCGGCCGCAATATGAGCTTGTTGAGGCATCGATCTTTCCGATTATAACCCGTGCGCTCAGTACGGTCCTCTCCGCGCACGACCGTTCGATCCTTGTCAACGTGCAGAATTTCGCCGCCAACAACGATATCGGGTTCGCCATGAGCTATATCGGGGCAGATTTCGATTTTGAAACGGATGAGCTGTTCTCTCAACCCTATATGAACGCGCTCTACGATCATGGGATAGAACGCGGGCGTGCAGGTGACTAGTCGAATAGTGTCGATGAGGCGCAGAATGCTCCATGAGCGTCGGCCTCCCGGTCTTTGACGCTGACGAAGGCATGTAATCAGTTGGCGCAACAGTTGGCTTTATCCAGCAACCCCGCCCGCATTTGGGCACCTAGGCTCAGGACTCATTGATTGATCCAGAAGATGACGGTTGCGGCGATGCAGATTGCGGACATGAAGGCGTGGGCGCAGCGATCGTAGCGTGTTTGGATGCGGCGCCAGTCCTTGAGTTTGCCGAACATGTTCTCGACCTTATGGCGCTGGCGATAGAG
>CAJXTZ010000018.1 GCA_913061345.1 uncultured Erythrobacter sp.
GCCTCCACTCTCGCTGTCGTCGGTGTCCACGGCGACCCGTGCGCCCCGATAGTATCAGATTTTATATGACAAGGTTATATAACCCTTGGTATATATTAAATAATCTACTAAATGTTCTGGTTTAGAAAATGCGCTAGCAATCACAGGGCAATCACCGAAATCGTATAGTCAAAGTGGCAAATTCGCTTATCGAGCGGGCCAATGAAGGTGTTTGGCCGGCTTGTGTCCTATTCCATGCGGGTCTTCGGCAGAGCTCAGCTGCCATGTTGGCACTGCAAATTGGATACGCGTGGGTCGTGTTTTCATGGCTTTCGAATGCCAGCACCCGCCGTCCGGTCGCAGCGACGGAGGCCCAAGACAAACTAAACATTTAAATCACTGCGGACGACCGATTACAAAGCCAGTGAGGGAAGCCTGGACTGTTTGGCGAGACACGCTGCGCGCTAACAGAATAAGTCCCACGCGCCCGCAGCTTGGTTCCAAGTTGAGATGGGTTGGAATTTATCGACGCCTACATCCGCTATTTTTACAGCGGCTCCATCCTGCTCTTAAAAGGGAAAAACTTATGGCTCTGCGATCCGGCCGAAAATTTTGATGCCATACAGTTGTCGGATAGTTATCAAACGCAATATCGCCAAGATTAGCATTGCTATTGCGAACCCAAGCGCTGCTCCGAGCGCCCCCAGTGGTTCCGCCCAAACCCAAACGAGAGTGACCTCCAAGGCTAAAGCTATCCCGACCAAGCGAGGCGGCCACACAGGATGTCGATAAACCATCGGCAGCTCGGATAGCCCAAACGTCCCATCGAAAAGCTCGCCAAGCAGGATCGCGACGATGACAAAGAGTGCTCCAGCGGTGTTCATCTCAAACCATTCAAGGACGGCTGTTCCAGCAATTGCGACAAGCAGAATGATCGCCAGCTGAGTTGAAAAAATGAACAGCGCAAGTCGCCTGAGATGCGCGGCGACCGTGGAAATCGACGGACTTTGCGCGACGATTGGCGCGAGCATTGGTTCGAAAAGATACCGCACCTTCTCGACGATCGTACCAATCTGCTGAGCTAGGTAATAGACGCCGGTAGCCTTCGGACCAGCGACCGCGGCAAGGATGATGATATCAATCCTTCGGAACGCGAAGAGACCGGTCTCGTTGAGCGCGATCGGCCAGCTGCGGCGCGCTAGTCCCAGGACGCCATCAAACGATGGCCGGTAGACCTTTAATTGTCCTTGCGCCCCGAAAAATTTTGCGAGAACCAGCATAGCAAAAATGGCGGTCAACAAGAGGGACCCAGTGTAGGCTCCCAACAGCGCCTGTTCCGAAGTTATCCCGCCACTCGAGAAAAGCGTCGAACCGATCAAAGAATAATAGGCTGCGACCGCGAACAAAAGGAAACTCCAGGGTTTGATCAGCGTCTTTACGAGGGTATCCCAGAAAACCGTTCGGAAGTGGCGCGTGCCTGTTGTCGCGACCTCGGTAACCGCGATGAGGGGGATGCCAAGCAGAACAAATTGCGACGTCGACAGGCTCGGTGTCGACAGAAACGGCCAGAGGAACCACATTCCGATTGTGATTGCTCCGGAAATCAGCGAGGTCAGCACGATCGCGTCCATTACCTTACTGGCCAAGCGAGCCCCCTCGTCATCGCGCTTCATTTCTCCCAGCAGTGTCTTGTTGACGCCGAAAATCGAGAATGCTGCGAGAAGCTCGACAATCGCGACGGTTTCGCCAAGCCGGCCAAAATCGGAAACGCCGTAAACCCGGGCAACAAAGCTCAATAGAATGATGCGGGCGACAATCCTCACGCCAAAGCCGCTGAGGACCTGCACCGCGCCTTTCTTGAGGTCGCGCTTTTCCGCCTCAATAGTATCGACATCTTGGTTCAAAAGCCGGCCTTCCTGCATGGAGAAAGCTTATTGCCTTGAGATACGTGAAGAAAATACGGGTGGGTATTGGTTATCATTTATGCGAGACTTTTGATGACGGGGATGCGGGAATCCCGCCTCTGCGGCGTCTGGTTCAAATGATCAATCGTCAACTTGGAACAACCGACTCCCCGCCGACGGATATTGCCGGGCCGAAAGTCGGCTTCCTGTTCAATCACGACGAATTGCATCAGGTGGCCCACACGGCCCCTGTCATTCCCGCTCTCCAGAGAATGCTGCCGAATTTGCAGATAGAGATCTGGACTTCTAACGATGCGCAACAGGAGGCGGTTGCGCGGCAATTGTCCGACGAACTGCCGCGTCCGATCTTTCACCGGCTCGACACTTCCCCAACTATGAACTTGCTCGAGGCTGCGGTCCTAGGCCTGGCGCCGCTGGGTCGCATCGGCCGTCTTGCACGGTCGGCCGCGCGCCTTAACGAACTCGATGCCATAATCATACCGGAAACGACGAGCGCCCTCCTGAAAACTAGGTTTGGCGCCACGTATCCCAGACTAATATTCCTTCCACACGGCGCCGGCGATCGAAGCATAAGCGTATCGCCCGCTATTGCAGACTTCGACTACCTCCTTCTGCCCGGAGAGAAAACGCGGGCAAGGATGATCGAGCTCGGGCTCGCTGCGCCCGATACGTGCGCCGTGATTGGCTACCCCAAGTTCGAATCACGTCCGATGGAGGAGTATCAATCGCTGTTTGACAATGATCGACCCACGGTCCTGTATAATCCGCATTTCGACCCGATCCTGTCTTCGTGGCATGAGATGGGCTTCGACGTGCTCGACTTCTTCGGGCGGCAGGATCAGTTCAATCTCATTTTTGCGCCGCACGTCATGTTGTTTCGCCGTGCAATTCAGGCATCGGTTGAGCATCGCCGCATCCGCTTGCGAAAAGCCATACCCGAGCGCTATTTCTCAATGCCGCACATCAAGATCGACCTCGGAAGTTCCAGCAGTGTCGATATGACCTATACCAGTCTGTCGGACATCTATCTCGGGGATGTCAGCAGTCAGGTTTACGAATTCATCAAGACGCCGCGGCCTGTCATTTTCCTTAATTCCCATAACGCGGACTGGAAAGGCAATGCAGACTACGCCTTCTGGTTGCTTGGACCGGTGATCGATACCGTGCAGGATCTTGGCGAAGCTCTTGCTAACGCGCTCCCATTTCCAGAAGAGGTCGAAAGACGGCAGATCGACGCATTCGAACGTACATTCGACGTGAGCACAAAGATGCCTTCAGCCGACCGTGCTGCGCGGGCTATTATCGCATTTCTGAGCAGGGATTTTGCCGCAATGAGTTGTTCTGGATGGTCTTGATCTCGCTAGCGTTGCTTGGGTCAGCCGCAGTTATCCTGATCACTCTCGTCATACGGCTCGAGGCTTTCAAACGAGTGGACACCCGCCTGCTGGACTGGATACAGAGCGTGCTTCCCGAGAGTACGGGCAAAGCGCGGAAAAAAAGCGACACCATGATGCGCGATGTCACAGCGCTGGGGGGTGATACCGCGACCGTGATTGTCGCCCTTTCTGGATCCGCCACGCTACTTTCTCACGGTAATAGCCTCTTGCTTCCGCCCTTCTTACTAACACTTGCAACAGGGCGCGTGGTCGGCTTGCTGCTTAAAAAATGGATCCAGCGACCGCGACCAAAGCAAGCCGGGCATGCGCTCGATATCTTCACAAGTAGTTTCCCCAGCGTCCATACGGCCATGGGCTTTGTTTCCAGCTTCGCAATTGTGTTCTTTCTCCTGTCGGCTGCTAGCGCGCCGTGGATAGCGCTTTCGATCGCATCAATTGTTTCTGCGCTTATCGGTACAACGAGGCTCTACTTTGCCATTCACTGGCCTCTTGATGTTCTTGCGGGATGGTTTGCGGGGCTCACGATAGCGGCGACATCCGCGTTTTTGCTGACCGGCTAGTGCGGCTTTGCCGTGCGCGCGGCGTCTCTTTCGCAGGCACCCCCTGTTTAGAGACGAACGATCCGCACAATCATCCCCAACCTGACAAGTGAAAAGCGCGTTCCGTCACATGCAAACGATGCGGAGGGTGGATGGACTGCTTTGCTGCTTGCCGGTCAACGTCCCGGGAAGGACCCGCTTGCCGCTGCATACGGAGAACGCTTCAAAGCGTTGATACCGATCGGTGGGAAGTCGATGGTGTGCAAGGTCACCGAGACACTGCTGGCGGTACCATCGGTGCGAAAAATCGTGGTCATGGCGCAAGACCCTGAGGCATTGCTGCTGGGTGACTTGGCCCCGTATCGTTCACACCCGCGTGTAGAGTTTCATGCGAGCGGGAATGGCATTGCGACGAGTATAAAGGAGCTCGCTGGCACCGGCACTGCTCCCTGGCCGGTTCTGGTAACAACCGCCGACCATGCACTTCTCTCGCGTTCGATGATCGAAACGTTCCTCGATGGAGCTGCGGGGGCTGACCTGTCGTTTGGTGTCGGCGAAAGAGCTGTGGTCGAAGCAGTTTACCCACAGACGAAGCGAACTTGGCTCAAGTTTTCCGACGGGCATTATTCGGGTGCCAACCTGTTCGCTTTTCGCAATGCCAAAGTTGTCCCTGCGCTCGATCTGTGGTCGGGTATTGAACAGGATCGCAAGAAAACCTTCAAAATCATTGGTTCCTTTGGTCCCAATCTTCTGCTCCGGGCGTTGACACGTTCGATCGGTTTCGGGGATGCGGTTCATCGCGCTGGGAAAAGGCTCGGCGTCATCGCGCAGCCTGTAGTATTGCCGCAAGCCGAGGCTGTAATCGATGTCGACAAACCTGACGACGTGGCCCTGGTCGAAGCGATCATCGCCTCCGCCAGGCAATGTGCCGAGAATAAGCAGGGGTAGCCGATTGGCTGATACGGGAGATGAATTGACAGCACTCGCAAGGCGCGGTCCGATTGTCCATTTTCTATATGAGCCCGGAGCCGGAGGACTTGACCGGGTGGCAATCCTATTGGCGAACGGAATGGCTGAGCGCGGCGTCGATACCGAACTCTGGCTTACCAGAACCAACGGTGCCTTGAGCGGGCTGATATCCGACAAGGTCGTCGTAAGAAGGGTGCCAGGTCCGAAACGGGGTGGTCGCGGCACTGCGTTGTTCGTACAAATTCCCGCATTGGCCAGAATGCTGCGCCAACACGCCCCAAGGGCAGTCTTTTCCGCGGGCAACCAAAGCAATTTGTCGATTGCCATAGCTCGAGCTCTGTCCGGACGTCGCGGCATCAAAATAATTCAGAAAATCACCAATCCCGTGATCCGTCCGGGGATGTCCGGGCTGTCAGCACGGCTTCGCACCTTGCGCTTTGAACGAACCGCCTTGGCCGGCGACCGGACCCTATGCCTGAGCGAAGCGGATGCCAGAGCGTGCCGAGCTGCGATGCCCCGTGCCGCCCCTCGTTTTCGCTCGGTCCGCAATGCTTATGTGACCAGCGCGATGATCGATCGAGGTCTGGCGCTTAAGACCAATGCTGGCTCAAAAATCGCTGGGCTGCTGTCCATAGGACGCCTCGCGCCACAAAAGGATCACGCGACCTTGCTAAAGGCTTTGGCCAAAGTAAGGCAAACGGAATGGTCGCTCGAAATTCTGGGTGGTGGCGAACTACGGCGCGAACTCGAAGAACTGGCAAGAGGCCTCGGCATAGATAGTCAGGTCTACTTCAGAGGGTTCGTCGATGACCCCTCTCTCCATTTCGGGAAGAGCGATATCCTCGTTCTTTCGTCACGATGGGAAGGGTTGCCAGCCGTTCCGCTCGAGGCAATGGCTTGCGGTTGCCAAGTGGTCGCGACCGATTGCTCTCCCGGCCTCACCGAAATTCTTCGCAGCTGCGGACAGGCTGTTGTTCCGATCGGGGATATCGATGCCCTGGCGCAGGCAATCGATCGCCAAATTTCCAGCGGCCCAGATTTCGGGCAGGGACGCGAGAAGGCTTCCGAATACTCCGTCGATTCATCGATCGACGATCACCTTGCAGTCCTTACCGAACTCGGCGTCGATCCATTCTCTTTGCGACGTAAACTGCATTCTGAGTCGTAGAAAGATTCGTTCAAGCCATCCATCGACGAAACCTCTGCCCAGCCTATCTTCTGCACGAAGTAGCCAGACGGCGAGAGCAAGCCAGACCGCTGCTATCGCGAACGCAAATGCACTTGGGTTGCTGCCTACTCCTGTATCCAGCGGCGAAAGCATCTTCAGGCATGTGATGAGCGCAATAATCCCGAGGAAAAGTCCCATTGCGCTGGTCGACCGTTTGGGAGGCTTGCCAAGAACAAACGCCATAGCCGCAGACACCGGCACCAACAGCACCCAAAGCAAGCGGGCATAGGCAGCCGATCTGCTTTGCGCGGTGTCGGTCTTGAGCAGAGTATCCAGATCAGAGAACTTGGCCGAGGTGGATCCATCCGCAGTTTTGCTCTCCCCGGCTTTGTCGTGTTCACTGGCAAACTTCAATTGCGCAAAGCTGCCCGTCGAAAGACGATCCTCCTCAATTGTCTGCCCATTGCGAAGATCAAGCATAACCGATCCGTCGGATTGCAGCGAAAGCCGTCCGGCCTGTGCCGTGAAGGTCCTCCCGTTCGTTCTGAGGAATATCCCGTTGATGAACCGGCCGTCGGGTGCGACCGAGTCGAACCGCAGAATGCTGCCCTTGCCAAGATCAATGAACTGTCCGGCGGCGAGGTTGTGCCCGAACTCGCCGGAAGCCATGCGTTCGCCAACGTCTTCGAGGCTCCTCTCGGCATCGGGCATCAGCCAGCCCTGATTAAAAAGTGTAAGTCCGGCCACTACTAAGGTCATGACGATTGGAAGGCGCATCCAGCGCAACGGACCTATCCCGCTCGCTTCGATGGCATCGAGTTCGCCGCGCAGGACCAATTTGCGAACAAGCAATGCCAGTGCAAGATAGAGGCCCACCAATAAGCCTATCCCGCCATATTCGGGAAGCAGACCGGCAAGACTTTGTGCGACGACATAGCCTCGGCTTCCGGAGAAGCGGGCCAGTTCAATCAGGCTTGGCAAATGCTCTAAGGTCATGAGCGACATGACAATCGCAAAAACCGCCGCAAACGCGGAAACTGTCTGCTTGGCAATATACCGATCAAGTGTACCATGAACCGGCATCGCGCGCCTATCAGGCTGCCCGGTCCCGGCGCGTTGGGAGGAATTGCGCATAATGGTCAAACAGGGCTGCGAAATGACGCTCCATGTCGCCGCAGACCGAAATCGTGCGTGACAGCCACATTTCCGCCTGGAACTCGTCGAGCGCGCGACGCAAATCTGCCATATCGGCTGCGCGGTAGCTCATCCCCGCTCCCCCGCGGGCGAAGTCTGAAGCTCCGCCGGTGTCCGGAACGATAACCGGAATTCCGCTCGCGTTCGCTTCAGCCGCGACCATTCCGAACGTTTCTGCTTCGCACCCATGGACGAGCGCATCACAGCTGGCGAGAATGGCGGCAAAATGGCTCCGGTCGCCAACATTCCGAAACAAGCGAATGTGGGGATTGCCCGAGATGGCGCGCATAATGGTGCGTTCTTCTCGTCCTTCCCCGAATATGACCATACCGACGGAACGGTTGCGGCCAGCCATTGTGACGGCCTCGACGAGCATTGGGATCCGTTTTTCCGGCGCGAGGCGCCCAGCAGCGATCAGGAGAGTAGCATCGTCTTCCAATGCACATTCAGCGAGCAATCGCGAACGGATGGCTGGTTCGCGGTGTTCTGGCGAGAAAATACCGCTATGTACTCCCATCGGGAGGGTAACGGCATTGCCCACGCCGCCCGCCGCAAGTCGGCTGCGCAAATCGTCGTTCGCGCAAATAACGGTATCAAACACAGCTCCCAGGCGGCGAAGGTGCGCCCAGAAAGCCTCGCACTGACGATCGATTGTCGCCCGGTCCAGCATCGCCCCGAACCAGCGATAGGCATAGGCGGACAGAGGGTCCGCATGCATCACCAGTGACTTGGGCACGTCCGGTCGCCATTTCGCCACGAGTGCGGGACTTCGCCAGGGTGACGAGACTTCGACCAAATCAGGGCGCAGAGCATCGAGTGTCTTCATTAAGTGCGCATCGTCCGAAAAATACCAATACTTGCGGTCCAGAGGAAATCGGGGTCCCGGAATTGTAATTATCCGGGCATTTTCAGCGCGGGTTTCGATCCGGTGTTCGTCGCCGGGTGCGAGTATAGTTATCCTGTGCCCAGTCTTGCCTGCCATCTCGAGCTTCTGGTCGATATAGGTCTTCACGCCGCCGCCCCGCGGGGAGTAAAATGCGCAGACATCGACGATGTGCATGATGTTAGCGAGCTCCCGGTAGCGGTTTCATCCCGCCAAGGCCGCGAAAGTAATTCAGCACAATCGTCGTCCTGGTCGGGCCGGTCCCTGCAGCAGTGCTGGATTGGGCCGCATTCGGCTGGCTCCGCCCCACTTCTGGATTGCCCGCGAATCCGATGCCGTCCCTTCGCCAGTCGAATTTGCGATTGCTGTTCCTGTCGTGAAGCAGGATAACCGCATACCTGCCGGCCGAGGGGACACGGACACACAGATTGACTGCGCCCGATTGCGGTACATTCACCTCGACGCGGCGGAAGGTCTTCCCCGCAGAAATCAGGATATTGTCGTCTGCGAGAAAATCCTCGTCATTGGCTGGATAGACTTCGAGTTTCAGTTTCCCCGTGCGGTCCTTCAGACCGACGACAGAGACAAGAAAGGACGGTCCACGCTCATTCGTCCGGCATCGTCCCTCAGCCTTGCCGAGATCCGGGGTGGAGGGAATGGTCGCCGCCACGAGCAGCGGCATGGCGAGAAGGCTAAGCATCGGCAATTTCATCAGACTCTCTCATGAAAACATCGTTGATCGCGCACACGGCACCGACCAGCAGGTGTGCAATAAGGATCAGGGCAGCCATGGCTGTCATGAGCGCCGCCACCTCGACGTCATTTCCAAGGACGAGGATGGCAACGCCTGCAAAAACCACATCCTTGTTCGGCACGAAGGGGAGGCGTGAAATGAGCAAGCGAATTGTGGCGAGAACGAACCAGAGCGCGATTGGTGATGATGGAATGGCGAGATGCCAGAGCGCGGCGGACAAGGCGACCGAGGCAACTATCCGCGCGACCTGCATGGCAAAAATGAACGTCAACTCGCTCCGTTCGAGCGAGAAGATCGACCGGCGAAAAAGCAGCATGGCAAATGAGGTTGCGATCACCAAGCCGAAGGACCAGGTGATGGCACCCGCGTGTTCGTGGACCGGAAGCAGATCGAGATAGGGATAAGCAATCAAGAGGAACATCAGTGTCATGATGTTGCCGGCGATTGCAGAAAGGAGCACCAGATCTTTTACCGCACCGAAGGGCGCTGTAACGAAACCCAGTCTCTTGCGTGCCCAACCGTAGAAATAGACTTCGCCGAGATAACCTAAAAGCAACTCATTATAGATCAGCTTGCGGATCAGTGCACCGAATGCGTGGGCTCCGACGTTCCAAACGCGGCGAAACACGATCCACTCGCTCACCGGGCCGATAAGGTATGAAACAATGAAAAGCAGCCAAAATAGCGGCGAGGCCGGGACAATATCGACGACCTCCGCGATCGACAGCGTTCGCATTTGATAGAGCGCCGTCGCAAGAACGAGCAATGACAGGACCATGCCTGCCGCGCCAGACCAACTCAGCCTGTGACGACGATCGTGTGGTTCAAGAACCAAGCTGCTCGAAGGAGCAAGCGCGAGTGCTTGATCGGACATAAGAGCGCCTTGATCGTTGCTGACATGGACTAGACGCTGCCCTCGCGCCATTCCCGCACCATGGCGCGCATGCGAGCGAAGTTTCTTCCACAATGGCGGGCGGCAACGGATTCCATGAGAACGCGATATTCGGCACTGGCAGCGCGAAGAGTGAACTGCGATGCGAAACCGGCCATTGCCGTGCGCGGGGGATCGAGATGCCGAGCGAGGTTCATTGCCAGGCCCAGAGCATCGGCGTCCCGGCGTGGAGCCAATACACCGAAAGCCTCGTCCTGTAGCAGCCAGCGCATGCTGGCGCAGCAGTCGGTCGCGGCAATGGGAAGACCCGCAGCCAGTGCTTCAAGGATTACGGCCGGAACGCCTTCGTAGTCTGAAGACAGAACGAACACGTCCGCCTCGTGCAGGAGATCGTCCACCGCATCGGTATGTCCGACAAAGCGTACGCGCCCGTCAAGATTCAACCTCGCGGTCAGCTTCTTCAAAGGCTCGTATTCGGGACCGTCGCCTGCAATCGTCAGCGTGTCGTTGGGCCAGCCATGGGCTGCGAAGGCTTCGAGCGCGAGGCCAATATTCTTCTGCGCAACCAGCCGTCCGACCGAGAGAAACCGGGACGCGGTCGACTTCGGTGAGCTTGGGCTGCGTGATGGTATGGTAATCTGTGCTTCGTCAAGCGCGGGATCGGGAATGACGCTCGTACGATTGTGTGTGACCTTGAGCTTCTCTCCGAGCTGCGGTCGCATCGGTTCTCCGATCGCTACGAATTGATCGAGAAATAAACCCTGCAAGCGCAACCAGAAGCAGTACAATACGCGCACAGACCGAGGGAAATCCGGCCGCTCGAGGTCATTGCTGATCTTTACGAGGCAGGGAGGGCAGCTCCGCGCGAGGAGCAGACGCATGGCAACACAAACGACGGTGTAGGTATTGCCCGGACAGAAAATGACGTCGACCCGGTTGCGGCAAAGGAAGCGCCAAAGCGACCAAATCATCCAGAGGGTTTCCCAGCGCGCGGTCGGCAGCGGCTGAGCCAGAGTGTGATAGGTAAGCGAAGATCCTGGAGGACGGCATGCGCCCTCGTCGCGCCCGAGGACAATTTCGACCTCATCTCCCGCGTCTTGCCAGGCACCCGCCAACCGCAACGCAACGCGTTCGACGCCGCCCGGTTCGAAACTGTGGATCGGTATCGCTATCCGCATGGATGCCAGACGCTCCGCGAAGCACAAAACCGCATCAAGGAAGTCTAGAATAGTAGATCTGTATAGCGCCCAGGTCGCCTGTTTTTTGCAAACGCGGCAAGGGTATGGTCAATGCTGTCAATCAGCTCAGGCTTGGTTGTATCCCCGGGATGCACCGCAATCCTGACGGTACTCAAGGGTCGGAGCAAGGTTCGAGCCGCTGCCGCGAAGGCGATCGATGACGCGGTCCGTACGCTCGACCTGCTGGCCCAGGTGACAACCGGTCCACGTGCCAGAACAGCGCCAGTATCCGGCCGCCAGACCTTCATGTGATCTTCCGCCAGAGCGAATTCGCTTTTGCCCAACGCGTCCATAGCACCTGGCCCATAAAGCCAGGCCGGCGCGATAAAACCTGCAACCTCGCGCCCGATGATATCTTCGATGAGCGCCTTGCCGTCATCCATGCGGCGCGCGGCTTCGGCTGCGTCCAAACCGAGGAACTCGCCCTCGCTCGCGGTCATGAACCGTGCCTTGAGCGCACGCGCGCCGGTATGCGCAGCAATGTCGCGATGATACCATCCATGCACGAACATCTCGATCCCGCTGTCGGCCCATCCACGCAAACGGGTGGCAAAGGCGGAGTGCCGCTCCAGAGGATTTTCGCCCCAGTGGTCGGGCACGACAAGCATGGCGAAGCGCGCGCTCCCCAGATGCGTGGCTAGCAGATCGACGAGCTGGTCCACCTGACGCCCGAAGGCGGGACCGACGTCGTGAATTGAGGTGAGCAGGCGCGGCCTGCTAGAATCTGACATCTACGCCAAGCCTGATGGTGCGCGGTCGCAGCGGCGTTCTCTGGTTGCCTGCAGCCAGCGAGAAGGGATTGCCATAAGAAAATCGGTTGGCGCGGCTATCGAGGACATTGTCTATGTCGAGCGAAACTCCCCAGGCGCCAAGCTCTGCACGGGCACCCGCTGCTGCTTCGAGGTAATCGCCCTGCGGAAACTCGAATGGCTGCCCAATTGCGAGGTAGGAGGTCCCCGTATAGCCGAGTGATCCGTTTATGGAGAGCGGGACGTCCCCGAGGTACGGCTCGTAGATTGCGCTAACTCTCCAGCCGCTGTCGGCAATATTCGGGAGGTCGCGCTCATCGGCATTTGCGAATGCCGGTTCGGGATCATCGAGATGGCTGGTGGCAAGAAATCCGGATGCCTCGAGAGTCAGCCTATCGACGGGCTTCCAGCTCAGATCGAGCGAAGCGTAGCGTACATATCCCGCTCCGACGTTCGCGACATAGGGAAATCCGCCGCGCGACACGAGATCTGCCTGGACGTCGTTCCACCGGGTATAGGAAAAGGTCGCTCCCCCGCTCAGTCGCGCGCCGCGCCGGGTCCCAAAGCGCGCACCCAGCTCGATCGTGCGCAGTTCGTCTGGCTCAAAACGCGAGGCCGATGCCTCATCGCCGGTGCCGATGAGTTGCAAGGCGCCCGGCCTGAACCCTTCCTGATAGCGGCCGTAGACAATCGTTCCTGCAGCCGGTTTCCATGCAATCGCTGCGGTCGGCAGGAACCGGACTGACTTTTGCTTTGGTTCCAGATCGACGGTGTCGAATGGCGCTGCAAACTCTTCGATCTGGCGAATGTAAGAAAGACGTCCGCCAGCCGTCACCGACAGCCGGGGCGCGATCTCCAGGCTTGCTTCACCGAAGAGAGCTGCATCGAAAGTTTCCGAGCGGATCGAGGTGAACTCATCGGGCTCGCTGCCGCCACCGAGCGCGCGTTCGATATTGTTGATGTTGCGCGCTGCAGAAATCCCGGCCACCCAGCTCGATACGGGACCGAACGAGCCGGAAACCCGCGTTTCATGCGTTATTAGCGACACCTTGACGTCTTCCTCGAAGCGCAGCGGGTCAGGCGTACCCTCAGGTGTCGCGTCGAATACGGTGTCGATGGCGTGATCAACCCAAGAGGTGTTGGTGACCAGTTCGACGTCCCCGAACCCACCTTGGCCGGTGACAAAAGCGAGCCGGTAGTCATTGGCAAAGGGTTGCGCGATACGCGAACGTCTGGCCAGCACCGATCCCGGCAAGTCAGTGTATTGGCTGTCTCGGCTGCGGGTGTTCTGCCCCACGACCCCGATATCGAGCAGGAAGTTGTTGGCAGGCTCCAGGCGCACGGTTGCGCGCAGGCCAGCTATGGTCGTCCGGTTAACATCCTCGACCTGCCTCTCGAGATCATCGATATATCCCGGGCGCCGGATCCCGTAGGCGACAAACCGCGCCGCAGCTCTATCGTTGACCGGAATATTTGCCATGAGGGCGATATCGCCGCCCGCCGATGCGCCAGTCAGTGTGGGACCGAACACGCCCGCAAACTCAGTCGCACCGATTTCGGGATTGCGAGCTTGGGTCCGGATCACACCGCCAAGCGAACCTGCGCCGTAGAGCGTGCCTTGTGGCCCTTCGACGATCTCGACCGTTGCCACGTCGTAGAGCGCCAGATCGGGGTCGGGCGCACTGTAGGTGAGCCGGCTTTCGCCGAGGTACTGGCTGATTGTCGATTGCGTCTGACCGTTGAAGCTGCTGTCTGCCACGCCGCGAATAAATATCTTGTTTCGCCCCGAACCCAGGCTCGTTGACGATAAGTTGGGCAATTCGCGCAGCACGAGTTCGCTTCCGCGACCGCCAAAGCGCATACTCTCGATCAAATCGAAATCGGCAACCTGGATAGAGCCTGGATAGTCGGCCAAAGCCGCATTCTGTTTGGAGGCGGTCACCACAATCGGCGGAGGGGGCGGCAGTGGCTCTGGTCGTGGCGCGACAACGGGCCGTGCGGCAGGCGGAGCTTCTCGCCGACGCGCTGGTGCTGTCCGCGTCGATGGCGTGCGCGCTCGAAACACTCGTACAACGCCACTCGAGGACAGCGTAAACCGGTAGCCCGTGCCATCAAGCAGTTGTCGCAGGCCGCCGCGCACCGTGCAGCGGCCATTTAATCCCCTCACCCGGATCGCGCGCAGGTCCGGATTATCGACATCGATCGATACGCGCGCCTGCCGGGCGAAACTGACCAAGGCACGATCGAGCGAGCTTGCCGGGATGTCGAAACGGACGAGCTGCGATGCGGCTACGGGCGGCGCAAAAGCTACACAGGCGGCGATGACGCCCGCGCCCGACAAGGTTCGCAAACTCATGGTTGGACGATCCACCGATCTCCGTTCGGCTCCACTGTGAGATCAAGCAGCTGCTCAAGTCGAATCCGGATTTGCTCGTGTCCGCCGTGCGTCTGGATCACCCCTGAAAACAGCCGATCGCGCAACAATGGCGAGAACTCGACTGTTAGCCCGGTGGCACGCGAAATGTCCGCCCCAATTTCGGCAAGCGGTGCATCCTCGTAGACGAGCATACCGTCGGTCCAGCTTCCCATGGCATCTACGTTCTTCTCGAAGAAAGCGATATTGTTGCCGGCATCGACGCTTAACCCCTCGCCTGCTTCAAGTTCTATCGTGCGAGTAGCGCCTTCGAAACGGACGGCGCCTTCAGACACTTCGAGTTCTAGCTGGCCGGCGGCCCTCGAAAGGTTGAATATGGTACCGATATCGACAAGGCGGCGTCCCGCGACCTCGACAATGAACGGGTTCGCTTCGTCGTGAACAATAGTGAACTGTGCTTCCCCTTCAACCAGCTCAGCAGTCCGCGGGTCATTACGGTCAAGGATAACCGACGTGCCGCCGTTGAGGACGATCTCGCTGCCATCGGCAAGGGCAATCGTGCGCGTCTCTCCGGGGCTAGTTTCGAGGGTATACGAAGTCGGCCCGGTGAGGACCTGCGTGGTAAACAGTGCAGCGAGGGCAACCGTTGCAGCAATTGTCGCCCAAACCCAGCGGCGCGAGACCAGAGGCGGAGCTGTCCAATCGTGGACTGAATGGTCGAGCGGGCTCTGGTCGGTGACTTCGAGAGTTTCGCCGGTCGCAGCGCGATATTCGGGAAAAGCGACCTGTGAGATCACCGGCTGGAGCCGGGCGTCATTGTCGACAACCCAGTTGTAGGCATCGTCATGGACGGGATCGGCCTCGAGCCACTCGGTAAAGCGCATCCAGGCATCGTCATCGCCGTCACGAAGCCTGATATGCCAAGCGGTAGCCTGGTCGAGAACGTCGGCGTCAAACGGGTTGTTCATCGGACCGGACCCTCCTCGCCGGACTCAACGTCGGCATCGAGTTTGTCTCTCAACACCAGCAAGGTCCGATAGGCACGCTGCAAGTGTTTCTCGACCGCGCTCAGGCTGATCTCCATGGTTTCGGCAATCGATTTTTGAGTGCAGCCCTCGATCCGGTGGAGTCTAAGAATCTCCGCGGTACGCGCCGGCATGCCCGCAAGCAGCGCCTCAGCTTCCCGTACCTCCTGCCGCAGAATGGCGATATCTTCTGGCGATGGATTTGGATCGCGGTCGAGGTCAAGCCCGAATGAGCTGCGGGCCCAGCGATCGTCGCGAGCTTCCTGTCGCTGGCGCCCGCGCCTTGTGTCATGCAGAAGATTATTGCTCATTTGGAAGATATAGGCGCGCGGATTGGCAACTGGACCGGTGTGGACATTTGCCAGCTTCACAAACAAGGACTGCAAGAGATCGTCGACATCGGCAGGAGCGCAGCGGCGGGCGAGAAGGAAGCGCTGCAATTCCGGGCGCATATTGTGTGCACACCGGATCAGGCCCGTTTCGCCTTCGGATCGCAGAGGTTCGCCGGTCGACATACCTTTCCTATAGGGAATGGCGTGTCCAACTGGCAACGACGAGAAGTCGCTGGGTTCAATACTTGTCGCTGCGCCCATCAAAAACGTTCGCCAATGGTGATGCGCGCAACGAGTTCAGAAGAAAATTTCGGCGTTCGCGACCTTTCTACTTCGAGGCCAAGCTTTCGGCTTTGTCCGAGAACTTCGTTCGCCAAGCGGTATTCGGCACAAAGGAGTACGCCGGCTCGGGCTCGGTCCTCGTGGTTGGCTATTCTGTTCGCCATATCGGGAACGTGTCCGGGCTTCCAACCGCCGTGATCGAACAAAGAAATAGTGTAGCTGCCATAGCCGGACGGGTCGGCACGCAAGAAAAGGGAAGCCTGCCTGGCATGGGTCCTGCGCGTTAGAAGCGCGCCCGAGCGTTCCCGGCTGGCAATTTCCCCAAGCATTACGCCCGGAGAAAGAGTCAGTTCTGGCTCAAGCTCTAGATCGTAGCTTGCCTCGGCAAAGGCCAAGCGGCGGAGCATTCGCACCGGCCCATAGTACCGATCCGATCGTCTCCCGACGCTTTCTCGGCGAAGCACGATCCGGACGATATCAGCCTCTCCGGAATGCACCCCTGTGTGGGGTTTTTTCTTCAGGGCTGCTGTGTCGCCTACGAGCGCCTCGATTTGCTCCCGGACGTCGTCTTCGGTCTGAAACGCCCGGGCAAGAGTGTCCTCGTCTCGGGCACGGTCTTGTGCCCAACCCGGTTGCGCGAGGCATGCGCAAAGCGACCCGAGGCCCAAAGCAATGGTTTTGCCAATTTGCAGGTTCATGAGGCGGCCTCTCGTCTCCGGACGTTCCAGTGCTTGATAGGACGCCGCGGGAGGTTGTGACCCGCACAAGCGACGAAAGTGCGGGATCATGCAGCGAGCGGCGTCTTGTTTGCACGAGCTGCCGGTACAGGAACCCCAATGTCCGCGACAAAGTTATTGACGCTTCTGTGCGCCGCGCTGGTATTGAGCGCGCCCGTTGCCCCCCACCAGCCCTATTCGAGCGCCCCGCAGAGCTATTCCGACTGGCCAATGGAAGATGAAGGACTGTCGATCCTTACCTACAATGTGAAGGGCCTGCCTTGGCCTGCAGCCATTGGCAGGGATGATGCACTGTCGGCGATCGGAGAGCGACTATCGTTGATGCGAGAGCGGGGCGTGCAGCCTCACATAGTGCTCTTGCAGGAAGCATTCACAAAGGACGCCGAAGCGATAGGCGCACTTGCAGGCTACAAATATGCCGTGCGCGGACCATCTACACGGGCGCACCTCTCGTCCCCTCCGCTGGGGCAGCAATTTGCAGAAGAGGCGCAGTGGTCCAAGGGGGAAACAAGCGATCCGGTCGTCAACAGCGGATTGGTAATCCTGTCGGACTTCCCCATCGAGCGGACAAAAACTCTCGCCTTTCCGGATGGTGCTTGCGCGGGTTTCGACTGCCTTGCCACAAAGGGTGCGGTGATTGCCTGGGTCGATGTCCCCGGCTTCGATGCCCCGCTTGCGATAGC
The DNA here is from genome assembly GCA_913061345.1 of uncultured Erythrobacter sp. The sequence continues at coordinate 17,121 of CAJXTZ010000018.1, forward strand.
AAACACACATCTCAACTCGCGACGCTCCACACATGTATCGAGACGGCGCGCTGATGAGGCGTTTGCCTGGCAATCGGCTGCCATTAGCAATTTTATCCAGTCCGAAGTTCAACCCGGAGAGCCAATCATATTCGGCGGCGACTTCAATGCAGGTAACGCCGCGCCGAGACGCGCAGCGTTCGAAGCCAACTTGCCTTTGGGCTCTCTCCAGGAAGACGCGCTCGAAGAGGCTGTTGCGAACGAAGTGATCCTTCTATCTTCACGAACCATCGCTAAAGACATGATCGAGCGTAACCGCGACAAGATCCTCTATCGCTCGGGTTCCAGGACAAGGATCACACCTCGCCTCGCATGGGTACCGTTTGGCGAGGAGGGAAAAGCCGCTCCCATGTCAGACCATAAAGGTTTCATAGTGTCAGTCGATTTGTCGCAATCTGCATTCCAATAACATTGACCGCGCGAAATTCGATCAATTGGCCTGGTTTAGCGTTTCGGCAATCGCTGCTGCCGCTTCTTGCGCCGCCGGCCAGTCATTCGCATCAACCGCATCGCGCATCGACTGCAAGTCGCCATTGATCATTTCGCGCACATCCGCTGGCAAGTTGGGAACGGTTTTCTGAGCTGCTTGATCGAGATCGTTGAGCCTTATGACGAGGTCACCGCTCTGACCCTTGAATGAGGCAGCGTCGGTTGCCAGAGCCGCTAGCCTGCCTGCCGGCTCCCCTGAAACCGGAACGCTGGAAACCGGATCGGCGTGATCTGTAACCGGTTCGCTGATCGGGCTAGCATCGGTTGCTGTGTCACTGGCGGACTGGCCGCATGAAACGAGGGCGAGCGATACCGCAACCGTGGAGAGGGTGAGCGCAGTGTTACGGGTGTATGTAGCTGTCATTGTCAGGCTCCTGATTGTACGGGTCTCTCTAAGTAGAGTGCTCTGGCCTAGGTAAACTGAAGGTTGCTCTCAATCCAGTATCGGCCGAAAACTGTCTGGGTTGGCCTGCTTCCAGTAAGCGCCAAATTGCGTTGCGTCAGGTTCCGCCAGCAACTCTCCATCGCGCACAAACGGCGAAATCTCATTGAACGGAACCATCTGGGCTTCATTCTTCCACTGCCGCAGATGTTCAGGGCGGAACTCATCTGGCGAAGCGAGACCGCAGGCGACGGTTATCTCATGCAGACTGTCGAGAGTTCGGCGCTGGAAATTCGCCACCCGCTCCGCTTTCTCCTCGACAACGAGGCCGCGTTGGCGGGCAGGAGAGTTGGTCGCAATACCCGTCGGGCAAGTTCCGGTGTGGCAACGGAGGGATTGGACGCAGCCAAGCGAAAACATGAATGCCCTTGCCGCATTCGACCAATCGGCTCCTAGCGCGCAATTTATCGCTATATCCGACCCGGAATAGACCTTCCCCGAGGCGGCAAGTTTTACCTTGTCTTTGAGCGATGTACCGATGAGCGCGTTGGCGACCAGGGGCAGTCCGACCCGCAAAGGCAGACCAACCCTATCTGAAAGTTCCAATGGGGCCGCGCCGGTGCCCCCTTCTCCCCCATCGACAACGATGAAATCGAGCAGGATGCCGCTGTCGAGCATGGCTTTCACAACCGCAAATACTTCGTGGGGTTGGCCCACGCAAAGCTTGATGCCGACTGGCTTACCGCCCGACAACTCGCGCATTTTCGCGGCGTATTCAAGCAACTCTCGCGGGGTAGAAAAAGCCGAATGGCCAGGCGGAGAGATACAGTCCTTGTGTGCCTCGATGTCACGCACCTCGGCGATTTCCTTGGTCACCTTCTCGGCCGGAAGGACGCCGCCATGCCCGGGTTTCGCACCTTGGCTAAGCTTGATTTCGGTCATCTTGACGCTGTTATGCTGCGCTTTGTCACGAAATGCCCCGGGATCGAAACTTCCATCTTTATGGCGGCAGCCGAAATAGCCCGAACCGACTTCCCATACGACATCGCCGCCGTTTTCCAAGTGGTATTTCGATAGACCCCCCTCACCGGTGTCGTGATAGAAATCACCCTGCTTTGCGCCCAGATTGAGCGCACGGATTGCATGGCTGCCAAGCGAACCGAAGCTCATTGCACTGATGTTAACTCGCGCTGCCTCATAGGGCTGGCTGCACTGCCGGGTTCCCACCTGTACACGGGTCCTCTTCGGCGCATCGGCGCGCGGCGCGATCGAGTGGCCGAGTGCTTCGTATTCGGCAGAATAGACATCGAGTTCGGTGCCGAAGGGATGCGCGTCTTCAGCTTGTTTGGCGCGGGCATAAACAAGTGAGCGGGCGACGCGGTCGTAAGGACGGCCCTCTAGAGGCCCTTCCACGATATAGGATCGCAGGAAGGGCCGCAAATCCTCGAACAGCCAGCGAAAGCGCGCTGCCAAGGGGATAGTTGCGGCGTAAGGAATGCTTGGTCTGGATCAGATCCCACAGCGCAATAAGCAACAGGGGGATGACGACAATAAATCCCCAGTAGAGCCAACCCGCGAACCAATGGCCCCCAATCGCCAGCAACGCAGTCAGCGCGATCATCGCCCATAGGCCGAAATTGCGTTCAACTGCATCATCCCGCGTCAATGCCTGGAAAATGGTCATAGCTCGCCCTTGCTCAATCGATCAGATTCTTGGTCAGCTTGGCCACGTCGCCTGCGCGGCCCGACAACACGGCTTTCGCCGAATAGAGCGCGGTGCCGAATATTTTTTCGGCCTCGACATGCGGCGGCATCACCAGTTCATAGCGGTCGGTTACGACATCCAGCAAGGCTGGGCCAGGCGCACCTAGCCACTCCGCAACCGCCGCATCGAGTTTTCCCGGATCTTCAACCCGGCGGCCCCACCAACCCATCGCACTGGCGACCGCACCGAAATCCGGATTCTGAAGCTCGGTGTAGTGATCCACCAACCCCTCGATCTTCATTTCCAGTTCAACGAAGCCAAGCGTACCATTGTTGATCAGCGCGACCTTGATCGGAAGTTTTTCCTGAACGGCGGTGAGCATATCCCCCATCAACATCGCGAGCCCGCCATCGCCTGACAACGAAATCACCTGCCGCTCTGGAAAGGCCGCTTGTGCGCCCAGCGCCTGCGGCATGGCATTGGCCATAGTGCCGTGAGTAAGGCTGATCATTGAACGGTTCTCGCCCGTGGCCGGAACGTGGCGCAGACACCAAACGGTCGCCGAACCTCCATCCGCGGTCCACACCGCATCGCTCGCGGCATGGCGTGCGATTGTTTCGACCATATATTGCGGATGGATGGGGACCGCGGCCTTATGCGCGTGGTCTTCCTGCTTTGCCTTTGCCTCCGCGTGCATCTTAAGCATTGCCTCGAGGAAGTCTGCATTTTCCCGCTTTTCCACCAACGGGAGGAGCGCATTTACCGTCGCCCCGACATCGCCAATGGCAGCGATATCAACCGGATGGCGTTTGCCGAGATGAGTGCCATCGATATCGATCTGGATGATCGTCGCCTTTTCGGGATAGAATTGACGCCAAGCAAAATCGCAGCCGAGCAGCAGCAGCGTATCGCAGCGCATGAGGGCTTCGTATCCGCTCTCGATACCGAAGAAACCGGTCATGCCGACGTCGAAGGGGTTGTCGGGCTCGAGCCAATCCTTGGCGCGCGATGTCCGGGCCACAGGCGCTTTCAGCTTGCTGGCTAGTTCAAGTATTCGGTCTTGCGCTCCGGCACAGCCTGATCCGCCATAGATCGCGACACGCTCCCCCGCATTGAGTGCATCGGCAATGCGTCGCAGTTCATCACCGGAGGGAGTGACGACAGGCTCAGCGGTGTGGACCGAAAAACCTGGACCTTTCTCCGGCACTTTCTCCTCGGCCAGATCGGCCGGCACGATTAAAACCGCAACACCGCGTTTCGAAAGCGCCGCTTGCGCCGCCGCCACCGTCATCCGCCGCGCCTGCTTCGCCGTGCGGATTTCCTCGCAGAATACGCTGCACGGCGCGTATACACTTTTGTAGTCGACTTCCTGCGGGAAATCGAAACCGATCTCGTCGCGCACGTGCTGGCTGGCGATGAGGACAACCGGCGCACGGTTGCGATGGCTTTCGTATAGCCCGTTGATGAAATGGAGCGACCCGGGGCCCACTGATCCTGCGCAAGCCGTGAGCTCACCGCTAAGCATCGCGTCAGCCCCTGCCGCCATGCCGCCGCTTCTTCGTGGCGCATGTGCACCCAGCGGATCGACGAATGCGAAATCGCATCGGTCACATGATTGAGCGTATCGCCTACAATTCCTGGGCACCGCGATTGCAATCACGCTCAATCTCGCCCTCAGCGTCTTTATGCAACATCCTGAAAAAGGACGGTCGGGCGACTTCTGGTTCGAAGTTCATGAAAAGAACGGCCTGGTCGCGCTTGCGCTTTTGACCATCTTTTGGTGCTGGACAGCGGTCAGACGCGGCGACCCGGGTCTTGGCAGCTGGCTCCCATATTTTTCCGCGAACCGCCGCAGGGCGCTGGCCGACGACATCAGGCTTCATCTGCGCGCACTGCTCGGACATGGCCTGCCCCGCAGCGACGAGCAGCCGCTTGCCAACGCGGTTCACGGACTTGGCGCTCTGACGGCGCTCGGGACGGCATGCACCGGGGCGGCTGGATATTTCCTGTCACAGAAGTGGGCCTTGTCTATTCACGGGAACCTTGCAGTATTGATGTGGGCCTATTTCGGCGGCCATGTGTTGATGAGCCTGATCCATGAGTTCGCGCGTGATCCGGTGCTGCGGAACATGTTCGTGTTTAGAGCGAAGAAGTGATGCTTAACCCGGCGCGCGTCACCCTCGATCTGGCCAAGAGTTTGCTTCAAGGCCATCTGCACGAGGCAGAGGAAGCGCGGGTCCTCGATCATATTGAGCGGCGTGCGCCGATCAGCGAGGACGCCTCTGAAAGAGCAGAGAGTCAGGATAGTCTGGGTGACCGACTGGCCGATCGCGTCGCAAGTATCGGTGGCTCCTGGCCTTTTATCTGCACGTTTTTTCTTTTCATGGCGGCGTGGATCGGGATCAACAGCTTCATTCTCGCCAAAGGCGGCGCGTACGATCCCTACCCGTATATCCTGCTCAACCTGATGCTTTCGACGCTTGCCGGGATACAGGCACCGATCATTCTGATGAGCCAGAACCGGCAGGCGGAAAAAGACCGCATCGCCGCTTCGCATGATTACGAGGTTAATCTGCGGGCAGAACTCGAGATTCTCGGTATGCAGGAAAAGCTCGACCGGCTCCGCGGTGAACAGCACGAACTGATCCTCGCCAATCAAGCTGCTATGATAGAACGAATTGACCGCATCGATGCGCTTTTTGCGCAGAGGGAAATCACACAGACGGGAGCAGAAGAATGATGGCGACCAATTCCCACGGGCAAAGCAACACGCCTGCCGATTTCGTGAGTGCGGTAAGTCCATGGGTCGCAGGCCTTGGCGTGCTGCTGATTTTGCTCGGAATAATTGCAATCACCCATCCTGCGTTTACGGCCATCGCAACCGGACTGGTCATCGCTTACACACTTGTGCTCGCCGGTCTGGCGTCGCTGGCCGCGATTGCAGGGGACAAGTCCACGGGGGGAAAGGTCGCGCACGCCGCATTCGGACTCCTTGCTCTCGCAGCTGGTGCATTCCTGCTGTTTTTACCAATGGATGGAGCCGTCGGGCTCGTCTGGCTGGTCAGTGCACTCCTTGCCGCCAGCGGCTTTGCCGACTTACTTTCCGCAAGGCGCGCTGTGGGGCAACGGGCCTTCAGGACGCTACTCGGCCTTATCAATATTGCAATCGGCGTTTACGCGCTCTTCCTCGTCCCAGCCGATGCAGTCGAGATTCTGGCGCTTTTGATCGGGATCAGCCTTGTTCTGCGCGGCCTTCTTCTGGCAATGCTGGCGCTGGTCGTGCGAAAGCTCTCAACCTAAGGGGCTGAACGAGCTGGCCGGCCATACCAGACACCGCCAATCAGCAATGCGGCAATAAGCGGCAAAGCAATTACTGCGATCAGCCCGGTATGATGCATCACCCATGGGATAATCTGGAAATGTGCCGAAATCCAACTGCCCAGAAAAGTCCACATTCCGCCCCAGGCGATCGCACCGGCAGCATTTGCGATAAGGAAAGTGCGCCAGTGCATTCGGGTAGTGCCTGCGGCGATACCGTTGAGTTGACGCATCAACGGAAAGAAGCGCGCGAAGAAGACGATGATCCAACCTCGCCGGTCCATTTCTCGCTCGGCTGTCTCCAACCGTTCATGCGTGATCCCGAAACGTTTGCCGCGGCGCAGAACCAGCGGCCGTCCGCCTTTTACACCAATCAGATAGGCGACATTGTCACCCAGTATTGCCGCGCTCGCAGCGACAATCCAGATCGAGATCGTATGGAAGGTTCCGGTTGCCGTAAGACCACTCGCCAGTATCAGCGTGGTCTCTCCTGGCAGCGGCAGCCCCATACTTTCGAGAAAAATGATCCCGAACAGGCCAAAATAGCCAAATTGGCCCAGCGCGCCATGCTGATTGATTATTTGTAAGGTGCCTTGCACGGAACATCTGGTATGCGATGTCTCAAAGCATGGGAAGTAAAGAAGAGGGGTAAGCCGATTGTCGCTATTTAAGTTTACCGCAATTCTTGCGGCAATTGGATTTTTGTCTGCCTGCGCCACCTATCAGTCCGAGCCGCTCGACAGCCGGGTCGACGCCTTGGCTGATGTTGCTCCCGGCGATTTGGCTGCGCTTACTGCGTCTATCGGAACCCCTTATCTCACTGGCCGGCCCGTCGATATCGGTCAGCCGCTGGATCGCGATGCGGTGGCGCTTATCGCACTTGCTCGCAATCCGGACCTTATCGCCTTGAGGCAACGTGTCGGTGTGGCCGAGGCGCAGGTGCTCGATGCAGGCCTTCTGCCCGACCCCATAGTGGGGCTTTCCAGCGACAGGGTCGTTTCGGGTCCTGCCACGATCAGACCCGGCAATCTCGCCAGTCAGATTGCGCTTGATATCAATGCGCTGCGAACGCGCGGGGCGCGCCGCAATGCTGCTGAAGAGGCCTTGCGCCAGGTAAGACTCGATCTTGCATGGGCGGAGTGGCTGGTTGTCGAGACGGCGCGCCTGCAAGCAGTACGGGTGCATTATAATTCGAGGGTTGCACAGCTTGCTGGCGCAAACCGTATTGCCGCAGAGGGCCTCTTGCAGCGCTACCTTGCAGCGGCGGGTCGCGGCGATATCGGCGGGGATGCGGTCCAGACTGCGCGTGTTGCCCTTACCGACGCCATCGACCGCGACAATGCCGCTCAACTGGGGCTTGTCGCGGCAAGACGAGAAATGAACCGCGTTATGGGTGTCCCGCCAACCAATCGGTTCGCTGTTGTCCAACCTGATCTGCCTGCCTCGGTCCCCGGTTATGACGGCCTGCTTGCTCAGGCGCTTGAGGAAAGGTTCGATCTTGCCGCGCTGCGTGCAGGCTATGCTTCTCAGGAAGCAAGCGTCCGTCTATCCATTCTTGAACAGTTTCCATCGCTCAACCTGGGATTCAATTTCACGCGTGATAGCAGCAATAACGGCCTTGTGGGCGCGTTGCTCGATTTTGCGCTGCCATCGCTCAACGCCAATCGCGGCCAGATCGCGATACAGCGGGCAACACGAAGCGCGTTGAAAGCTGAGTACGACGCGCGACTTTTTGCGACCCGTGCCGATTTGGAAGGAGCGCTGGCAGCTTATGGCGAGCTCTCCAGGCAATATCAGGCGCTTGCGCAGGGTCTGCCCGAGATCACGCGCTTCGCAGCAGCGACGCGCCGTGCGGCTGATCGCGGCGATCTCGCGCTGGCGACGGCAATCGCCGCTGAACAGACGCTCCGGGACAGGCGGATCCTGCTGCTCTCACTCGAACAAGCGCTTGCCGAACAGGTCATCGCTTTGGAGCTTGCAAGCCAGCTTCCGGTGGAAAGGTGGAATTGATGAAGTGGTTTACAGCTTTTGTGGGTGGAGCATTGCTGACAGCATGTTCGAGCGGCGGGCAGCAACCAGCGACCGCCCCTACTGCGACTGTCGAGGTAGCGACCGTCCAACTTGGCGCGATCGATGAAACACTGACGGTTTATGGCGATATTTCAGCGGACTCTTCGCTGAGGCGCGATCTTGTTGCCCCGCTTGAAGCACAGATCACCCGCATCGCGGCACCTTTCGGCAACCTCGTCCAGCGGGGGCAACCGGTGATTTATCTCAGACCTAGTCCGCAGAGCCGCCTCGAGGTTGCGCAGGCCGCGACTGCAGCCACGCAAGCCGATCAGGCGCTGGCAAGGGCGCAGCGTCTGCGTGCAGATGGCCTCATGAGCGATGCCGATGTGGAATCCGCGCGCGCTTCGGCGCGATCGGCCAATGCACTGGTCGGTAGCCTTCAGTCGCGAAATTTCACGCTGCGCGCGCCTTCCGAAGGAACAGTCACCGCGGTCGATTTCGCAGTCGGGGACATTGTCGCTGCAGGAACGACAATAGCCCAGATCACCGTCGACAGCGACGTTCGAGCCAGATTCGGGATCGATCCCAGTCTGGCAAGGAGTGTTAGGGTCGGTGATACCATCCGGATCACGCCGACGAGTGGCGGAACAACATTCGCAACGAGGATCGTGGCTGTGGACCCCGTAGTCGACCCTGTGACGCGGCTCGCATCGGTTTTTGCGCAAGTGTCCGCTTCGACCGAGATCGCACCCGGAGAGCCGTTGAAGGGCGAGATCGTGATATCTTCGCGTCCTAGTGCGCTTACTGTCCCACAGACGGCGCTGATGGACGATGCCGGTCAGAAATATGTCTATACGGTAGTTTCTGGAAAGGCGAAGCGGGTCGACGTAACGACAGGCGCGCTGGATTCGGGCAATGTCGAGATTTTGTCGGGGCTGAAATCAGGCGACCAAGTGGTCACGACCGGAGCTGCGGGTGTGAGCGATGGCCTTGCCGTTTCAATCGGTAGGCCTGCTGCAACACCATCCCCAGCGCCATCAGCGCCAGTGCCGACAGCGGCCCCTTCTCAAACGCCCTCGCCCACGACAAGCCCGAGTTCGACCCCAAGTGCGACAACGCCGAGCGAGCAATGAAAAACGCTATCAACAAACAGCGGGCTTCGATCTGGCTGGCCGCCGCGCTTGTTACGCTGGTCGGGGTGTTTGCAGCGACCCAGCTCCCGGTCAGCCTGTTTCCCTATATCAGCTATCCGCGTGTAGTGGTTTCCATCGAAGCCGGCGAACGCGACCCCGCCGAAATGGCGGCCGCGATCACCCGGCCCGTTGAAATTTCGCTGCGCGCGATACCGGGCGCAAAGAGCGTCCGCTCGACGACCAGTCGCGGCTCGGCGGAAGTGGCTGTCGATTTTGCGTGGGGCCAGGACATGGTTGCCGCTACGCTAGAGACACAGGCTGCGCTTGCGACCATGCTACCGGATCTACCGTCCGGATCGAAATTCAATGTGAGGCGGTCGGACCCCACGATTTTTCCTGTGCTCGGCGTCGCGCTCACCTCGGACAGCCTATCGCCTGCTGACCTGAGGCAAATCGCGGAACTGCAATTGCTACCGGACCTGATTTCCGTCGATGGTGTTGCAGGCGTGGATGTTTTGGGGTCATCTCCCCGGGAATTCGCAGTCAACCTCGATCCTGCACGCCTCTCGGCGCTCGGCCTTAGTCTGGCCGATGTGACGTCATCGCTGTCTGCGCAAAATACGATCACCGGCGTGGGGCGAATGAGCGACTACCATCAACTTTACCTGGCACTGGTCGACGACCGGATTGCTGGCATCGAGGATCTGCGGGACACGCCGATCGCGATACCCGGTCAGAGCGGTCAAGGCGTCGTTCGGCTGGGCGATATTGCCATGATCGAAAGTGGGCTTGAACCCAATTATACGCTCGTCAATTCCGGTGGGCAGGACGCTGTATTACTCAATATCCGGCAGTCACTCGGCGGGGATACGGTAAAGATCGTCAAGAATGTCCAGCAACGCCTGGATGCCGCGAACGTCCCCCCATCGGTCAAGATTACCCCATTCTACGATCAGTCGGAACTTGTTCTGGGGGCCGCTAACGCCGTACGCGATGCGATCCTGATCGGTGCTCTCCTGGCCGCAATCGTTCTGTTTCTTTTCCTGCGATCGTGGAGGCTGACATTGTTGACCGGTCTCATGCTTCCCGCAGTCCTTGCCGCGTCCTGCATCGTGCTGCTTGTTCTCGGACTGGGATTCAACATGATGTCACTTGGCGGCATGGCTGCAGCAGTGGGTTTGATCATCGACGACGCCGTCGTCGTGCTGGAACACATGGTGCGGCGCATGAAGGAGCAGGCGAGTACCGAGACATCGACCTTGCTCGACGCTGCTGCAGAAATGGGACGACCGCTGCTTGGTTCGACCATTGCGACGATCGTCGTGTTCATGCCGCTCGCTTTCATTTCCGGCGTCACCGGAGGCTTTTTCAAGTCGCTCGCGGTGACTATGGTGTCCTGCCTTGTGGTCTCGCTGCTTTTCGCGCGCTTCGTCGTTCCTTTGATTGCCGCACGCTGGCTTGACGAAAAGGATGCCGAGAAAGTCGAGAAGGGCGAAAAGATCATGAATCCCATGGTCCGCGGCTATCACAACGTCAGCCGCCGCGGCATGAGGCGCCCGGGACTATTGGTGTTGCTGGTAGGACTGGCCCTGGGCGTATCGGGTATCGTAGCCTACCAAAAGGTACCGTCGGGCTTCATGCCGGCGATGGACGAAGGGGGTTTCATCCTTGACTACAAAGCTCCTCCAGGCACCGCGCTCGAAGATACAGACCGGATGCTGCGCCAGGTGGAAACGATCATTTCCGCGACCCCTGAAGTTGCCAGCTATTCGCGGCGCACCGGTATCCAGTTGGGTGGCGGCCTGACCGAGGCCTCTGAAGGTGACTATTTTGTCCGCCTCAACGGCGGTAGCCGCCGCAATATCGACGCGGTCATGTCGGACATCCGCGATCAGATTGCCCAGACCGTTCCCGCCTTGCAGGTAGAGACGGCGCAATTGATGGAAGACCTCATCGGAGATCTGACTGCGGTTCCGCAGCCGATTGAGGTCAAGCTGTTCTCGTCAGACGAGGCAGAACTTGAAAGAGCCGCCCAACAGGTTGGTCAGGCAATTTCTCAGGTCCAGGGCGTGGTCGAGGTCGTCGACGGCTTGCGCGTTGCTGGAAGCAGTGTGACGGTCCGCGTAGACCGTGGAGCGGCGCTGCAACAAGGGCTCGACCCACAATCGATCGCTGACCAGATGTCGGCCCTGATCGATGGTCAGATTGCAACCAGTGTGCGAATGTCGGAACAGCTAATTGCTGTGCGTGTGCGTGCGCCGGGAGACCTGAGGGAACGCATCAATCAGATCAACGATCTTGTCATTAAGGCTCCTGACGGTCACTCGGTCCGCCTCGCCCAGGTGGCCAGCGTCCGGATTGAGAGCGGTCAGAAACAGTTGACGCGCGAACAGCTGGCCCCATTCATCGGCGTTACCGCCCGGCTTGAAGGCCGCAGCCTCGGATCAGCTATGACAGATGTACAAAGCACTGTTTCCGGACTCAATTTGCCCAGCTCAATTCGGGTCGAATATGGCGGTCTGTATCAGCAGCAGCAGCAGAGCTTCCGCGACCTGGCGATGGTGTTCGCCGCGGCGATCCTGCTCACCCTCCTGCTGATCACGATCATGTTTCAGCGTTTTTACTGGGCACTTGCCGCAGTGGCGACCATTCTTCTGGTCGCCTGCACAGGACTCCTGGGACTTTGGATTACAGGGATCGAACTGAACATCTCCGCGCTGATGGGACTGACAATGGTCATTGGCATGGTCGGCGAACTCATCATTTTCTACCTCGCGGAACTGCCGAAACAACAGCGGTACACACATGAGGAATTGCGCGAGGCGGGCGAAAAGCGCCTGCGACCGATCATGATGTCCGCGCTCATTGCAGTGCTGACCTTGCTCCCGCTGGCGGTTGGGTTCAGCCGCGGGGCAGGCCTCCAGCAACCTCTGGCAACTGCTATCATCTTCGGGCTGATTGCGGCGGTGCCACTTGTACTGATATTCCTGCCTTCGATGCTGATGATCGAACCTGAAAAGGGGTGGATAGGGCGGCTTCGCGGTTCGCGCAACGGTCGCGGTGAGGCGCAATCAGCGATGGGGTGACCAAGTGGCGACACGGTAAAGATAGGCGCCCACCAATATGATCATGATTCCAGTGCTAACAGGGTCGATGATAGCGCCAACGTCTCCGAAATCAGCGCGCAAATGGTAGCCTGCAAAGGCGAGCGAGCCAGCCCACACAGCGGTTCCCAGGGCCGAATAGCCGAGGAATGCGAGGCGGGGCATTCCGAATACGCCTGCGGGAACCGAAATGAGAGTGCGGATGCCGGGAATGAGCCGCCCGAACAGGACCATCTTTCCGGCATGTGCATCGAACCATCCGTCCGCGCGGTCGAGATCGGCAGGCGACATTGTCAGCCAACGCCCATGCCGGGCGCCAAAATTGCGGAGACGCTCGGGCCCCAGCCAGCGTGCCAGCTCATACCAGAACCAGACCCCTGCAAACGAGCCGAGCGACCCTGCGATGACAACTGCCGGTAAGGAAAGCGTTCCCTCCGCCGAAACATAGCCTGCGAAAGGCATGATCAATTCAGATGGGATCGGCGGGAATACATTCTCGAACACCATCAGGAGGAAGATGCCGAGATACCCCGTCTTGCCGATAAAAGCGGTAATGGTTGAAAGCATCGTGTTTTGGTCCCTAATTCACCGATAGAGTTACTGCTGTCCGCTCAGGACTGCGGTGCGTTCTGTTGTCCTGTCCCGGGGGCGTGGATATCTGTTGGGCGCATTGCTTCACATCGGCCTCTAGGCAAGCGCTTCGCATATCGCCGTAGCGACGCCCGGGTCACTCAAATAACCGAGGATTCCGTGAGCATTCGTGGTCCTGTTTTCGACCTTGTCGTAATTCACGACAGGCGGCAGGACTGGAAAAGTCTGGGCATCCAGGGGATACATAGCGATCAGATCACGGCGGTCGAAGGCGTTGAACCACTTGCCGACGCAGCCTGGATGATTGACCGGCTCGAAGCCGCTGCGGATCGATCTGATCCCGAGCGGCGACCCCAGAGTGACGAACAAGGGCACGATGATATCGTCCCGATCTTTCAAAACATCGTAGGCAATGACAGATCCGAACGAATGACCGATCACCACGACGCTGGTCCGTGCGGTCAAACTGGCAGTCACGATGGCGTTGATCTCTCTTCTTACGGATTTGTCGCGCATATAGAGCCATACGTCGTGCGTCAGCTGCTCCAGCATCTCCCCGCTCAAGCCGGGAACCTTGTCTAACGCACGCAGAATCGAATGAACCCATGGCAGCCCGCGAATGGTGGGAGCCTCGCCGGGTTGGTTTCCCAAGGCTTCAAGTCTTTCATCGGTCAGCCCGTGCCGTTCCTGAACCTCACGCACGTGAGCATGCTGGAAGCGTTCGAAGTCATGGAAACGGGGCTGCGCTTCGCGACTCTGCTGCGGGAATTGCGGAAGCCCGGTCGCCGCGCCCGTCAATTCATCGAGGCGATGACCATAAAAGGGCATTTGCACTTCGATATGCTCTAGGATGCCTTCGTATGAGGATCCGATGCCGATCGCGAGCGACTGCATCCAGAGATCGAGCAGGTCATCCGCATTGAAGGCACCCTGTCCACGACCGTGGACAAACAGGAGCTGTGGACGGGTCACCGGCATGCTGCCTCTTGCTCCCTGCTCCAGTATATCGACGCTCGCAGCCCTGGATGGTTGGATGTGAGTTTCAAGGTGGCCCCATGCGCGTGAGCGATCGCCTGTACCAGTGCAAGTCCCAGCCCCGTTCCTTGCGACTCGCGCGAGCGGTCAAGGCGTGTAAATCGCTGTGTGAGCAGCGGAATATCTTCTTCCGGAATACCTTCGCCTGTATCGGTAACGCCGGCGACAATCGACTGGCCACAGACTCGCGCAAAGAGCGTGATACGCCGCGAAGGACCGGAATACGCGATGGCGTTTTCGATGAGGTTTGCAAATGCGCGGCCAAGCAGGCGTTTGTCGCCCCGGATCACAATCGGCATCGCCGGCAGGTCGACGTCGAGGGTGCCATTGGCGTCTTCGACGACCGCCTCATAGGCTGATACAATCTCATCAAAGAACGCGCGCAGATTCACGTTTGCCATTTGTTCTGAGCCGAGACCGCGGTTTTCCAGTTCCGCAATCGCAAGCGTCTCATCGACGATAGCCGCAAGGCGCAGAAGATCGCTGCAAGCATCGTCGATGGCAGATGCCTCGATTTCCCCACCGCGCGCCACCTTCTCAAGCCGCAACTGTACCCGGTTGAGCGGCGTGCGCATCTCGTGCGCGATATCTGAGCCTGCCTGCCGCAATGCGTTCTGCGCCTTTTCAAGCCGGGCAAGAGATGCGTTCAGGGCGCTTGCCAGTCGCGAGACATCGTCGGCCCGCACATCTCGGTTGGCACGGGCAGTCAGATCGCCAGAGCTTGCCGCATACAAGGTATCCTCCAAAAGCAGGAAGCGCCGCTGTGCTTGCCGCGCGAAAGCGAGGCCCGCGAGCAATCCGACCAGCGCGACGGCAAGGCCCGAGAGGAGAAAAACCAGCATGGCCTCGACAACCGGCTCGTCCACTTCGTCGCGCGCGTAGCCGGTCACAATCGTGTTGGGTCCGACCGCACGGCTCATGCTGACGAATTTATCGCCGGGCGCAGCTGCTGTCCCGGCCACACGGGTTCCTGCTTCATCTAGGAGGGCGAGAAACGCATCATCGGAGGCGGCGGTGCGCGCTTGCTGATCGACGAGTTGCGCCAGCAATGGGGTCTGGCCCGCGGACTGATCGATGAGGCGGGTGATAGTCAGTTCAAGTTCGACGCGGGCGCGCGAATGGGCAGCATCATGCAGATAGAACCAGGCGACGGTAGCAATTACCAGCCAGGCAAGCGTGAATATGGCGAGCAGCCGGACAGTCAGATGCCAGTAACTGCTGGAAAACAGGTCCCTAGTCGCTCCTGAGAACATAGCCCACATTCTTGATCGTATGAATGAGTGCGGTATCGAAAGGCTTGTCGACCTTGGCGCGCAGACGGCTGACATGGGTCTCGACCACAGTCGAGTTGGGATCGAAATTAAAGTCCCACACCCGTTCGAGCAGCATAGCCTTACTGAGCACTCTGCCTTCTGCGCGCATCAATTCTTCGAGCAACGCGAATTCCTTTGGCAGCAGGTCGAGGTCATGGCCCGCGCGTCGGACACGGCGCGCAAGCAGGTCCAGTTCGAGATCGCCGCAGCGAAGCGCAGTCGCTTGGGCGGTTGTCGAGGGCCGCCGCACGAGCGCTTCAAGGCGCGCTTCGAGTTCCGACAGCGAAAAGGGCTTGGGCAGATAATCGTCGGCTCCAGAGCGCAGACCTTCGATCCGATCATCGATCGCACCGATTGCAGTCAACATGATGACCGGCATTCTCCGACCGGCCGCGCGCAAGGATTTGAGAACCGACAGGCCGTCGAGCCCCGGCAGCAGCCTGTCGAGTATGATCGCATCATATTCGTAATTCAGCGCGGCATTCAGCCCTTCCATTCCATCTCCCGCGATGTCGGTTCGCCAGCCCGACGAGACAAGTGCGTCGCTGATGTGCGACGCAGCGATTCGGTCATCTTCAACAATAAGCAGTTTCATTGGAACGCTACCTGCACCAAAAAAGGAGTTGGCGCGACCCGGCACAGGGGGAGACCGGGCCGCGCCAAGCGGATTGGCCGACGGGGAGGGGCTAGTCGGCGTCTTCTCCGCTTTCGTTGTCTTGGTCATCTGCGCCGGCCCGCAGGACCTCGCCGGTGTTCGCATCGATCACTGCTTCGAGTTCATTTCCCGCCGGATCATATAACCCAACCTCGAACACGGCCATGCCGTCTTCGGATTCAAACTCAGCCTCAGCCGCAGCGGCGCTGGTCGAGCGTTCGGCTATTGCCACTGCATCGACCAGCGAGATTTTGGCATCGGCAAAGGCTGCGGCCTCGGCAGCGTCTTCATTCGCTTCGTGGACGCCGGTTTCCATACTGGCCGTCGCTGCGTATCCGGCGGTCCCGAGTCCTGCGAGGCCAAGCGCCAATGCGCCGAAGATTTTGGTTTTCTTGTTCATTCCAGGTGTCCTTTGAAGGTTGCTCTGTGTGTGGCAGGAACTTTCTAAACGACTGTCTTTTCAGCGGCATCGCGCCCAGTTTAAATCGGTGTAAAGTTGGGCAAATCAGCATCAGAGTGCCAGACTATGATAAGTCCGCGCAATCATGCACCCTGAGTACAGCGCTGTGGGAGTAGATTGACCCTAAAATGCCGGAGGTATGAAGCGATCAGCCAAAGTCGATTGCCAACCGGAAACACGTAGCAAAGCGGCCTTGGTCGGCAGGAATCAATCCAGCCTCCTTGAATAGCGGCTGCCAGCGTGCTGCAACATGGTTGCGCAACTCTTCGACCATGGCCGAGGCTTCATCGGGGCCCAGATCGAACACTGCTGCTCCCGCAAGCGCATTATCGAGCGTGGCGCTGCGGTCTTCCGGGCCAACTCCCAGTACGAGCCGGCGCTCCAGCCCCACCTGCGGCTTGGG
>CAJXTZ010000019.1 GCA_913061345.1 uncultured Erythrobacter sp.
GCGTGATGGTTTCACGCGGAGCCATCAGGTTGTCGCCGTTCTGGCGGGCCGAAATCAGCTCTTCGACAAACGCGCCATCGTCGGTCAGCGAAGCGGAGGCCTGAGCCACCGTGTGCTTCTGCTCTTCCATAGCGGACAGATAGACAACATCGGTCGTGACCTTGCCGTCCCTTACCTGACGATAAGGCGTTTCGATGAAGCCGTATTTATTGACGCGGCTGAACGAGGCGAGACTGTTGATCAGGCCGATATTCGGGCCTTCCGGCGTTTCAATCGGGCAGATGCGGCCATAGTGCGTCGGGTGAACGTCGCGGACTTCGAAGCCAGCACGCTCACGCGTCAGACCACCGGGCCCAAGCGCCGATACACGGCGTTTATGCGTCACTTCGGACAGCGGGTTGGTCTGATCCATGAACTGCGACAATTGCGAAGAACCAAAGAATTCACGCACGGCAGCCACGGCGGGCTTCGCATTGATCAGATCGTTGGGCATGACGGTCGAAACATCGACCGATGACATACGCTCCTTAACGGCGCGCTCCATGCGCAGCAGGCCAACGCGGTACTGGTTTTCCAGCAGCTCGCCCACCGAACGCACACGGCGGTTGCCGAGGTTGTCGATATCGTCGACGTCGCCCTTGCCGTCTTTCAGGTCGACCATTTCCTTGACCACGGCCAGGATGTCTTCCTTGCGCAGGGTGGTCACGGTGTCTTCCGCGTCCAGTTCCAGACGCATATTCAGCTTCACGCGGCCAACAGCCGACAGGTCGTAACGCTCGGCATCGAAGAACAGGCCTTCGAACAGCGCTTCGGCGGTTTCCTTGGTGGGTGGTTCGCCGGGACGCATGACCTTGTAGATCGCTTCCAGGCCTTCTTCGCGGTTTTCGGCCTTGTCCACTTCCAGCGTGTTACGGATCCAGGCGCCGGTGTTGACGTGGTCGATATCCAGCAGTTCGAGCTGGTCGATACCGGCACCGTCCAGCTTCTCGAGGTTTTCCGGCGATACTTCGTCGCCAGCCTCAATGTAGATGCGGCCGGTCTTCTCGTCGATCAGATCCACGCTGGCATAACGGCCGAAGATTTCCTCGGTCGGGATCAGCAGTTTTTCAAGACCGTCCTTGGCCGCCTTGTTGGCAGCGCGCGGCGAAACCTTCTGTCCGGCGGGGAAGACTTCCTCGCCGGTCTTGGCGTCCACCAGGGCGAAGGCGGGCTTGGAGCCGCGCCATGCTTCGGCAACGAAGGGAATCTCCCATCCGTCCTTGCCGCGCTTCCAGGTAACGGTGTCGTAGAAATGATCGAGAATGTCCTCGCTATCGAGGCCCAGCGCGTACAGCAGCGCGGTGACCGGCAGCTTGCGCTTGCGGTCGATACGCACGTTCACGATATCCTTGGCGTCGAATTCGAAATCCAGCCAGGAGCCGCGATAAGGGATCACGCGGGCGGCGAACAGGAACTTGCCCGAAGAGTGCGTCTTGCCGCGGTCGTGATCGAACAGCACGCCCGGCGAACGGTGCATCTGCGATACGATCACGCGCTCTGTACCGTTGATGAGGAAGGTGCCGTTGCCCGTCATCAGGGGCATGTCGCCCATGTAGACATCTTGCTCCTTGATATCGAGGACCGAGCGGGTCTCGGTTTCCTGGTCCACCTCAAACACGATGAGGCGCAGCGTCACCTTCATCGGGGCGGCATAGGTGATGCCGCGCTGGCGACATTCGGTGGTGTCGTACTTCGGGTCTTCCAGTTCGTAATGCACGAAGTCCAGTTCGGCCGTGCCGGCGAAGTCGCGGATCGGGAAGACACTGCGCAGCGTCTTTTCCAGGCCAGAGACATAGCCGATCGAAGGATCGGAGCGCAGGAATTGCTCGTAGCTTTCGCGCTGAACCTCGATCAGGTTCGGCATCTGCACCACTTCGTGGGCGTCGCCGAAAATCTTGCGGATGCGCTTCTTCTTGGTGCCGGTGTTCGCCGGAACGGACTTGTTCGCCATATGAAAGCCGAGGCCTCTTCTTCGCATGTAGGCAGGGCATATGCCCGTGCCGGAAAATTCGTGTCTGGAACGGGAGAACGTGAGACGCCGTTCGTCCTCAAAAGGACAAACGCACAAAAGGCCGCAAGAAGGCGCACCACAGGAGGTGCCGCCGCTGCAGCCTTGATTCGTTTTGTCTCACGCAGATGCCGGAACTTCCTTCCTGGGTAATGCCCCCGCGTAAGGCACACCTTGCTCGAAGCTTTCCGGCGATGGAAGGCATATAGGCGCCTGCTGGCATCGGGTCAATGGGCGAGAATGTTGTCGCGGCGTAGCATTGCAGCCCTGAAGAGCATTCCGAGCAAACTGCAGGCTCAGAACGTCTCGCCCAGTTCCACCATCTTCCCGCGCAGGCCCTGCATGGTGGTGTTCTGGATCTCGATTCCGGGGTGGGCATTCACCTCGATCACCATCGGTCCTTCGTTGATGTCATGCACGATATCGACGCCGCAATAGCCCAGCCCCACGGCGGGCCCGCTCATGGCGGCGATTTCCATTACCTTCTTCCAGTGCGGAATCCTGAATCCGATCAGCCGCCTGCCGGTGTCGGGGTGAAACTCCAGCACCTTCTTGCCCTGTTTGGCGCGGAACAATACGCCGCTTTCCAGATCGACGCCTGCACCGATGCCTCCTTGGTGGAGGTTCGCCTTGCCATCGGATTCGTTGGTCGGGAAACGGCCATGGCCATTATGGGATTGTTACCCAAACAGATCACCCGCACATCGGGCAGACCATCATCCACCAAAGAGGCGAAAGTCGGATCGGCGCGGATCAGCGGTTCGATAAGTGCCGAATCGTCTGATGCAGCATCGCCCGAGAATTGGCCGTCCACGATCCGGCGAACATGGTTTTCGACATCATCGACGGTGATCGCCTTGCCCGACCCCTTTGCCCAGTGATCGCCCTTTCGCGCTACTGCCAGCAATATGCCGTCGCCCTGCGATCCGCGCGCGGGCTTGATGGCCCAGCTATCGGGCAGCAGGGACTGCGGCCGGAAGCTGCTAAGCTGACCATAGCCTGAGATGACGGCGATCGTTCCAGTGGTTGCGACCCCGTGCTCCACCAGCGCCACCTTGGCCGCAACCTTGTCGCGCGCCCGCTCGATCGCTTCGCGCTTGTTGTATTTCGCGATGATCGCGTTGCGCAGATTGATCCCCAGAATGTCGTTCATCGGGACGCAGGAATCCGAGAAGAGCGGGGTCGATGATCCGTTCGAGCGAGGCGCGCTGCGCAAAGAATGCCGAGAGACCGCCGCTGTCGGGGGCGGCGAGGTGCGCGCGTGCCGTTTCATAATCTGGAAGGGCATGGTTCTGGGCTTGGTCCTTCTGGAGCAATTCGGCACGGATACGATCCCAGTCCGCCTGGGTCAGACGACCGTCGTCGTCTGCGGGTTCGGCTGGCTCGCCGGGCTGTTCGACAATCGCGGGTTTCGTTTCTACCGGCTCCCTCGCAGGTTCGGCCGGGGGAGGGGGCGGCGTCGCGGGAGCCTGTGACGGACCAGGAGAGGTGCCGGCGGCAATGGTGGTGAGCATCAGCGGTCGCCCGGCCTGGGGGGCGCGCTTGGGGAAGACGGTCAGCTTGACGTCGTGGTCGGATTCGTCCGGTTCCTGGTCGATACTGGCGCGGGCGGCCAGCACATCGTCGATGGCGCTTTCCGGAATCACCTCGTCCCAGCCCATCTTGCGTCGCCAGCCTTCGTACCAGATCGGGAAGAAGCGCGGGATTTCCGTCATGCGCAGGCCGCGATAACGGCCGAGGATGGTGATGGCGATGGCGGCAAAACCGGGCAGCAAAAGGGGCGAAACCTCGATTAGGCGCAAGGCGATTTCACTCACCATCACGAACTGGATCACCAGCGCCAGCATCATGGTGTTGAACGCGATATGCGCGGCTTCGAAATAGCCGTCCTTTTCCCATTGGCGCCACCAGCGTTCCACCACCAGCGCCGTCACCACCACGGGCATGGCATCCACTTGCAGATTGGTGTCGAGAATGCCCTGCAGCGCCGCCAGCACGAACACCACGAGCGAGATTAGCACGCCGAGGAAGCCCACACGGGTCATCCGCAGCTTTAGCAGCGACGGTGCCACCACCATGCCGATACCCACGGCGGTGCCGAGTACGATGGGTCCGAAAATCGGACCAATCTGCAGAAAAGCCAGCGCGATCAGCATCGGCGTGAACAGGCCGAATGCCTTCATCCCGATAAAGCTGCGCGCCAGAACCACGAGGAAACTGCCAATGGGCAGTACCATCAACAGGTTGGAAGGCTTGAGGCCCCAGATCGCCTGCGATACCGCCCAGGGCCGACGGCATGGACAGCGGGTTGCGCGTGTTCGACATGCCCCAGATGGCCAAAAGGCCAATCACCGCGCAAACCGCCATACCCATATAGGCCGGGCGGCGAACTTGCGGCGTGGCGCGCGCATAGGCCCGCCTGACGAAGTCGATGTGTCTAGAAAACATAACCGACGGAGAGGCTCAGCCGGTAACCCTCGCGATCCCTTATCGGGTCGTTCGAGTTGCCGAAGATGTACTTGGCTTCCGCCTCTATCCGCCAGTTGCCCGGCCACCACAGGAATTCAATCTCGGGCACGATCTGCGTATCGTCGCGCGGCGTGCCGACAGGAGCCATACGGCCACCAAACTCGGTGTGACGCAGTTCCACGGCAGGGCGCGCGCGAAGATCGGGGGTGATCGGGTGCGTATAGCTGACCGATGCGGATTCGCGGGTGTAGCTGCGCAGCGGATTGTCGGAATTTATCTCCTCGGCGCGCAGATCAAGATTGATGTAGTGGTAGCGACCCAGGCGGTGACGATAATCAACATCGACGCGCAGGCCCTCGCCGGTCGATGGCGCGCCGCCGGGGCCGTCGTCATCGTTATATTCGCGATCCCTCCACGTAACCTGCGCGCGGAGCCGATGGTCCAGAACGGGTTCGTATTCGATGCGAAGGGCGGCCTGCACTTCATCGGTGTCGCTGCTCTCCACGCTGACGAGATCGTCGTACACGCGTCCTTGCAAGCGTACTTCCCAGTCATCGCCCAGCTCTTGTTCGATCGACGCTGTGAAGCGATCGCGATCGTAACGTTCGCGCCCGGTGGCATTGCCGAAGCGTTCGACCTGGATGCGGTCCGCCTCCAGGCTGAAGGTGGTGGTGTCGTCGCCAAGTTCGAGGCCCAGCTTGCCGCGGATGTAACCGCCATCGCCGACGATGATGAGTTCGTCCTCGCGGTCGCTGCTTTCGGACGTGACAACGCCCACCTCTACACGGGCGAAGGGATCGAGCTCCCAGTCGCCCCGGCCATCCTGCGCCAATGCAGGCCCGCTCAGCAGCCCCATCCCAAGTATCGCCAAGAGAGCAGCGAGCAGTTGCCTTCCGGCGTGATTAGGTGATTTCCCCGTCATATGCGGAGAATTACGCAGGCAAAGGTTTAGGATTTGCTAACCCTAAATCGCAAGCTTTGCGCCCAAGCTCACTTGAGCGTGCCGTAAGTCAAGAACCAGACTGGTTCTTATTGCTACAATATCGAACCAGGTTAGAGCGGGTTGCCATCCCGGTCACGAAAGATTTCACGACGACCAACGTGGTTGGCGGGGCCGACAAGCCCTTCACTTTCCATGCGTTCGATCAGCTTGGCGGCGGTGTTGTACCCGACCCCCATCTGGCGTTGCAGCCATGAGCCAGAAGCCTTCTGGTTCTCGATCACGAACTGGCAAGCCTGGCGATACTTGCGCTCTTCCGGATTGTCGGAGGCGGTCACATCATCGTCGAAGGACAGGCCACCGTCTTCCGGTTCCTCGGTCACGGAATCGACATAGGCAGGCTCACCCTGACCGCGCCAATGATCGGCTACTTTCTCCACTTCCTCGTCGCTGACGAAGGGGCCGTGCACGCGCTTGATCGCGCCCGTGTTAGGCTTGAACAGCATGTCGCCCTTGCCCAGCAATTGCTCCGCGCCCTGTTCGCCCAAGATGGTGCGGCTGTCGATGCGGCTGGTGACGTTGAAGCTGATGCGGGTGGGCAGGTTGGCCTTGATGACGCCAGTAATGACATCGACCGACGGGCGCTGCGTCGCCATGATGAGATGGATGCCTGCCGCGCGGCTCTTTTGCGAAAGGCGCTGGATCAGCACTTCGATTTCCTTGCCGACCACCACCATGAGATCGGCGAGTTCGTCCACGATCAGTACGATCTGCGGCAGCACTTCGTAATCCAGTTCGGCCTCTTCCACGATCGCCTCGCCGGTTTCGGGATCGTAGCCTGTCTGCACGGTGCGTTTCAGCGGCGCGCCCTTCGCAGCGGCGGCGGCAACACGTTCGTTGAAACCGTGCAGGTTGCGCGCGCCGATCTCGCTCATCATGCGATAACGCTTCTCCATCTCCTCCACCGCCCATTTCAGCGAACGGACCGACTTGTGCGGTTCCGTTACCACCGGGGCGAGAAGGTGAGGAATGTCGTCGTAGCTTTTCAGCTCCAGCACCTTGGGATCGATCAGGATCAGGCGGCATTCGGCCGGCGTAAATTTGTACAGCAGGCTAAGAAGGATCGCATTGAGGCCGACGGACTTGCCCGAGCCCGTGGTACCCGCCACCAGCAGGTGTGGCATGGCGGCAAGGTCGGCGACGATGGGGTCGCCTGAAATGCCCTTGCCAAGGATGATCGGCAGGCCGCCCCTGGCATCGACAAACGCCTCGCTCTCGCACAATTCGCGGAAGTTCACGGTCTGGCGATTAGCGTTGGGCAGTTCGATGCCCATGACGGTCTTACCGGGAATGGACGCCACGCGCGCGCTGATCGCGCTCATGTTGCGGGCGATGTCTTCCGCCAGGCCCACCACACGGCTGGCCTTGATGCCGGGAGCAGGCTCCAACTCGTACATGGTCACGACGGGGCCGGTCTTTACCGCCGTGATTTCGCCTTTTACGTTGAAATCGTCGAGCACGGTTTCCAGCAGGCGCGCATTGCGTTCCAGCGCCAGCTTGTCGAGCGGGGGTGCCTGGTTGGCCTCCCCTTCTTCCAGCAGATCGAGGCTCGGCAGTTCGAAATCGGCGAACATGTCCTTCTGTTGGGTCTTTGGCGAAGGCTTTGCCCGGCGCGGTGGAGCAGCCGGATCGGCGATCTCCACCGGCCTGCGATCGGCAAAGGGAGAGGCGGTTTCGACGCCCTCGTCTTCGTCGTGATCGACCTGTTTCGCCCGCCGTTGCTTTGACCGTTTTGGTTCTTCAGGCTTGAACGGATTGGCCGGAGCGGCGAACCGAGGAAGCCTGTCCGTCCAGCTGGGGAGGGTCAGCAGGCTGGCCCAGTCAACCGCGAAGACGCGGCCCGCCAGCAGTGCGCCGCCACCAAGGCATGCAAGTCCACCTGCAAACATGCCCCAGAAGCGACCGCCTTCGGGTAGCAACTCGGCGGCAGCTTCCAGCCCGCCAGCCCCCAGCAGACCGGCAAGCCCGCCGAAGCCGGCTGGCCAACTATGTTCGCGCGGATCGGTAACCAGCGATATCGCGGTGGAAAGCAGCACCATTGCCACCAGCAGCAGGCCAACCGCACGCCACCACGCGCCGCCCCAATGCTCGTCCTCATCGGCGTCGCGCCACAGCTTTCGGGCAAACACATAGGCCAATGGCAGGAACAGCAGGGAAACCCAGCCGAATCCCGTCAGCGCCAGATCGGCAACGAATGCACCGGGTGCGCCCATCCAGTTGTCAATCATGTCACCGGCCGCCGTGGAAAGCGAGGGATCCGTCTGGCTGTAGCTGATCAGCGCAAGGGCGAGGAAGACCGTAAAGGCAAACAACAGCACCGCGCCCGTAAGCTGCGCACTGCGCGACAGCGAGCGACGAAATGCGGCACGCCAGTCCGCGTTCGGTTTTGCGGCCCTGCTGGCCATGGTATGTCCCCTTGCGATGCGTCCCGTGGGTCAGAATCCCACAGCGGGACTCGGGGGTCAAATTGTTTGTTTTGGCAAGCGCCTCCGCAATCGCGTCCTCGCTCGACGCGCAGGCAAGTTGCGGTGGGCAATCGCCCTTGCGCCCCTTACGGGCCGATTTGGCTCAAGCCATCGATGGCCCCCCACCTCGGCCAGCCAAGTTCTTCCGCACGTTCGAAAGTCATGCCGCCCAGCGCGATTACCGGAGCCTTGGCCTTCGAGGCCATGAACCGGAACTGTTCCTTGCCCAGATGTCTGCCATCACGATGCGAGCGTGTCGGGAACACTGGTGAAAGGAACATCGCATCGATACCATAGCGTTCGGCACGGCTTATCTCGAGAAGATCGTGGACCGTGGCGAAGCGGGCGATGCCCTCGACGCGCCCTAATCTGCGCGCCGGACCATAGGCTCCCTCGGCGCCCCAATCGCGGGCCTCTATCGATGTTCCCGACAGCACGAACAAATGTCCAGACCCGCGACAGGAACTTGCAAGATCATCGAAGCGCTTTCGCCTTTCAGCCGGGTCCAAATGATAATGCCGGAAGATAAATCCGCTCCCGCTTGGCAGCAGATCCAGCGCAGCCTCGAGCTGGGCATCATTGCGCTCGTCCGACAATAGCCAAAGGTCGGGCAGGGACTGGAAACCAATCATGCCTGCGCTATAGCGCGCGCATGAGCAAGAACGCTACCGACCGCCTGCAAGAAGTAGAGGCCGAAATCGCCAAAGCCTGCAAGATCGCCCGCCGTAAACGAGAGGATGTCACGCTCGTCGCAATCAGCAAGACGCATCCGGCGCAGGATATCATCCCGCTGTTGGAAGCAGGTCAACGCGTTTACGGCGAAAACCGCGTGCAGGAAGCGCAGGACAAGTGGCCCGCCTTGCAAGAGCAGTTCCCGGAGACCCAGTTGCACCTTGTCGGCCAGTTGCAGTCCAACAAGGCTGAAGACGCGGCGCAATCGTTCGACTGCATCCATTCGCTCGATCGCCCCTCGCTGGTGAAAGCGCTGGGCAAGGCATTCGACAGGACAGGTAGGCAGGTGCCGTGCTTCGTACAGGTGGATATCGGTGAGGAGGAGCAGAAGGGCGGCTGCGCCATCGCTGACCTGCCGGGCCTGCTGGAGCAGGCGCGCGGTGCCGATATTCCCGTACTCGGTCTGATGTGCGTGCCGCCGTTGGGTATAGAGCCAGCCCCCTATTTCGCGCTATTGGCGAAGATTGCCGATGATCATGGGCTGCAAGGTCGATCCATGGGTATGAGCGGCGATTATCCGACAGCGATCATGCTGGGCGCAACGCACATTCGCGTGGGCACGGCGCTGTTCGGCCAGAGAGATTAAGCGGTGCGGCGGTTGACCTTCATGACCAATCCGGTGGTAAAGGGCGCAAAGCTTCTTTCGCCAAGGACGTCCGACATGATCCGCACATTCGCTTTTCTCCTTCCGACGCTTGCACTGGCAAATCCCGCCCTGGCGCAGGATGATGACCCCTATTCCGCCTGTGTGGCCATGCAGGATGATGCAGCGCGGCTCGCCTGTTTCGACCGCACCTACCAGACCCAGCGTATCGTAGTTGCAGAGCGTGAAGTGGAGGAAAAGCGCGTCGAGGAAGAGGTGTTCGGCTTTCGCGAAGCTGATGCCGCGCTGGAACGCGGAGACGAAACTGCACTTACCGCTACGGTAAGCGAAGTGCTGCGCGGCTCCACACGTTCGCAGGTGCTGCTGATGGACAATGGCCAGCTGTGGCGCGAAACTGACGGATCGACCTTGCGCAACCGCATTCGCGACGGCTGGACGGCAACCATTACGCGCCACTGGAGCGGCGCTTATGAAATGCGCTTCGACGGACGCTCCGGTTATTTGCGGGTCACGCGGATGCGCTGATCCTCACGCGGCTTTTGCTGCACCTGGTTCGCCTTTCGCAATCGCTTGCAACAGGGCCCGTTCCACCTTGTCCAGCCGCTCCTGCCTCACGATCTTGTCGCCCAGGAGGTCGGTCACGTAGAAAGTATCCACCGCGCGCTCTCCATATTGGGTGATGTGCGCGGAATTGATGATCAGGCTGGCTTCGAACATTGCCCGCGTGAGGCGGTTGAGCAGTGCAGGGCGGTCTGTTGCATTGACCTCGATCACGGTGAAACGGTTCGAGGCATCGTTGTCGAACAGAATCACGGGGGCGACGTGGAAATTCTCTGCGCGGCTCTGTTTCAGGGGGCGCTTGGCCAGGCGCGGAACCATGTCGATCTTGTCGGCCAACGCATCCTCGATGGATTGCTTCAGCCGCACCAGTTGCTGGTCTTCCTTGAAGGGTTTGCCCAACGGGTCGAGCACGAGGAAGTTGTCGATCGCCTTGCCTGTCCTGTTGGTGTGGATGCGTGCATCGATGATGTTTCCGCCCGCAAGGTTGATGGCCCCTGCAATACGGAAGAACAGGCCGGGATGGTCATTACCGATGACCGTTACCAATGTCGCGCCAAGCGCCTCGTAATACTGGGCATGGATGGATAGCGAATGCTCTGCCACCCGCGCCGCTTCGTAATGCGGCAGGTTGATGGCGATCACGTCTTCGGGTTCGGCGATCCAGTAGGTGTCGTCGAACCGGTCGTCCAGATCCTCCACCAGGTGCCCCTGTGCCCCCAGCATTTCGATGACAGTCTCTTTCTTGGCGGCAACCTTGTGCTCTCGCCCATGGACCTTGTGACCAAGGCGCAGCCGCTCCACCGAATTTTCGTAAAGATCGGAGATGAGCTGCCGCTTCCAGCTGTTCCAGATGCCTGGACCCACGGCGCGGATATCGACGATGGTCAGCACCACCAGCAGACGCAGCCGCTCCAGGTTCTGCGCTTCGGATACAAAATCCGTGATCGTCTTGGGATCGGAAAGGTCGCGTTTGAAAGCAGTGGCGCTCATCAGCAGGTGATAGCGCACCAGCCAGGCGACCAGCGCGGTTTCCTGCTCGTCCAGTCCGAGCCTGGGGCAGAGTTTTTTCGCCACGTCCGCGCCCAGCACGGAATGGTCGCCGCCCCGCCCCTTGGCGATATCGTGCAGCAGGACAGCGACATACAGGACGCGCCTGTTCTTGAGCAGTGGCAACATTTCTGTTGCCAGGGGATGATCCTCGGCCAGTTCGCCGCGCTCTATCTCGCTTAGCAGACCGATGGCGCGGATGGTGTGTTCGTCCACCGTATAATGATGATACATGTCGAACTGCATCTGAGCATTGACCTTGCCAAAAGCGGGCACGAAGCGGCCGAACACGCCAGCCTCGTTCATCCAGCGCAGCACGGTTTCGGGGTCTTTGCGGCCCGACAGCAGCTCGACGAACAGTTCGTTGGCGCGTTTGTCCTTGCGCAGTTTTGCGTCGATCAGTCCGGCATCGCGGCGGGCCATGCGGATGGTGCCGGGATGCACTTCCAGACCCTCACGCTCGGCAAGGTAAAAAATTTCTATCAGACGCACCGGGTCCTGCCGGAACCAGTCATCTGCCGGAGCCGCGATCTTGTCGCCGTCCACCGGATAGCCCTCGATGGTTTTCCCCGGCTTGAGCGCGGAGAAGAATTCGCTGATGCGGCTGCGTTCCTGTGTTTCTTCCTCAAGGTGAGAAAGGAAGACACCCGACAGGTAGCCGACGTGCTTTGCCTGCAGGAAGTAGAACTGCATGAAGCGTTCGACCGAGCTCTTGCCCGGCCTGTCTGCGAAATTCATTCGATGGGCGACTTCGCGTTGCAGGTCGAAGGTCAGCCGGTCCTCCCCCCGATTGGAGATCGTATGCAGATGCGCGCGCACGGCCAGCAGGAACCGTTCCGCCCGGCGAAAACTGCGATATTCTTCTGGCGTGAAGAGATCCTTGTCCACCAGTTCGCGCGCACTTTTTACGCGGTAGACATATTTGCCGATCCAGTAGAGCGTCTGCAGGTCGCGCAGGCCGCCCTTGCCGTCTTTCACATTGGGTTCGACCACATAGCGCGAATCTCCCATGCGCTTATGCCGCGCATCGCGTTCGGCCAGCTTTTCGGTGACGAAGCGGCTTTCGGTGCCTGGCACCACCTCCCCCCAGAAGCGGGCGCCGGCGGCATCGTAAACCTCCTGATCGCCCCACAGGAAACGCCCTTCCAGCAATGCGGTGCGGATGGTGATATCCTCGCGCGCCATGCGGGTGACTTCGTTCAGGGATCGGCTGGAATGGCCTACCGTCAGGCTGAGGTCCCACAGGTAATAGAGGATCGCCTCGATCACCTGCTCGCACCACGATGTGGGCTTTTCGGGCGTGACAAAGGCGATGTCGATATCGGAGTGGGGCGACATCTCGCCGCGCCCGTATCCACCCACGGCAATCAGGGCGAGGCGTTCCCCGGCGCTGCGATTGCCCACGGGATAGACATCATCGATCACGTGATCGTGCACGATGCGGATCAACTGGTCATGCAGAAAGGCGTGTCCATTGGCGCTTTCGTGGCCCGCGCCCGGTTTTTCCTCGAGCCGCCTTGCAAGCTCTGCGCGGCCTTCGTCCAGCGCTTTGCGCAGTTGCTCGACGATGGCCTGCCTGCCGTTCGTCGCGCCCTTGTCCGCAACGATCTCGGCGATGGTGGCAGAGAGTTTGCGCCGATCCAGGATGGCGCGTTGCTTGGGGATGTTGGGCAGGCTCACGCATTCAGAGATAGTCGGCTGCGCACTGCATTGCAAAGATGTTTGCCGGTCCTCGCCAGGGGTTTCATGCCGGGCGGGCCTGTGCCAAAGCGCGAAACTTACACAAAGGGGCGAGCTGCGCCCCCGCAAGCTTTAGGGGCGCATGGTGATTCTCGATTTTCTGGCAACGGCGGGCAGTGAAGTCTTGCGGTGGCAGGACCTTGGCCTGCAAACCGGACTGGACCTCGGCTTTTTCGAACTGAAATATTATTCGCTCGCCTATCTTGCCGGGATCATCCTTGGCTATTGGCACCTGTCGAAAATGGTAAAGGCACCCGGTGCGCCGATGGCGCAGATCCACGTGGATGACCTGTTTTTTTACTGCACGCTGGGCATCATTATCGGCGGACGGCTGGGCTACGTCACCTTCTACGAACCCGGCCACTGGACCGATTTTTCCGGAGACGGCTTCGTCAGCTGGAAAGTGCTGCGGCTGTGGGATGGCGGGATGAGCTTCCACGGCGGGCTGGTAGGCGTGGTGACGGCCATCGCCTTTGTCAGCTGGCGCGGCGGCCTGCCGTTCATTCGCGTGGCCGATTACATCGCCGTGAACGTGGGTTTCGGCATGATGTTCGGACGGCTGGCCAATTTCATCAACGGCGAATTATGGGGACGGCCCGCCAGCCCCGATGTTCCATGGGCGATGACATTCTGCGATCAGGGGCGCGGGCCGGACGGCGCCTGCCTCTCCAGCCTGGTTCCGCGCCACCCCAGCCAGCTTTATCAGGCGCTGGGCGAGGGATTGCTGGTGGTGGTGGTGATGCTGTGCCTGTTCTGGCTGACGCGGGCGCGCTATCGCCCGGCGCTGCTGGTCGGCGTGTTTACCACGGTAATTTCGTGCGCACGGTTCGTGGTGGAGTTCTACCGCCAGCCCGATGCCCAGCTAACCGAGTTTGCCGCCCGTACGGGCCTTAGCATGGGGCAGTGGCTCACAATCCCGCTCATCCTCGTGGGGATTGGCCTCGTGATCTATTCGCTTACGCGCACACCGATTGCGAGCGGATCTGTTGCATCCTCCAAAACATCCTCATCGCCTGCAAGGTAGGGTTACAGGAGGCCATTTGAGCGACCTCAGAGACGAAGATGCCAAGCGCGACCTGGGCGATACCTTCCGCCGCCTGATTGCCAGCACCGGCCCGATCAGCCTCATGCATTTCATGGGCGAATCGAACATGCGCTATTACAACGACCAACGCGTGATCGGCGGGCCGAACGAACATGGGGCCGGGCAGGGAGGTGGCGATTTCATCACCGCGCCCGAAATCAGCCAGATGTTCGGCGAACTCATCGGCCTGTGGCTGGCGGATATGTGGATCAGGGGCGGTCGGACGGAACCTGTCCACTACGTGGAACTGGGACCGGGACGCGGCACATTGGCGCGCGATGCGCAGCGGGCGATGAAACGCTACGGTCTCGCTCCTCGGCTGCACCTTGTGGAAACATCGCGCACGATGCGTGACGCGCAGCTGGCGGCGGTGCCCGACGCCGTCCACCACAGCGATCTTTCCACAGTGCCCATGGAAGGCCCGATCCTGCTGGTAGCCAACGAGTTTCTCGACGCCCTGCCGGTGCGCCAGCTGGTGAAGACCGTACAGGGCTGGCGAGAGATCATGGTGGGCGTGGATAGCGAAGGCAAATTTCTGGAAACGCCGGGTCGGCAATTGATGGATTCCGCCGTTCCCGAAGCGCGCCGCGCCGATCCGCCCGGCACAGTTATCGAAACCTCGCCTGCTTGCGCCTCGATCATGTTCGAAGTCGCAGGACGGCTGGCCGCGCAAGGCGGTGCGGCGCTGTTCATCGACTATGGCTACACCCACGGGCGCAGCGGTTCGACACTGCAGGCGGTGAAAAATCATCGCAAGATCGGTGTTTTTGACGCACCGGGCGACAGTGATCTGACCGCCCATGTCGATTTCGCGCAGATGGAGCAGATTGCGCGTTCGCGCGATGCCCGCGTGCTAGGCACCGTGACGCAGGGCGAATGGTTGCAGCGGCTGGGCATTCGCAACCGGACCGAAGCACTGGCGGATTTCGCCCCGCAGCACCGCGATGCGCTGCTGCGCGCGCGTGACCGGTTGATTGCGCCGGACCAGATGGGCGACCTGTTCAAGGTGATGGGGCTGTGCGGACCCAACTGGCCCGAAGCCGCAGGCTTCAGCGACGAATAGCGTCGAGCAGCCACGCAGCCGCCTGTTCGGGCGTCTGCTTGTCCTCCTCGCGATCCACCATGAAATTGGCCTGCCGCATGGTACCCACATCGATTGCGCCCAGCAGCGGCTGCAGAGCGGCCACCAGCGCCGCGTCCTGCGCGATGCGGGGTGAAAGCAGGATGATGGCATCGTAGGAAGGCAGTGCTTCCAGTGGATCAGACAGCACCATCAGCGCATCGGCGGCGATGCGCCCATCGCTGGTATAGGCACTGATCACATCGGCCTCGCCCGATTGCAGGGCATTATACATGAAGGTGGCCGAGAAGGTGCGCTGGTCGGCGAAGTCCAGGCCATAGGCTTCGCGCACGGCTGCCCATTCGGGTCGCTCGAACCATTCGGGATCGCCGCCGATGGTCAGTTGCGGGGCGACAGCGG
This sequence comes from uncultured Erythrobacter sp., assembly GCA_913061345.1. The sequence continues at coordinate 15,230 of CAJXTZ010000019.1, forward strand.
CCAGATCGGCAATCGTGGCAAGCTGGCGCTGGTTGGCGGTTTCGCCGCGCACCGCCAGGCCATAGGCGTTCTCGAACCCTAGCCGACCCAGCACGCGCGCGCCGGTGTTTTCCTGTTCCCAGCGCACGATGGCGTCATACATCGCGGCGCGACCGGGGTTGTCGCTTCGCCCAAGCTCGTTCGTCCACAGGGTGCCGGTATAATCCACCGAGATATCGATCGCGCTGCTGGCCACGGCGTTGTGCACCACCGCCGATCCCAGCCCCTCCCGATATTCGACGCTGTAACCTTCATTCTCCAGCACGGAGCCGATCGCGCGGGCGAGGATGTATTGTTCGGAGAAACTCTTGGCTCCGATCACCACGCTGTCCCGCGCCTCGCCGCGCCAGTCCATCGTGCCGGCTGCAGCGCCCGCGATACCCGCCAGCGCCAGCAATGCACCTTTGATGACAAGCGCGGGGCGGCGACTGGCAAAGCCGCGTTCGACAAGGCCGAACAAGGCATCGGCCACCAGCGCGAGGCCTGCACTGGCGACGCAACCGGCCAGCACCAGCACCCAGTTCTGGGTCTGCAATCCGGCGAAGATCGGATCGCCAAGGCTGCGCTGCCCGATGGTGGTGGCAAGCGTCGCCGCGCCGATGGTCCACACGCTGGCGGTGCGAATGCCCGCCATCACGAAGGGCGCGGCAAGCGGCGCCTGCACCAGCCGCAACTTCTGCCACGCCGTCATGCCGAGGCCGTCGGCTGCCTCGATCAGTTCATCGTCGAGATTGGCCAGCGCGGTGACCGCGTTGCGCAGGATTGGCAGCAACGCATAGAGCGCCAGCGCCAGCCAGGCGGGTAGGAAGCCCAGCGTGGGCAGATCTTCCCCGAATACAGTGCGCGCCGCCAACAGGATGGGGAAGAACAGGGCCAGCAGGGCCAGCGCGGGAATGGTCTGCACAAGGCTGGCAAAACCCAGCGCGAATTTTGCGACGGCGGGAGATCGGCTGGCCCACACCGCCAGCGGCAGGGCAACGACGATACCCAGCGCCACGGCAGCAGCGCACAGCAGCACGTGCTCGGCCAGTTGCGGGCCAATATCGAGAACGGCGTTCAGCAGCGGGCTCATCTACCTATTCCGGCAAGCTGGCGGGCCTGTTCGCGCGGCACCTCGACCAGCGCCTGGGCCACGTCGCCGCCCCTGCCCGCCAGCAGGGCTGCGGGCGTTTCATCGGCCACGATGCCTCCGCCTTCCATCACCAGGACCCGCGTAGCCAGCAGCAGTGCCTCGGCCATGTCGTGGGTTACCATCACCGTGGTGAGGTCCAGCTCGTCATGCAGGCGGCGCACGCGCTCCCCCAGCTGTCCGCGCGTGATCGGGTCGAGCGCGCCGAAGGGCTCGTCCATCAGCAGCAGATGCGAATCGCCTGCCAGCGCGCGTGCCACGCCAACGCGTTGGCGTTGTCCCCCCGAAAGCTCGGCAGGAAGGCGTTCGGCCAGTATCGGGTCCAGCTCCACCAGTTGCAGAAGCTCGGCAATGCGAGCATCCGGCAATCGCTCACCGACAAGGCGCGGGGTCAGGGCGATATTTTCCGCAACGCTCATATGCGGGAACAGGCCGATACCTTGAAAGACGTAGCCGATCCGGCGGCGCACCGGCGGGGCGGGGCCGTCCAGTACGTCCTCGCCATCCAGCAGCACGCGGCCCGTTGTCGGCTCTACCAGTCGGTTGATGCATTTCAGCAGCGTCGACTTGCCCGAACCCGATGCACCCACCAACGCCACGAATTCGCCCTGCTGTATACAGAGCGAAACATCGTGCACCGCGCCCACACTGCCATAGGATTTGCTTAAGTTCTCGAACCGCAGGAAGGCAGGCGGCGCCCCGGTCATTCAGGTGGTCAGCGCTACTTTGGGAATGGTGAAGTCGACGACCAGCCCGTCCTCAACGAACCGGCGGTCCCAGGTGCCTTGTAGTTGGCCCGTCACGCTCATCTCCACCAACCGCGACCCGAAGCCGGTTGCCTCCGGATCGTGCACGGGCGGTCCGCCGTGTTCGCGCCATGCCAGGGCTATGACATCGTCTTCGTCGGCAATGGTCAGCTCGATATGCCCCCCGTCAGCCGACAGCGCGCCATATTTGGCCGAATTGGTGGCCAGTTCATGGAATACCAGCGCCAGCGGCGTGGCGACCCGCGCGCTGATCGCGGTATCGATACCGCTTACCCTCACGCGCGGTTCGTTCCCGCCTGCGGAATAGGGTGCGAACAGGGCTTCGAGCAGGCCCGTAAGGCTCTCTTGTGTAGGGCCATTCTGCGGCCGCACGAATTCATGCGCCCGGCTCAGCGCACGCAGAGCCTGCGTCAGTTCCTTGACGAAGGGCGCGTTCTCTGGCGACTTGCGAGCCTGTAGCGAGGCAAGGCCGATGACGACGGCGAAGATGTTCTTGATCCGGTGCGCCAGTTCCTTCGCCAGCAGGTCGCGCTCTTCCAGGGCATTGCGAACTTCGTCGATATCGGTGACGGTGCCGAACCAGCGCAAGGGATAGCCCTTTCCTTCGGACACGGGTACGGCCAGGGCAAGCACCCAGCGCCATGAACCGTCCGCGCGCCGGATCCTGAACTCGGCTTCGAATTCCTCGCCCGCGACGAACCGGGCATCCCAGGCTTCGAATGTCTTGTCGACATCCTCGGGATGGATAAAGGGTTGCCATTCACTTGCCGTTTTGGGCGGCGGCGCGCCGGTCAGTTCTGTCCAGCGCTTATTGAAGTAATCGAAATTGCCATCGTTGTCAGCAGACCAGGCGATCTGTGGCACGCCTTCGATCATCCGCAGCAACCGCTCTTCGCGCTCGGCAATGATACGCTTCGCCTGCAATGTGGACCGGCGCGTTTCCAGCCGCCGGACCGCGGCCTGCGCCAGCACTGCGAGCCCCTCGCGCTGGAATTCGCTCAGCGGCTTCTGGTGCGCTTCGGTATCGATTACGCACAAGGTGCCGAGCGACGCGCCTTCCGCCGACACCAGCGGCTGCCCCGCGTAATAGCGCACTTCGGGCTCTTCGGTCACAAGAGGATTGTTGACGAAGCGCGGGTCATCCGGAGCGTCGGCCACCTCGAGCAGATCACTTCTGCCCAGCGTATGGTTGCAAAGTGCCACGTCGCGCGGTGTTTCGCGTTCATCGATCCCGCGCCGAGCCAGAAAGCGTTGCTTTTCCTGTTCCAGCAAAGTCACCATCGATACAGGCGCGTTGCACAACTTCGCCGCAAACTCGACGATGGCCTGCAATTCGGGATCGTCTTCAAGCGCCTCGGCTTCGAAGCTCTCGACCACGTCAAGGCGCCGGGCCTCGTCGGCAAACTCGCCGACGGGTTCGGGCATTCCGGGTGAGTTGTTGGGGTTGCGCAATTTCATTGCGGGCTACTTAACTACTGCTGCGCTGTATTTCCAGCACCGGGGGCGGTTGCGACTGTAACCTGTTTGCTTCGCATGCTGCGCTTGCTACAGGGCGCAGCACAATTAGGAGCTCCCAGTATCATGCGCGCAACGCCCGATTTCGATTTCGGCCTGACCGAAGAAGCCCAGATGATCCGCGAAACCGTTGCCCGCTTCGCCGACGATCGTATCGCCCCGTTGGCCGCAAAAGCCGATCGCGAAGACTGGTTTCCGCAGGAGCTCTGGCCCGAAATGGGCGAGCTTGGCCTGCACGGCATGACCGTGAGCGAAAAGGACGGCGGCACCGGCCTTGGTTATCTGGAACACACCATCGCGGTTGAAGAGGTGAGCCGTGCCAGCGCGTCCATCGGCCTCAGCTACGGTGCGCATTCCAACCTGTGCGTCAATCAGATCGCGCGTTGGGGCAATGCGCAGCAGAAAGCGAAATACCTGCCGGGGCTGATCTCGGGCGATCATGTGGGCGCGCTTGCGATGAGCGAGCCGGGCGCAGGGTCGGACGTGGTTTCGATGAAACTGAAGGCCGACGCCGTGCAGGGCGGGTACCTGCTCAACGGTACCAAGTTCTGGATCACCAACGGGCACGTTGCTGAAACGCTGGTGGTCTATGCCAAAACCGATGCGGATGGCGGCAGCAAGGGTATCACCGCATTCCTGATCGAGAAAGACATGGATGGCTTTGCTCCGGGTCAGAAGATCGAGAAGATGGGCATGCGCGGTTCCATCACCTCTGAACTCGTGTTCGAGGATTGCCACGTACCCGAAGAGAACGTGTTGGGCGAAGTGGGCAAGGGCGTGCAGGTCCTGATGAGCGGGCTGGATTACGAGCGTGTGGTGCTATCGGGCGTGCAGCTCGGCATCATGCAGGCCTGCCTTGACACCGTCATTCCTTACGTTCGGGAGCGCAACCAGTTCGGCAAGCGCATCGGCGATTTCCAGCTGATCCAGGCCAAGGTGGCGGACATGTATGTCGCGCTGCAATCGGCGCGGGCCTACACCTATGCCGTTGCCCGTGCCTGTGACAGTGGCAGGACCACGCGCTTCGATGCGGCAGGGGCGATACTTCTTTCCAGCGAGAACGCCTTTCGTGTCGCTGGGGAAGCAATCCAGGCATTAGGCGGTGCGGGCTATACCACCGACTGGCCGGTGGAGCGGTACCTGCGCGATGCAAAGCTGCTGGACATCGGCGCGGGCACGAACGAAATCAGGCGCATGCTGATCGGGCGCGAGTTGATCGGCAATTAGGAAAAGCACAGTTCAATGACCGCACCGATTCTCACCTCCACCCTCGACATAGACAGCCCCGAAGCCAAGGCCCGCGCCGCGCATAACCGCGCGCTGGCCGAGGAATTGCGCGCCAAGGTGGCCGAGGCCGCGCTGGGCGGCAGCGAGAAGCACCGCGAGCGGCATGTCAGCCGCGGCAAGCTGCTACCGCGAGAGCGGGTGGAGCGCTTGCTCGATCCCGGCTCGCCCTTCCTCGAGATCGGCCAGCTGGCGGCGAACGGCATGTACGAAGGCGACGTCAACGGCGCCTCGATGATCGCCGGTATCGGGCGCGTCAGCGGACGACAGGTGATGATCGCCTGCAACGATCCCACCGTGAAGGGCGGCAGCTATTACCCGATGACGGTGAAGAAACACCTGCGCGCGCAGGAGATCGCGCAGGACAATCGCCTGCCCTGCATCTACCTGGTCGACAGCGGCGGCGCGAACCTGCCCTACCAGGACGAGGTGTTCCCCGATCGCGAGCATTTCGGGCGCATCTTTTACAACCAGGCCAACATGTCCGCGATGGGCATCCCGCAGATTGCCTGCGTCATGGGCAGCTGCACGGCGGGCGGTGCCTATGTGCCCGCGATGAGCGACGAGAGTATCATCGTGCGCGAACAAGGCACTATTTTCCTGGCCGGGCCGCCATTGGTAAAGGCGGCCACGGGCGAGGAGATCAGCGCCGAGGATCTGGGCGGCGGCGCGCTGCATGCGAAGAAATCAGGTGTGGTGGATCACCTTGCCGAGAACGACGAGCACGCACTTACCATCGTGCGCGATATCGTCAGCCACTTGGGGCAGAACGAACCGGCAAAGCTCGACATTCGCGATCCGCGCCCGCCCAAGTTCGATGCAGAGGACCTGTACTCGATTATCCCCGATGATGTGCGCGCGCCCTATGACGTGCACGAGGTGATTGCACGCATCGTTGACGGTAGCGAGTTTCATGAGTTCAAGCGCGACTACGGTTCCACGCTGGTGTGCGGCTTTGCGCATGTCTGGGGCATGCCGGTCGCGATCCTCGCCAACAATGGCGTACTGTTCTCCGAAAGCGCGCAGAAAGGCGCGCACTTCATCGAACTGGCCTGCCAGCGCGGCATTCCGCTGCTGTTCCTGCAGAATATCTCGGGCTTCATGGTGGGCGGCAAGTACGAGGCGGAAGGCATCGCCAAGCACGGCGCGAAGCTGGTGACGGCGGTGGCCACGGCGCAGGTGCCCAAGATCACTGTGGTGATCGGCGGCAGCTTTGGCGCGGGCAACTACGGCATGTGCGGCCGCGCCTACTCCCCGCGCTTCATGTTCACCTGGCCCAATGCACGGATCAGCGTGATGGGCGGCGAACAGGCCGCCAGCGTGCTGGCAACAGTCCACCGCGATGCGGACAAGTGGTCGCCGGAAGAGGCCGAGCAGTTCAAGGCCCCGATCCGGCAGAAATACGAGGACGAGGGCAATCCCTATTACGCCACGGCGCGTTTGTGGGACGACGGCGTGATCGATCCGGTGCAAACCCGCGACGTGCTGGGCCTCAGCCTCGCCGCCGCGCTGGAAGCACCCATCCTGGACCGCGCGCAATTCGGCGTGTTCCGGATGTGATGGAGCACGCTCTTGCTGCCAAAGCTGTTTCGCATCGATTGCGCCGATCAACCCGAACAGGTGAAGGTGACGATTAAGGAGGCGCTTTCGGACTGGTTCGATCCCCGCGAATTCCCGCGTGGCTGGATAGCCGGGCCAGTCATGTGTTTGTGGCGCACTGCGATGACGAATGACAACATCGTTTACGCCATTATTCTGCGCGACGGATGGCGCACCCGGATTATCGGTTTCACGCTATCGCAGTTCGCGAGATCGTTCTTCATTTTTGCCCTCCTCGGCGCGATCGTTTGGCTGATCGCTTCCACGGTGCAGGGGGACTTGTTTCACATCGGCACCCTTCCTCTCGCGATACTCTGTGGCGCCGCTCTGGCAGTGCTGATTTTCTGGCCTGAATCTTCGCAAGAAGATCGGACGGTCACATTCTTGCGCGAGGCAGTCGAAGGACAGACCGGGAAGCCGCGATTGCAGCCTGCGTTTACCAAGGCCCGCAACCTATGGCGAGGCTCGCGCACTCGAGCTGGTTGTTTCGGGCCGATCGGTCGCCTCCCTTGCGACGGCAGAAGCGGTTATTGCCGCATTTCGTGCGATGGACGACGGAGAGGAGGAATTCCTCATCCTGGCAGCGGGGGAGAACGAGTTCTTTCAATCAGCTCCCGGTCCAGACGAATTCTTCGTCGAGTGGCGAGACGGCTGCCGTGAACGGCATTTTGTCGCGCAGTGCGCCGGTTCCGAAGGCACGCCGCTGGCAATGCAAGATGCGCTTCGGCTTGCTCTCGATTTCCTGCACGGCGCCGAATGGTCCGAGAATGCTGAGTGGGTAAAGCTGTACCAATAGACACAAAATCCGTTCGTCGTATTTTCGCCACATTCTCGGAAACTTGTGTCACCCGCCGCGTTGAGCGGGGCGAAGGAGACATTACTATGCGCAACATTATCACACTTACCGCCGCCGCCCCGCTGGCATTGCTGGCCGCGTGTGGTGACAATGAACCTGCCGATGACCTGGACGCGGATCCGGTCGAAACAACGATGCCCGCTGATGACATGAGCAATATGCAGGCAGACGGCCCGGCCACGACGCTGGAAGAAACCGGCGAATTTTCCGGTACCTACAACATGCAGAGCGAAGACGGCACCAGCCGCAGCATCAGGCTCGATTCGTCTGACGACAGCTACGAATATACCGCCAGCGATGGTACCACCCGCACCGGCAACTACACGCGTCTCGATGATGGTTACCGCCTGCAGATCGAGGATTACGATGGTTCGCCGGGATATTTCACTTTCTCGAACGGACAGCTTGTCCGCCTTCAGGACGACACCTCTGTCAATGAAGGCATGACGGTTCAGGGCGAGCGCTATTCACGCGATGACGACGATGCCATGTTCTCTCGCGAACCCGAACTGGGCAGCCCTGTAGCCCCGCAAGACTGATCCTTCGGGCTTCTCGGCCCTTACGACAAGGCTCGCTTTTCTCCCTTCGGATGCTAGGCCATCCGGAGGGAGATTTTGTTTGGGCCAGCCGCCAGAAGCACCGATAGACGGGTGCGCACCAAATGCCGCGCCCAGCATGCTCTCGCGCATCGTCTGGCGCGTGCTGCGCGGCCTCTATCGCGTGAAAGGCTTTCGAATGATCGGCAGGCCAGCGGCAATTCCGAAATTCGTTATGGTTGGCGCGCCGCATACGTCGAACTGGGACTTCATATTCTTTGCAGGCGCGGTGAGGGAGATGGGAATAGAACCCAGTTTCATTGGCAAGCATAGCCTGTTCAAATGGCCAATGGAGCGTTTCATGCTGGATATGGGCGGCATACCCATCAATCGTAGCGCGCCCAAAGGGTACGTGCGCAGCGTGATCGAGCGGATCGAGGCGGCGGAAAAAATGGCGCTGGTGGTGGCGCCCGAAGGCAGTCGCTCGTCCGACGGGCGCTGGCGCAGCGGGTTCTATCACATCGCCAATGGCGCAGGTATCCCGATCGTGCCGGCATGGTTTGACCGCGAAGCAGGGCGGGGCGGTGTAGGGGCGCCAATTTGGCCGACAGGCGATTTCCGCGCAGACATGGCGAAGATCGCTGCATTCTATACCAGCGCCATGCCCGAATGCGATCGCTTCACCGTGTTGACCGAACAGGCCCGCGGCGAAATTGCCACGCCAAAGTCGGGCTCATCATTGCGTGGTGACTGAGGCTTTAAGCACATCGACGCTGCCGAGAGCGGTACTCGCGCTGGGGGTGCTCGGCACCGCAATCGACAAGGTCAGCCTCTACGGCGCCGGTGTTCCTGACCTTCACGATCAACAAACGGTCGGGGAAGCTCATGACGCAGAAGACAATGTGCGATCAACACGGCGAGGAATTCGCCGAATACAAGCGCTAAATCTGTGGGCTCATTCCGTCGCCGACCAAGGCGGGCAGGACATCTGCGTGACAAGCGTGCAACAGGTGGGCAAGGGGGTGCGATGAAACGCTGGACCGCCCGTATCGCCCGCTTTGTCGTCATCGTCCTCGCCCTTGCCACACTTGTCAGCCTGGTGGCCGCCGACGCCTGGTGGATCCGCGTGTTCGATTTCCCGCGCCTGCAATTCGCCATCCTGCTGGTGATCGCGATCATATTACTTCTTGCTACCCGTTCGAAGCGGCTGTTCATCTGGTTGCCTGTCGCCCTGCTGGCTCTGGCGTTCCAGGTGGGACAGGTGCTGCCTTACTTCTCTTTCATGTCGAAAGAGGCAGTGGATGCCGACGAGTGCGCGGCTTCGGACAGGCTGCACATCGCTTCGCTCAATGTTCTGCAGAGCAACACCGATTACCAGTCCACTATCGATTACGTGCGTGGCGAAGATCCCGATATCTTCCTTGCGATGGAAAACGACGCCGCATGGACCGATGCGCTTTCGGCTGCGCTGGATGCTGACTATCCTTATTCGATGAAAATTCCGCAGCCCAACACCTACGGCATGGCCATGTGGTCACGGCTGCCTTTTGCCGAGGTCGAGCGCAACGAGCTGGCCGGCGGCGGCACGCCATCGATAAGGGCGCGCGTACAACGCGCCGATGGCGGTTTGCTGACACTGTTCGCCGTGCACCCGCGCCCGCCGCGTCCCGGACAGGATAGCGGTCAGCGCGATGCCGAATTGGTGCTGCTGGCGGATCTTGTGCGCGATTCGGGTCGTCCCACGCTGGTAGTGGGCGATTTCAACGATGTCGGCTGGTCCAGCGTGACGGAAACGTTCCAGCGCATCGGGCAACTGATCGATCCGCGGAAGGGGCGCGGGTTCAACGCCACTTTCGATGCGCGCAATCCGCTGATGCGCTGGCCGCTGGACCATGTCTTCCACACCGACGACTTCGGCGTCCTGCGGTTCGAGGCGGGCCGGGACGTGGGTTCAGACCATTTTCCGCTGGAGGTGGAACTGTGCCTTCGGTCGAGCGAATTCGCCCCGCAGCAGGAAGCGCCCGACCTGACGCAGGAAGCTATCGAAGATGCGCGTGACGAACTGGAGGAGGCATCCCTTGGCGGCGAAGGGCCCGATGCCGAAAGGCTGACGGTAGTGGATGATGGAGACGAAGATGAGGCCTACGCGCCGGAATAACCGGCGCTAGCGATGACCCTCGTGGTTCAGCGCGTATTTCAGGCTGCCGCCGATCATCAGGCCCGAAAGCCCGACGATGACGATGGCCCAGATCCAGTGGGGCAGGAACAGCTCCGCCTCCATCGCGCCGGTGTCGGAGAGCATGGGCTGGCCGCCCACGATGGCGCTTTCGGAGAACAGGTAGTCAAGGTCCTTGAACATGGAGAACGCTGCCAGCACGCCCAGGAACTGCAAGGTGAAAAGCTGGATGCCACGGCTGCCGCGCCAGGCGATCAGGCCCACGCCAATACCCAGCAACGGCAGCACGGCCCATCCCACGGCGCTGCGCACCCAGATCGCGGTGGATAGCAAGATCGCCGCCGAAAGTGCGATAAGGGCCGGGCGCCAGTGCTTGCGCGCGCTGCTGGCCAGGATCAGGGCGGCGCCGATGACGCTCGGTCCCAGCGGACCGCCCATCGCGATCAAGGCGCGGTCCAGTCCGCCGCTATCCAGTGCCGTGCGCGATGATGCATAGCCCGATCCATCGGCGTTGATCACCAGCAGATCGAAGGCATTACCTGTCAGAAGCGCGGTCAGACCATGCCCCATTTCGTGAAACCACGTGGTGAGAATGACGAAGGGCCAGATCAGGTAATTGCCGAACGGCAGGGCGGGCAGGAACAATACCAGCACGCCCGCCAGTATCAGACGGCCAACCTGCTCCTCCTGGCTGCCGGGGCGAACGCCGTACATCAGGCAGGCGCTCCCGCTTGCGGCTCCGTCTCTCCCACACGCGAGCGATAGAGGATTGACCATCCCGCGAGGAACAGCCCGGCTGCCATCGGACCGACGACGATCCCGGCCAGCCCCATCGCGGCGATACCGCCCAATGTCGAGACAAGTATTATCCAGTCCGGAATGCCAGTGTCGCGCCCCACCAGTATCGGGCGCAGCACGTTATCCGCCATGCCGATAATGGCGACGCCTGAAATCAGCACTACCACGCCTTGCCATATATCGCCGATCGCCAGCAGATAGAGAGCCACCGGCACCCATACGATGGCCGGGCCGATTGCCGGAAGTAGCGAGAAGAAGGCGGTCAGCAGGCCCAGCAGCACCACCGAAGGCATGCCGGCAATCCAGTATGTGATGGAGCCGAGCGCCCCTTGCACAAGGCCGACGACGATTGAGCCCTTCACCGTCGCGCGCACGATGGAGAGAAAGCGGTCGGACAATTCGCGCGCGATGTCGCTGCCCAGGGGCAGGTGATCGATGATCTTGGCGCCAAGGGGCTTCCCATCGCGCAGGAGAAAATAGGTTACATACAAACCCACGCCGAAAGACAGCACAAAGCCGATGGCGCTACCTGTGATCGAGACGGCCTGCTGCGCGATCAGTCCGGAGCTTTCCAGCGCCAGTTCCTGCGCGCGCTCCTGGATTAGCGCCGGCGAGCCGAGACCGGAGTTTTCGAGATTTTCGCGCAGAAAGCCCGGCAGGGCGGCGAAGATCGTCTCGAACCATCCGGCAAGGTCTATCCGGCCTTGCTGGAAGGCCACCACCACGGATGTTGCCTGGTCCACCACCACTCCGCCGACCAGGAAGGCCGGGATGATGATCGCGATAGTGATGACCAGCAGGGTGGCGATCGCCGCTCGGTTGCTGCCGCCGCCCATCGTTCGGCGAAACCACTGGAACATCGGCTGGAACATGATCGCCGCCAGCGCCGCCCACAGTATGGGCAGCAGGAATGGCCAGACGATAAGAGCAAAGCCAAGAGTAATAGCCGCGAGGAACAGCATGTAGCCACCGCTCTCCAGCCTTTTGTGCTCCATCATCACGGTCGCGGTTTCTCCCGGCCCTTTGCCTCTATCGGCGCGGCCCTATCAGATATCGAGGTTTGCCACGTTCAGGGCATTGTCCTGGATAAACTCGCGGCGCGGCTCCACCACGTCGCCCATCAGGCGGGTGAAGATTTCGTCGGTCACATCCGCATCTTCCACCTTCACCTGCAACAGTTCGCGGTTTTCAGGGTCCAGCGTGGTTTCCCAAAGCTGCTCCGCATTCATCTCGCCCAGCCCTTTATAGCGGCTGATCGAAAGGCCCTTGCGACCGGCCGTCAGCACGGCTTCCAGCAACTGGGTGGGCCGGGTGATCGCGGTCTCGGGATCAAAAGCGGGTGTCTCGGCATCGATTTCGTCCGCATTGTCATCCACCGGCTGCGCTTCGCCGCTGCCTGCCTTCACCAGCCGTGTCAGCGTGGCGTAGGTCTGCGCCTGGGCGATGCCCAGCGTGTTGAGCTTGCGCGCCTCGGCACTATCGAGGAATTTCTCCTCGATCATGTGAACGTCGGTTACACCGCGCCACACGCGGTCGAAACGCACATCGCCTGTATCGGTGGTGCGGGCGGACCAGTCGGCCTCGGGGTCGCTCAACTGGATCTGTCCTGCGGCGTGGGTGAGGCGCGTGTCGCGGTCGGCAGAAGAAAGACCCGGCTCGAGCGCGCCTGCCATGGCCATCGCTTCGATCACGGCAGAGTCGTATTTGCGCGGCGCAAAGGCGAGGAGGTTCTTCAACTGCAACGCCTTGTCCACCAGATCGGACAGGTCCGCCCCCGAACGCGCGCCTTCCCCGGTTTCCAGAACGCGGTCTTGCAGGCCGTTTTCGACGAGGTAGCGATCCAGAGCGCCCTGGTCCTTCAGATATACTTCGCTCTTGCCCTTGGCGACCTTGTACAAAGGCGGCTGGGCGATGAAAAGGTGTCCGGACTTGATGATCTCCGGCATCTGGCGGTGGAAGAAGGTAAGCAGCAGGGTGCGGATATGCGCACCGTCGACGTCGGCGTCTGTCATGATCACGATCTTGTGATAGCGCAGCTTTTCCAGGTTGAATTCGTCGCGCAGGCCGGTGCCCATCGCCTGGATCAGCGTGCCGACCTCCTTCGAAGATATGATCCGGTCGAACCGCGCGCGCTCCACATTCAGGATCTTGCCCTTTAGCGGCAGGATCGCCTGATACCCTGAATCGCGCCCGCTCTTGGCGGAGCCGCCGGCGGAATCGCCCTCCACCAGGAAAATTTCGGACTTGGCCGGATCGCGTTCGCGGCAATCGGACAACTTGCCGGGCAGGCTGGCGACGCTCATCGCGCCCTTGCGGCTCATCTCGCGCGCCTTGCGTGCGGCCTCGCGAGCGGCGGCGGCGTCGATGATCTTCTGGACGATGGCCTTCGCCTCATTGGGGTTTTCTTCCAGCCATTCACCCATCTTTTCGCCCATCAGCGATTCGAGCGGCTGGCGCACTTCGGAGGAAACCAGCTTGTCCTTCGTCTGACTGCCGAACTTGGGATCGGGCAGCTTCACGCTGACGATGGCGGTCAGGCCTTCGCGCATGTCTTCGCCCGAGAGGGAAACCTTCGTGTTCTTCAGCAGCCCTGCAGAGTTGGCATAGTTGTTCAGCGTGCGAGTCAGCGCGGCGCGGAATGCGGCAAGGTGCGTGCCGCCATCGCGCTGCGGGATGTTGTTGGTGAAGGTCAGCACGTTCTCGTAGTAGGAATCGTTCCATTCCAGCGCCACGTCGATACCGATGCCATCCTTCTCGGCCGAGACGGAAATGGGTTCGGGCACCAGCGGCGCCTTGTTGCGATCCAGATATTTCACGAAAGCCGCGATGCCGCCTTCGTAGAACAGATCATGCTCCAGCGGTTCCTCGTGCCGCCTGTCTCGCAGCAGAATGCGCACGCCGGAATTGAGGAAGGCCAGTTCGCGGTAGCGGTGCTCCAGCTTGTCGAAATCGAATTCGATGACGTTCTTGAAGGTGTTCTCGCTCGCCTTGAAGGTGACACGCGTGCCTTTCTTCAGGCCATTCTCGTCGCCATTGCTTTCTACCGGTGGGGCATCGCCCACGATGCGCAAGGGCTCCACCGCATCGCCGTGCTCGAAGCGCATCCAGTGTTCCTTGCCGTCGCGCCAAACGCGCAGTTCCAGCCATTCGGACAGCGCATTCACCACCGATACGCCCACACCATGCAAGCCGCCCGAGACCTTGTAGGCGTTGTCGTCGCTCGTGTTCTCGAACTTGCCGCCCGCGTGCAGTTGAGTCATGATGACTTCTGCTGCGGAGACGCCCTCCTCCTTGTGGATGTCCACCGGAATGCCGCGGCCATTGTCTTCCACGCTGACCGAATCGTCCGGGTTCAGTTCGATCAGCACCAGGTCGCAATGTCCGGCCAGTGCTTCGTCGATGGCATTGTCGGAGACTTCGAACACCATGTGGTGCAGGCCCGATCCATCGTCGGTATCGCCGATATACATGCCGGGGCGCTTGCGCACCGCATCCAGCCCTTTCAGGACCTTGATGCTGTCGGATGAGTATTCGCCGTTCTGGCGCGCTTTCTCGGGGGTCTTCTCAGGCGTGTTTTCCATGGGGACGATATAGGCACTACGCCGCCCATGCGGAAGGCTGGCGGTCGCGCTCCACGCGCTTTTCCACGCCTTACCGGTACGTTTACCAAGAACGGGCCTGTTTGCACCGTTTCGGGACGCCTTCTTTGCCGATGTAGCAGCGCATCGCCCGCTTTGCTTTGACAGCGCCGAGAAACACGCGAATCAAACGACAGGGGTAAAGTCATGAAGAACAAACTTGCGCTGGGCGCTGCAATCATGGCGATGGGTTTTGCAACACCCGCGCAGGCAGACATCCTGAATTACGATGTATCGAATGCCACCGGGGGCGATTGTGCGCATGGCCTGTGGACCAACACGCTCAACAGCGGGTGCGATCGGTATTACTCCTTTCAGGACGGTTCGCTCTTCTCCGTAGATACAGACAATGGCACCGGCACCTTTACCGGCACCGCGATCAACAAGTCCGGCACGGTGGCAACGCTGGATCTGTCGCTGTCCGGTCTGCTCGACACGCTGGACGGCACGGGCTTTGGCTACAAGGCCGGCGGCGGCGCCTATGATCCCGCCAACCAGGACTATTTCACTTCCGCCCTCGGCACGATTACCATCGGCGGCACGCCGTATACGTTGAATCCGCTCGATCCCATGGCGGGCAATACCGTTTTCCAGTTCGGCACTGGCGCGAACGACAAGACAGGCGATTTTGGCGGTTCGGCATGGCTTAACGTCCTGAAACCCACGGGCTGGGCGCTGCCGCATTTCGATATCAATTTCGACCTGACCCGCTCACCCACGCAGGTTCCCGCTCCAGCGGGTGCATTGCTGCTGGGCCTGGGCCTTGCAGGAGTATGGGGCGCGCGTCGTCGCAAGGCGAAGACTGCAGCCTGAATTCCCATTCGGCAATTAAGACTGCAGCCTGAATTCCCATTCGGCAATTACGCCACAGGGCGGATTGTCATTAGCAGAACCTGAGCGAGGCCGGGCCGAAAGGCTTAGGTCTCGCTTAAGGCATTTGCGCTAGGTTCGCGCGCATGAAGAAGAACTCCTTTCTCGTGCTCTCCACGCTTGCCCTTTCCCTTGCAGCCTGCGGGCTTGGCAGCGGCGACCCCCTGGTCGAGGCGCAGGCCGCTTTCGAACAGGGCGATTACCGCACGGCGCGCATTGCGCTGGTCGAGGCGATGGACAATCCGGAAAGCGCAGCCGCCGCCGCGCCGCTTTACGCCCGAACCCTGTTGGCGTTGGGCGATGGGGAGGGCGCGCAGCGCATCATCGACCGGATGCGCGATTCGGGCGAAGCGCCTGCCGATATCGACGCGCTGGCAGCCCACGCAGCGTTCCTGCGCGGCGATCCGCAAGAAGCCTTCGCACGCAGCGAATTGCCGGGGGCACAGAATGCGCTGGGCGCATGGGTTGCCATCCGCGCGCTTACCGCGCTCAATCGCGAAGAGGATGCCTTGGCCCGCGCCGATCAGGCAGTGGCTGCCTATCCCGACGACGCCCGGCTGCTGGCTACCCGCGGCGCCATGGCGCTTGCGCAAAGGCAAGTTGCCGCCGCAAAGCATTGGTCAATCCGCGCACTGGATGCAGACGGGACGCAACTCGACGCGCTGATGCTGGCAGGGCAGTTGCGCTTGTTGCGATCCGATTATGCAGGGGCGCGAACATTCTATGCCCGTGCGCACCAGCATCACCCGGTCGATCTGGACGCCCTGTTCGCGCTCGCCGCAACGGAGGCTGACCTCGGCAATGCCAAGGCGGCGGCAGGCCATCTCGATACATTGCTGTCGGCCGCGCCCGGCCATCCGCTGGCGCTGCTGCTGAGCGCGCGGCTGGCGTTCGAGGAAGGCGATCTGGACGAGGCGAATGCCATCCTCCAGCGCAGCGAAAGCGATATAGCGAAGCTGCCCAGCGGTCGGCTGCTGATGGGCGAGGTGGCCTATTTGCGCGGCCTGCCCGCACAGGCCATCGTGCACTTGCGAGAGTTTGTGAAAACCCAGCCCGGCCATGCTCACGCAAGCACGGTCTTGGCGCAGGCCTATGCCGGGGAAGGAGAAGCGCGCCGCGCCTTCGATCTTGTGGCACCCTTGGCGGATAGCGCCACGGCCACGCCGCAACTGCTCGCACTGGCATCCCGGCTTTCTGGAGAACTGGGGCAGGAGGATCGCTTTGCCGCGCGTCTGGCTGGTGCGCGCCCGCGAGGTTTTGCGGCGAGGGCGAGCGAGGCGCAGGATGCGCTGCTGGCGGGCGAGGCGAAGAAGGCAGAACGGCTTTACGCGGCGCTACTGGCCGATGGCGGGCAAAGCGACGCTGTAATCCTCAACAACGCCGCGCATGCTGCGCTGGGCGTGGGTGACAAGGCGGAGGCGTTGCACCGCGCGCGCGGGGCCTATGCCCTGGCGCCGCGCGACCCGCGCGTGGCCGATACGCTGGGTTGGGCATTGCTGGAAAACGGGGAGGCTTCTGCCGGATTGCGGCATCTGGAAACGGCGATGGCGGCGCAGCCGGGCAACCTGCAGATCCGATGGCATTATGCCAATGCACTGATCGCCAACGGGCGCGGCGCGGAAGCGCGTCCCATTATCGCCGAAATGCGTGAATTTGCAGGGGCTTCGCAGCGCGAGGCCATGGACGAAATTCTCGCCCGACTCTGACTGCAAACGGCATCGGGTCCGTAAGCGGATACGAAAATGGCCGCCCCTGGGGAGGAGCGGCCATGTGTTCGGCCCGGAAACGAGGGGGGTTGGAGAGGATGTCTCCGGGCCTTGGGGTCTGTCGTGCCCGCTCTTACAGAATGCCGTACAGCAAGGTGGTGCTGAGGGTGATCGCTGCGAGCGATGCAAGGATATTCGGTGCGAAATGCCGCATGGTTACATCGTCCTGTTGCTTGAGAAATTCGCCGGGGTGCCCCGTCGTCGAGGGGCAGATGGCGCTTGATTGAAAATTATGCAAATGCGAAATAATCGACAAGTGTTGCGCATTTTGCAACCGCCGGGTTGCACTGCTACAAGGTGGCATGCTGGACACGGACGCGGCCTTTGGGCAATGCGCTGCCATGCAGGCAGACCATCTTCCCGATTCCATCCTTATCGTCGATTTCGGCAGCCAGGTAACGCAGTTGATAGCGCGCCGCGTGCGCGAGGCGGGCGTCTATTCCGAGATCGCGCCGTTCACCCAGGCGGAGGAAGCGTTCGAACGGATGAAGCCGAAGGGCATTATCCTCTCGGGCTCTCCTGCCGGTGTGCCCGATGACGGTTCACCACGCGCGCCGCAAGTCCTGTTCGAAAGCGGGTTGCCGATCCTCGGCATCTGCTACGGCCAGCAGGTGATGACACACCAGCTGGGCGGGGAAGTTCGGCCCGGCCACGAAACCGGTGAAGGCGGCGAATTCGGCCGCGCATTCCTGACCGTTACTGCCGATTGCGCGCTGTTCGATGGGCTGTGGCAAAAGGGTGAACGACACCAGGTGTGGATGAGCCACGGCGACAAGGTAACGCAGTTTGCCGATGGTTTCGAAATCGTCGCCACCAGCGACGGTGCCCCTTTCGCCGTGATCGCCGACGAGAAACGCAAGTTCTACGGCACGCAGTTCCATCCGGAGG